>NZ_AP026866.1:3600000-3949362 GCF_042849255.1 Oceaniferula spumae
GACGCTCCGGTGGTCAACAGCATCTTGGAAGACAGCGGGCTGGATGCCTGCGATGATGGCCAATTGATCGTCAAGCGCGTCATCGGTCTGACTTCTAACAAACAATTCATCAATAACTCTCCGGCGACATTGGCAGTGCTGAAAAGCCTGGGAGCCTATTTAGTGGATCTGCATGGCCCGCATGATCACCAAGGCTTGCTTTCTACCGAGCGTCAGTTGTCTATGTTAGATGCCTACGCCGGAGCCACAGAGCTAGGCAGGGATTTTCGCAAAGCGTGGAGGCATTGGCGTTCAGCCAGCGATTCCCTGCATAACTTTCAGACGGCTGGCGTTGAAGGGGAGCGTGAGCTGGAATTGCTGCGACACCAGCTGCACGAAATCGATGCCGCCAAACCGAATCCAGATGAGGAGGAGGAACTTGAAACCCACTACCAACGAGCTTCTAACAGCTCACGACTCGTTGAGCTGGCCACCGGAGCTACTAATCTGCTTTCCGCAGGTGAAGACACATTGATGGACCGCTTCGGTCAGTTGCAGAAGCTCTGCAGAGATCTGGAAAAACTGGATCCGGGGTTGCGTGAAACACTGGAAGGTGTGGATCGTGCCGTGATGGAACTTCAAGAAATCGACAGTGGATTGATCGATTATCTCGACGACCTCAGCACTGACCCGGCTGAGCTTGCTGCGCTGGAGGAACGCATCAACACGCTGGAAACACTGAAGCGGAAATATGGCCCGGGCCTTGATGATGTGCTGGTTCACCGGAATGAGATAGCGGATCGACTCGACTCGGTGGAAAACCGCGCCGAGCGATTGCAGGAGTTGGAAAATGAAGTAGCCGCCGCACGAAAGTTAGCCGATGCGGCGGGCTCGAAACTCAGCGAGAAACGTCGAAAAGCAGCGCCGAAACTCGCGAAGGAAATCGCCCGACATCTGAAAGAGCTTGGTTTTAAGCAAGCAGCATTTGAAGTCAGACTGCTGCCGCACAGAGAGCCCGAAGCAGGTGGATTGGAAGGTGTAGAGTTTGAATTCGGGCCCAACCCAGGTGAGCCGATGAAACCTCTGCGCCAGATCGCCTCTAGTGGTGAAATTTCCCGAGTCATGCTTTCCGTGAAAAGCGCATTGGCGGATCAGGATGCCACGCCATTGATGGTCTTTGATGAGATCGATGCCAACGTTGGCGGCGAAATCGCCCGGGCTGTCGGAGAAAAAATGGCCCGTCTAGGCGAGCGACATCAAGTGGTGGCGATCACCCACTTCCCACAAGTCGCGGCCGTGGCGGCGCATCACTTTGTGGTTAGCAAAGAAGTGCGCGATGGTAGAACATGCTCTCAACTGGTCCAAGTACAAGACGAGGACAGAATCGTCGAGCTGGTGAGGATGTTAGGCGGAGGCGGCAAACAAGCCAGAGCGATGGCCGAAAGCCTGCTGGTCTGATCCTGTTAGGCTAACGTGTTAGCCTATCTCCTGACGGGTTCAATGACGGTATCGATGATTTCACTGAAGTCATCACCCGAGGCATTTGCGCTGTCTGCTTCCAGCACGCGGATGCGCCATGCCAAAGTGTGATCTAACACATAAGCACTGAAGTCGCCCTCCTGATGAAATCCATCCGTGGCGAGAACTTCAATGGTTTTCTTGCCGTTGCTGAATTTCCCGTCCGAGAACGAGATCGTGACGGTGTCGCCAGCCGTGTTTTTTTCAGCGTTGAGGAAATAAATACGGAGAGCTCCGGAGCCATTGCTATCGTCGTCCAGCGTGATGCTCGCTCCAGGTATCACCTTGGCCCCGAGCTTGATGCCTTGGGCGTCCTCGGGCGATTGCCAGAAGGTGTGAAAATCACTGACAGTGGTGTGTTTTCCTTTGACGGGGAAATTAAGAGTCGTCTCAGGTTTTCCGAGATTGTTGCGCTCGTGAAGGAACATATATCCCCAGATGGCGAGGCCAAGAAATACCACGACAAAGGCGGACAGTGAGATTTTTTCGATCGAGCTCAGCGACGGTTTTTTAAACTCGGCGGCAGCACTTTCTGCGGGGATTGGCTGTGTGGGTTCTTCGGCTGGCTCCGTGATAGGCGCAATGTCCTCAGACTCAGCGACAACATCTATATCAGTATCTTCTGGTTCGGTTTCCTCCGGTTCGTCAGCGATGTCCTCGAACTCATCCTCGATTTCAGGTTCATCCTCAATGTCTTCAAAAAGGTCAGCCGTCTCGGTGGGCTCGTCGTCGGATTCAAGTTCGTCATCCTCCAGCACCTCTTCTTCGTCTTCGATGCTGTCCTCGGGCTCTTCCTCTATGTCTTCCGAGTCTGAACTGGTTTCCTCCGGCTCCTCTTCAGCGGTCACATCGTCCTCCTCAGCGATATCAGCTTCATCGAGAGGTTCTTCCTCGAGTGGAGCTTCATCGTCAGCCTCTTCTTCGGGAGCCTCAGTCCCTGCGGCAGCTGGCTCTTCGTCCTCTTCATCCCAGCTGTCTTCGAGGTCCCAGAGGTCTTCTTCCTCCAGTTGGTTACTGAGATCGCGCGCCTTGCGGGCTGCCTTGTTTTGATTGTCGTCCATGTTGCTGACTGCTTTTCGAAGGGTGGATACAGACGGAATTATCTGCAAGGTGATTCTTTGGCCAGCAGAATAGTGATGAGGGAATTCTAGCCTGGTGAAGGCCATGTCAACCATTGCTGAGGATTTCAGACTTGCTTACATCGCAGTCTTGGGCGAAGGAACAGCAGCAAAACGCATTTCAACTCCACCCATACCATGGCCGATAAAGAAGATAAAAATCCCGAAAACGTAAACGGCACTTTCTACGTCGATAGTCAGTGTATTGATTGTGACCTGTGCCGCGAAACGGCTCCAAACAACTTCACCCGTGAAGAGGACGAGGGTTATTCCTTTGTCTACAAGCAGCCAGAAAACGACGAGGAGCGCGAGCAATGCGTCGAAGCGATGGACGGCTGCCCGGTGGAGGCCATTGGCGATGATGGGGGAGAATAAGCCCAGATCAAGAAAAGGAAGGCCCCGGAACAAGGGGTCCGACCGCATCCGCGCCAAACTCCTCACCGAGTGGCGCGGGGGGATTGATCCTCCCAATCCAGCCCGGAATATTCATCAGCCGGACGAGTTTCTGGATGATTTGCTCAAAATCGTCGGCCTGTCCGATGGTGTTGACGAGGAAAGGCTCAAGGAAGCCTGGGGCACCGTCGCTGGCGAGTTTGTTTCCAAGCACACCGTGCCGGAATCGATCCGCGATGGCGTTCTGGTCCTACGCGTGGTTCAGCCCGCGATGAAATTCCACCTTCAGCAGATGAGTTCTCAGTTACTGCAGAATTTGCACCGGGAGCTCGGTAAGGACACGGTGAAAAAGATCGTTTTTAAAATCGGCTAACACACATCAGACGATGAAGGATAAAATCCATCACTACGAGAACTGGATCTTCGATTGGTCAGGCACCTTGGTCGATGACCTGGCGATGGTCTTGGATGCTACGAATCATGTCTTGGAGGTCTACGGCAAGCCCTCAATGACGCGCGATGACTTCAAGCAGCAGTTCCGACTCCCCTACATCGGATTTTACGAGGAGATCCTACCGAATGTTCCGCTGCCAGAGTTAGAGGATCATTTTCGCACTGGATTTGCCAATTCTGCAGCCGCCGGAGTGATATCGCCGATGCTGCCCTATGCCTTTGAATTTCTCGAATTCCTTCACAAGCGCAATGTGCGCATGTTTATTTTGAGTTCCATGGATGCGCAGGCTTTTGACAGTCACGCTGTCGAATTGGGCGTGGATCATTTTTTTGAAGCAACCTACGCGGGAGTGCTCGATAAACGCGAGCGGATCCACTTGATGTTGGAAAGCCATCAGCTGGAAGCAGACAAAACCGTGTTCCTCGGTGATATGACTCATGACATCGAAACCGCGCGTCATGGTGGCGTCGGCTCCATTGCACTGCTAACAGGTTATCAGAATGAGCAACAACTCCTTAGCGTAGATCCGGATTATCTTGCTCGCGACTTAGCCGAGCTACGCTCGATGTTAGAAACCCCGCCAACCCTCATCCAGTAATATTCATGCAATCGGAGAATTCCAACGATCAGATTTTCATACGCGGTCTCGTAGTGACCAGCTACATCGGTGTGCCGGACGAAGAGCGAGCCAACAGTCAGGACCTTCTTGTGACCGCCATCATGGCCCCGAAGCCTGAGCTGAGGGCTGAGCCACTCGATGATGATATCAGTCGCACCATCGACTATCATGCAGTGGCAGTCAGAATTGAGGAGATCGCAGCCGAGCGCCCGCGTAAGCTCATAGAAACTCTCGCCGAAGACATCGCCGCCGCCGTTTTGGCCGAGTTTGAAGTCGCCTCCATCACCGTGGAGATTGAGAAGTTCATCATGCCCAACACCCGCTGTGTAGGCGTGATCACCACCCGATTTGCCGGCAAAGGGCAGGGAAATTGAACATTTCCCCATCTGGTGTGTCTCCTTCTGATATCCGCTTTGCCCTGAGCGTTTCGTCGTCGTGATCACGTAAGTGGCTTTGACACACCTTGCTTCATCATCCATGGTGAAGTCGCCTTCAAGTCTTCCATTCATTCCCCTTACCCTGATTTCGCCGACACATGGCCAGAGAGAAAAAATCCATCGACCCCGACGCCGACCTGGTCAGTCGTGCCCAAGACGGTGACACCCGCGCTTTTGACGAGCTGGTGATGAAATACAGCCGTAAACTCTACGGATTGGTCTATCACATGACCTCGAACAAAGAGGATACCCACGACTTGTTGCAGGATATTTTCGCCAAGGCCTACCGCTCACTCCGTCGTTTTCGTGGGAATTCCACCTTTTACACCTGGATTTACTCGATTTCGGTCAATATGACCCTGAATTACCTCAAGAAACGCAAAAGAAGGGCTGGATACAGCTTTGATGACGTCGATTCTGGTATTCAGAACGATCCGGCATTTATCGACCAAGGCCATCAGGCAAATCCCCGCAGGCAGTCAAATATCCACGAACTTCAAAAAAAATTGAACGAAGCCATGGCAGCACTGTCTGATGATCATAGATCGGTGGTCACCATGTTTGATATTCAAGGCATGCCACACGCCGAAATCAGCGCAATTCTAGGGGTTTCGGAAGGAACCGTAAGATCGCGACTCTACTACGCTCACAAACAACTCCAAGGACATCTCCAAGAATTCACCGGTCGCACCCACTCTCCGGACCAATAATCAGCCAATCGAAACCGACGCTTTATTATCTTGATTTCTTAACAAATCTTTTTAAAATACCCGCCAAATCCTTCGTTTTCCCCGAGCGATCCCAAATTTCCCCCAAAACCCCACTCCCCACCAACCACCTCAATTTTATGCAAAACGAAAATTTCAAATCTGAAAATTTCAAGGAAGTTCAGGACCTGATCGCACTGAAGCGATATGAGCAGCCTGACGATGCTTACTTTGAGGAGTTTCTCGATGAGTTCCATCGCCGTCAACGCCAGGAGCTTCTTCAGCGTTCTTCGCGCAGTCTCTTTTTCGAACGCGTCGGCACTTGGTTCTCTGGTGCTAACAAGATGCGTCTGCTCTACGGTGGTGGCCTTGCTTACGCGGCGTTCATGTTGGCCTTTGTGCTCTGGCCCAAACAAAATGATCCAGCCCAGCTTCCCACAGCTCCAGTGGAACACCTGACTCCACTTGGTCAGCCTGTGCCCGATGAGGAAGGCAAAGACATGCTGGCTCCGGACAAGGACAAGACACCTCACCGCGAGGCCTACTAGTCTGACTTGGGTTGCCTAACTCTGGGCTCATCAGATCGTGCCCAGCTGCTGAAATGGCTGGGGCCATCACAGTTCAAGTGCGCGACATTTACCTTGCCCCAACGTGCTCTCATGGCAAAGATACAGACCATGATTTCAATCAGTTCTATGAAAAGACTCTCTCTTCTAACAATCGGAATTTTAGGTGCTTCCTTCTCATTTTCGCAGGTATTTGCTCAAACCATCGATTTTGGTGCGCTGAAATCGAAAGGAGGTAAGAAATCAACATCCTCTTGTGTGCTCCTAGACGATAAGGGCACTGTCGCGACCGTCGTTGAGCTTGGCTCTGACGTCAACAACGCCACTCTCACTATCGGTGATAAAAAAGTTCCACTTACTTTCGTGGTGAATGACGCAGATAGCCGGGTAGCTATCTATCAGCTGCCCGCCGACTCCGTATCAGCCATGGGGAAAGTCGCAGAGGCTGGAGTGTCGTCCACCCTCACTCCTTCACAGGCCGTTTACACCTCAGCAATGGATCGCGAAAATGTCGCCCGTGTTGTTAGCCGGGTAAATCGTTTCCAAGGCAAGGTGCTGCCGCTGGCCGTCTTGAGACTCAATCACGGAAAAGCCGTACCTCAGCCAGGTAGTGGCATTTATGATGCTGATGGGAAACTCGTCGGTCTGGTTCGCCAAGCCGTTTTCAATGCTCCCGAGAGCAGCTACTGCCTTCCTGTGGAAGTGGTGAGCCGCATTCGCAAGGATAAGGAGCGCAACGGACGGGTAAGTCGCTGCTGGATTGGCATCATCATGGACGAGCTGGTTGCCGCGCCCATTGTTGAAAGCGTGCGACCCGGATCTCCCGCCAAAAAAGCAGGCTTGGAAAATGGCGACGTCATTCTCAGCATCGGTGATACCAAGGTGCGTGAATACGCTCAAGTGGTGGATGCCTTCTACTACCTCATTGCAGGAGTGCCGCAGAAATTTAGCGTTCTCCGTGGCACTGAACTCAAGGAATTCGAAGTCACCCCCGAAGTCAGCCCGGGTCGATAAAAGGCCAGCTCACTGATCGCAAATAACAATTTTAAAACACCGGCACCTCTCTTATTGAGTCGTGCCGGTTTTTTGCGCTTTGATTCTCTCATGGTCGGTGCTTCGTTGTTCTCAACTATGAAATATCAAGTCAGTCTGATCATTGCCGCCCTGTTTGTGGCATTGCCTTCGTGCCAGAAACAAGATCAAGCGCCTGCAGCACAAAAAGAAGACCATCGTGAGCAAATCAAACAATTGGAAACCGAGCTAGCTAAGGCTCAATCCCAGCTGAAAAAGCTGGAAGCCAAAAACGAGGAGCTCACCAAGCGGATCATCGAAAAAGAAGCCGAGGCTTCTACGCTGACGAAGGTGATGCAGATCGGAGCTAAGAAATACGCGCAGGGTGCGGATCGGGCTGGGTGCATTCTCAACATTCGGAATCTACATCAGGCAGTTCGTGCTCATCAGAATCTGCATGGATTCAACATTGGTGATAAAATCACTTGGTCGGACATCATCGGTCCAGAGGCCTACATCGAGAAAATGCCGGTATGCCCCATGGGAGGGGATTACGTGCTGGGCACCACTTTTCCTCAGATTGGCAAGGCGGTGGCTCATTGCCCCCACGAGAAGGAGCACAAACACGCTCCGGACTCTACAGACGGCTGGTAAGGCAGCGGAGTAGAGGAGCGATTTTGATTTCCACGATATTTGGAATTTGAAACTTACGCGTAAGCGACTACATCTCCGTCGCACCCATGTCATTTGATCTATCCAGTCTGAACCCCGCGCAAGGCGAAGCCGTAAACGCCCTCGATGGCCCAGTTCTCATCCTGGCTGGTGCCGGCACGGGGAAAACGCGCACCGTCACGTGCCGAATTTCCCACATGGTCGATAGAGGGATTCCGGCCGATCAAATTCTCGCCGTCACCTTCACCAACAAAGCAGCCAGCGAAATGCGCGAGCGCGTCTGCCAGATGGTCAGCAAGAAAGCCGGCAATGAGCTGACCGTTTGTACCTTTCACTCTCTCTGCGTGCGTATCCTCCGGACCGGAATTGACCGATTGGGGTATAAGCAGAACTTCACCATCTACACCGGCAACGACCAGACCGGGTTGATCAAGCAGATCATTGTTAGAAAAGGCGGTGCTCAGGAGAAGATTGAGCCCGGCTTGGTCATCTCGATGATTTCCAAAGCCAAAAATGCAGGCATCCCGTTCTCAGAAATGGACGATCCCTTCATTGCCGAAATCGCCCAAGCCTATGCCAACGAACTCCGTGCGCAGAACGCCGTCGATTTCGATGACCTCCTGCTACTTGCCGAGCAACTCCTGCGCGAGTTCCCTGACGTGCGCGACATCTGCCGCAAACGCTGGACACGCATCACCGTGGATGAATTTCAGGATACTAACAGTCTGCAAATGCGACTCCTGCAGCAGCTGGTCGGTGAGCCCTATCACGTCTGCGTGGTAGGCGACGATGACCAGAGTATCTACGGCTGGCGTGGTGCCGAAGTGGCGAACATCCTCCAGTTTGAAAAGTTCTTCCCGAACCCCAAGGTCATCCGTCTGGAGTTTAATTACCGCAGCTCGGACTCGATCATTCATACCGCGAACTCACTGATCGTGCACAATGTCGGTCGGAGAGAAAAGCAGCTCCGCTCGGTGAAACCAGGCGGTGAGGACGTTCGCATTATTTCCATGCCCGGCGATGAGGAAGAGGCTGAGTTCATTGCAAACGAAATCACAGATCTTCACCGGGTAGAAAAAATTCCCCTCGAAGACATCGCCATTTTATTCCGAACGAATTCTCAGTGCCGTCACTTGGAAACGGGCTTGCGTGAACAAGAAATACCCTACCGCATGATCGGGGCGCAGAGTTTTTATGATAAGCGCGAAGTGCGTGATATTCTCGCCTACCTCCAAGTGCTCGCCAACCCGAGCGCTGATGTGCCATTGCTGCGGATTATGAACTCTCCGCCTCGGGGCATTGGGCAGGCGGCGGCGATTATTCTAACCGATAATTCCCGTCTGCGAGGTGGCAGCGTCTGGGAGTCCATGGGCGTGCCACCACAAGATCTTTCCTCCCGCGCGAGCAACGCCATCACAGAGTTCACCACCCTCATCATGAAATACCGCGAGCGTATGACCAGCGGCGTGGAAAACATGGGCGATGTGCTGTTAGCTCTGATGGAGGAGACCGGCTACATCGAATGGGTTAAGCGCAACTCCAAGAACGAGAAAGAAATGGACATGCGCCGCAACAGTATCGATGACGTAGTCCAGCAGCTCAAGGACGCCTCTAAAAAAGGCAAAACCCTGCAGAAGTTCCTCGATCAATCCGCCCTCGCTCGCGACCGCGAGGACGATAACGACATCGAAAAACAAAAAGGTGTCACCCTCATCACACTGCACGCGTCCAAGGGCTTGGAATACCCCATCGTCTATCTCGTCGGTTTGGAGGAAGGCATCCTGCCGCACAAGCGTAGTATCGAAGAGGGCACCACGGATGAAGAGCGCCGCTTGCTATACGTGGGGATCACCCGTGCACAAGACCGCTGCACACTCACATGGTGTTCCGTTCGCACGAAGTGGGGCCAGGAGCACGCCGGCGAGGCCAGCAAGTTCCTCATGGAGCTCGATGATAAATATGTTCAGCACATGGACTACGATGACATCATGGGAGAAGAAGCCTCAGAAGAGGATCTGGCCAATTTCTTCGCCGACATGCGCGGTGAGTGATTGAGTCTGATACACTGAACTGGGAAAAAAGGACGTGCCTTTGTGTGCGTATCAGCTTACATCAGGGTCATGGATTCATACACCATCAAGATTTTCCTCTATGAAGTCGAGCCGCTGATCTGGCGTCGTTTCACAGTGCCAGCTTCCGCCACCTTTGCGGACTTGCATCAGATTATCCAGAAAGCGATGGGCTGGAACGATGAGCAGGCTCATCAGTTTCGCTGGGGGAAAGGTAAACGCCTCACCAATGTGATTGCGGACACCCAAGAGCAAGTCGCGCCTCAGGATGATTTTCAAGACGAGGCGGAAGTGACTCTTTCCGAATTCGTAGGCAGACGCAAATTGCCACTGCGGATGATGTATCGCTATGACTTCTTTGACGACTGGACCCACGAGCTCGTGATCGAAGAAAAATCCGATGCCGACGCACCTAAATTGTTAGAAGGAGAACGAGCCTGTCCACCAGAAGACTGCGGCGGAGCATTTGGCTACAAAGAGTGCTGCGAAGGATTCGCCGAGTGGATGGATGACGACTATGATCCAGCGGTATTCGACCCTAAAATGATCAAGCTGTGACTCTCCCCGACTTCATCGACTACTGCCTGGCCAAACCCGGCACGGAGGAAACCACTCCATTCGGACCAGAGGTGTTGGTCTATAAAGTTTGTGGCAAAATGTTCGCCCTCTGTAATCCGGACGATGTGCCTCCTGAGGCGAATTTAAAATGTGATCCGGACCGTGCTATCGAATTGCGCGATGAGTATGAAGCCGTCCGCCCCGGCTACCACATGAACAAACGCCACTGGAATACCGTCACCTTTGACGGCACGATGTCTGACGATCTATTACGTGATCTGATAGACCATTCCTATGAACTGGTCGTTAATGGCCTGAAAAAGGCTGATCGAGATACACTGAAGTAAGCGTTTATTTTTTACGGCGCAGCACTAGTCCGAATCCAGCCAAGCTAAGGAACACACATGATGAAGGTTCGGGCACCGTTGCTACAAATGTGTCGTTGTAAAACCGTAAGTCAGAAATGACTTCAGCATCAGACGCTGTAGGGGCTCCGTAGCCGCTCGTGGAGTTCCCAAAATTTGGTCTGAGAATACTTCCATTGCGGCTGAAGTAGCCTGCTCCATCGGTTCCAGACCAATCACTCATTGGATCGCCTGTGACAGAGCTAACAAGGACATTGTTGATAAACAGATTGAGTGTGGAGCTAGTAGGATCCAAATCCAAAGAACTTGTGACTGTAACAGTTTGATTGAGTGGAATTGAATTCAGGAGGGCATCCGCATTGCCAACCTGATTCCCACCTTGCTCTGCCTGAAGTCGTATTCTGTTGTTAAATGTGCTTAATATGAGTGAAAGTCCGGTACCATTCCCTCCACCGAATTCGAATAATGTATGCTCGCCACTAGGATTGGTGGTTTTGAAATTTGCTTCGAATTGAAGGGTGATGTCTTGCGTGCTATCAATTGGCGAACCATTCACGGTTGATGATGCGAAATTCCCTGTACCCTGAGTGTGATCGGCTGTCATGCTCGAGAGATCGGTTAAAGTAACTGTGGCACCCAAGACTCCTTGAGTGAAGAGCACTGCTGAGGCGGAGACATATGCGAGAAATTTCATGATAAGATTTAGAGTTCGAGGGTATATAACGAGGTAAGTTATGAAAGGTTCTTGAATCTTAATGGATTACGATTTTCGTTTCAAGTAGGAAAAGCCAAGCGTCATGATGATGGTGTTTATTGCTGTGACGCCTGTAGGGGAAAGGTTAATCTATGGAAATGAAACCAATCCGTCTAGCCATCGCAGGCATGCATATTGAGTCGGGCACTTTCAGTCCTCTGACCACGAAAGCCGAAGACTTCCTTGCAACCCGCGGTGAGCAATTGATGGATCGATACCCTTTTCTGGAAGATAGGAGTGATCTGGCAGACAATATCGAATGGATTCCTCTCGTGCATTTCCGTGCCATGCCCGGAGGTGTTGTGACGGCTGAGGCCTATCAGACGATGAAGGGTGAAATTTTGAATCGTCTTCGCGAAGCTGGAGAAATCGATGGCTTTTACTACGATATTCACGGTGCCATGAGCGTGGAAAACGTGGATGATGCTGAGTTAGATCTACTATTAGCCATTCGCGAAGTTCTCCGTGCAGATGTTCCCGTTTCCTGTAGCCAAGACCTTCATGGCAACGTCTCCGCTGAGTTGATCGAGAACCTTCAATTTATCACGGCCTACCGGACGGCGCCTCATATCGACTTCATGGAAACTCGTGAACGAGCTATGGAGCGCCTCGTGGAAATGGTTCGCAGTAACGAGCATCCAGTTCGAGCATGGATCGGAATTCCAGTGCTACTGTCCGGTGAGATGACGAGTACCGAGGTCGATCCAGGAAAGGCACTTTGGGCGGATCTAACTGATCACATCGACGGCGATAACGTCTGGGATGTTTCACTTTGGGCTGGTTACCCATGGGCGGACCAAGCACGGGCCATGGCGTCCGTGGTTGTCTCAGGGATGAATCGGGATCAAGTCATACAAGCTGCAGAAGATGTGGCCGCCAGTTATTGGAATGCTCGGAACCAATTCCAATTTCTTTCCCCAGCGATGGATGTAGAAGCCGCTTTTGAGCACCTTAATGACCATGATCTGCCGTTACCGGTATTTCTGAGTGACGCCGGAGATAATCCAACAGCGGGTGGAGCAGGGGATACAACCGAGGTTTTGGGTAAATTGTTAGAATGGTCTCAAGCGGATGAACGATCTGCCATTTTCGCAAGTATCCCGGATCAGGCAGCTGTGGAACAATGTGCCTCGGTCGGAGTTGGCGGTGAAGTATCACTCTGCCTGGGAGGCAAACTTGATACCGTGCATAGCAAGCCTCACTCCGTCACTGGGACCGTTCGCACTTATTCGGAGCGCGATGCTCGCCTCGGGCCAGAGGCCGTTGTGGATGTGGGAGGAGGGTCGATTATCCTATCCTCACACCGACGCCCTTACCACAAACGGGACGATTTTACCGGACTTGGAATCGACCCGATGGAGTGCGAAGTGACCGTTGTTAAAATCGGCTACCTCGAGCCTGAACTCAAGGCGATGGCTGGCAGTCACATTCTTTTGCTCAGTGATGGCGGAGTGAATCCGGATCTAACATCCGTCGATTACTACAACATACAACGGCCCATGTTTCCGTGGGATAAAGACTTCGAGTGGCAACCTCAAGCGAGGGTTTTTAGTTCCTACGACAAGTCATCATAAACTCGTTACCGTCCGGATCGATGCACATGGCAAGGTGCAGCGGGTCTTCTTCCGTGTCGCTAGGTTCTCTGGTTAGATCCCCGCCGTGTTCCTTGAGCATCTCGATGCCGGTACGCAGGTCGTCGATCTGAAAGCTAAGTCCCGTCCATGTGCGTTTGCCCTCGCCACCACCGTGTATGCCGATGGTCGCACCTGCGACCACGACTTCGCTCCAAGTCTCCGACTCGAAGCTGACTTCGCCACCGAACAGGTCTCGGTAGAAATGCAGGCAGCGTTGCCAATCGGCGGCCCAAAGAACGTATTTAACTTTTTCGACTTTCATCCTGTTAGTTAGCGACGATGTTCACCAAGCGGCCTGGCACAACGATGATTTTACGGATCGTTTTGCCCTCGGTGTGTTGCAGGACATTCGTATCTTTCTGGGCGAGAGCTTCGATTTCATCCTTCGGAGCATCCTTTGCCACAGTGATCTTGCCACGCAGCTTGCCGTTGACCTGAACCACGATCTCGACTTCGTCTTCGACGAGGAATTCCTCATTGAAGCTAGGCCATTTGCGATCGGAGAGGATGTAGCCGTGAGAACACTTCGCACTAGGGAAGGCTTCGGCCACTTTTTCATGTATCTCTTCGGTGATGTGAGGAGCAAACGGACTCAAACATTTAAGCAGGTCGCGAAGCAACAGGGCTGGCAGTTTATCGGCTGCTGTAAACGCATTCGTGCACACCATCATCTGGGAGATGGCGGTGTTAAACGACAGTTTCTCGATGTCTTCACTGACCTTCTTGATGGTTTCGTGCAGGACCTTGAGCAGCGCTTTGTCAGTAGGTTCCTCATCGGTCAGCTTGCTGGACAGTGTCCACTCGCCTTCTTGGTTTTGTTCGAAGGCCAAACGCCAGACACGAGCGAGGAAGCGTGAAACACCTTCAACACCTTTCATCTGCCATGGTTTGACCTGCTCTAACGGCCCCATGAACATTTCATAGAGACGTAAAGAGTCGGCACCATATTCTTTCACCACATCATCTGGGTTGACGACGTTGCCGAGGGACTTGGACATCTTCTGCCCGTCCTCACCAAGGATCAGGCCTTGGTTGACCAGTTTTTGGAATGGCTCAATGGTGGAGACGTGGCCAAGGTCGTGTAGGACCTTGTGCCAGAAACGGGCATAGAGAAGGTGCAACACCGCGTGTTCGGTGCCACCTACGTAGAGGTCTACCATGCCGTTACCTTCATTTCCTGACCAATATTCCTCGGCTTCTTTTGAGATGAAGCGTTCGGTGTTGTTAGGGTCGCAGTAGCGCATGTAATACCAGCATGAGCCAGCCCACTGGGGCATGGTGTTGGTTTCACGTTTGGCGGTCTCAGAGTAGTTGATCCAATCGGTAGCCTTGGCCAATGGGCCTTCAGGGGAACCGGTTGGTTTGAAATCGTCCATCTCTGGCTGCAGCACTGGTAGCTCTGACTCAGGCACAGGCTTGTGCTGACCGTCTTCCCAAAGAATGGGGAAAGGCTCACCCCAGTAACGTTGGCGGGAGAACAGCCAGTCGCGGAGTTTGTAGTTTACCTTGAAGGTGCCTTTGTTGTTCTCAACCAACCACTGGATGATGGCTTTCTTGGCGTCCTTGGTTTTCATGCCGTCGAGGAAGCCAGAGTTGAATGCGACTCCATTTCCAGGAAGAGCTGTAGAGGACAGGCTAGGGAAACCGTCGTCGGTAAATGACTGAGCTATTAAGTATGGTTGGACTCCATTTTTCTGAGCAGCAATTAATGTATCCGGGGTGAAATCGGATGGTGCATCAGAAGGGAGAACTACCTGCCGAATCGGGATTCCAAATTTGAGCGCGAATTCATAATCACGCTCATCGTGAGCAGGCACGGCCATGATGGCGCCGGTGCCGTAACCCATCATCACGTAGTCGGCAATCCACACTGGGATTTGCTCGCCGTTCACTGGGTTGGTCGCGGTGGCTCCGGTGAAGATGCCTGACTTGTTTTTGTTCAGATCTCCTCGTTCGAGATCGGATTTGGATGCGCAGGCTTTGATGTATTCTTCGACCGCTTCTTTTTGATCAGCACTAGTGATTTCAGAAACAAGCGGGTGCTCGGGAGCCAGCACCATGTAGGTGGCTCCAAACAAGGTGTCAGGACGGGTCGTAAAGACGGTGACTTCATTGCCCTGAATATCAAAGGTCACTTCCGCACCGGTTGATTTGCCGATCCAGTTTTTCTGCAGGAGTTTGATCGATTCTGGCCAGTCGAGATCGTCGAGTTCGTTGATCAATCGCTCGGCGTATTTGGTAATACGCAGCATCCACTGACGCAGCGGGCGGCGTTCGACGGTCTCACCTTTGGCCTTCCACTCTTCGATCTCCTCGTTAGCCAGCACAGTGCCCATCGATGGCGACCAGTTCACGGGTGCCTCGTGGATGAATGCCAAACGCACTTCATCGATTTGCTCTGGCGTCCAGCCCTTGGCTTCCAGCTCGGAAACAGGGGCGGCTTTCTGAGTTTCCTCGTTGAAATAGGATCCGTAGAGCTGCAGGAAAATCCACTGGGTCCAGCGCACGTAGTTGGGATCGGTGGTGTTGACTTCGCGATTCCAATCGTAGCCAAAACCTAACGACTTCAGCTGACGGCGGAAGTTATCGATGTTTTTCTCCGTGGTGATGCGCGGGTGCTGGCCGGTCTTGATGGCGTATTGCTCGGCAGGCAGGCCGAATGCGTCCCAGCCCATCGGATGGAGCACATTGAAGCGGTTCATCTTTTTATACCGACCCAGAATATCCGTGGCGGTGTAGCCTTCCGGGTGTCCGACGTGAAGACCTGCTCCAGACGGGTAGGGGAACATATCGAGGATGAAATACTTCGGTTTGTTAGGATCAAAATCCTCATCGCCTGGATTCGGAGTGCGGAAGGTTTGTTTCTCGTCCCAGTGTTGCTGCCACTTGGATTCGAACTGGGCAAAGGGGAAAGGTTTACGTTGATCGGACATGATGAGATGTTGGGTTAGAAATAGGAAAATTTAAATGGGGATACCTGATTGCAGGGCTTATTGGAAGAGTTCGCGCATGGCGTCAGCAGTAGCAGCATCGTCGCCACCTAGGAAAAATGAGCCAATTTGGATAGTGACCAGAATGACCGCTACGATGATGCCCACCGTATCCATTTTCCGGGTATCGGAATAACCCTGTGGACAAGAAAGCAGCATGATATTGAAGAAGCTGTTAACGATGGGGACAAAAATCAGCAGCACCCACCAACCGTTCATGCCGAGATTCTTCAAGCGCAGACAGCTGAGTCGGATGACCATGATCAAGGCTACCAAGATCACCACAAAGATGAGGAACGGGGCCCCGATAAGACCAATGACGACCCCAGCGATCACGCATCCTAACACATAGAGAATGGTCTGGAGGAACAAAGAGAGCCTGCCGATCCCTCCGTAAACCTTGGGCATGTCCGTCGAGAAAGCAGAGTTTTCGAAACCTGCTTGCGCAGCGGCTTGCGGCGGGCTGTATGGATTGACTTCGGGTGTTTGGGCTGCTGCTTGTGCGACGGGGGCGGCCTGGGGCGCGGGAGTGGCGAGTGCGGGTTGAACCTGTAGCTCTGGAACTTGAGAATGCATCACCCAGTCAGGCATGCCGGCTTTCCAGACCATGCCGGTATTCGGCGCCATGCCTTTAGCGATTAATTGCTGGAGCTCAGCGGTCGAAACTGGTCCGGCTTGGGCGCCGGTCCTGTCTGTGTAGTGCCATTGGGTGTTGTCATTCATGGGATCTTGGGGCGTTGGTGGCGTTGTGTTTAACGAATTGTGCAGGAAAGAAAAGAAAAACCCCGGTGGGTGCGAGACTCACCGGGGTCTTGGGAAATGACTCTGGGTGAATTATCCGCGGGCTCGCTCTAGCAGGAGGAGCATGAGGAATGAGTAGATCAAATTGGTCTCCTCCTGAACGGAGAGGTCACCGAGTTTCTCGATGGTGAATTTACCTTCCCATAAGGCAGGCTGCTTGCGCACTCGCATGACCGGATTTCCGTCTGAACGGATCGCCAGATATGACGGGTGGAACATGTAACCGGTGAGCATGCCCACGATGGGGATCTCACCTAACAAACCATCCATAATCTTGGACCATGGGTTTTCCTCCTGGAGTCTGAAGTCCGTTGTATTGTCGCCGGGATTGAAAACATCATAGCGTGCGCGCCAGAGAGATTTCATGCCTTGGCGACCTACCGAGCCGATCTCATTTCCCACGGCATCGTAGAAAAAGTAACGGGCTGACCAGTCGATCACCTTATTTGCCTTGATAGCGGCTATTTGACGGCTCTTGGTGTTGTCAGAGAAGATTTGGATATCTTCCTTGAGCTTGAACATCTTCTGTTTGACGTAACAGATGGTGTTCCCCTGCGCATCCTCAACGAAGATTTGAGGTGCGAGGGCGACGATTTTGAACCGGAACTGAAGAGGGTAATTCATAGTAGTGATAGGGTGGACATTGTTTCCTAGCGAAGAACAATGCCGCCTTGTCCGGTAGGCTGCTGGGTCTTGGGCATCAAGCGGCTGGAAGCCATGAAGTTGATGGCCTTGGCTATTTCATTCATCCAGAGGATCTGGCCAATGAGAGGAATTAAGATGACGCAGATCGCAATACCAACACTCAAGCGTGGTGCTCCGGCGGTATTGTTATATCTGGCAACGATGCTATTCCATTCACCAGGCAGCTTGCAAAGCACGATGATCATCCAGATCGATCCGAAGAAAGGGATGAAAAGCAATCCCACAGCCGCTCCAGGTGAAATGGACCCACCTCCAGGCTTCAGAATCGCCCATGCCCGATAGATGGCCATGAACTGGATAATGGAGGATATCAGAAGCACGATGATGCCCAGCAGGAGCACGGTCATTGGCAAGGCCACGCTACCTGACTCTTTCAAGGCATTCGGATTTCTATTCATTTCCGCAGCTGTCGGTGAGCTTGCTCCAATGAGCATGCTGCCGATGATCATAAGGGCAATACCACCTAGCAGGCAGGTGATAAAGAGACCGAAGTTGATCTTATTCACCATAGGAATAGGATAGTCGCCACCTGCCTGGGGGGCTGCACTCGCCGCGGGGGACGCATAAGGGTTTACCCGAGTTGCGGCTGCTAGCCCACCTGTCTGAGGTCCGAGATTAATCTGAGGAGTGGCTACCGGAGCTGCTGGTGCTGCCGGAATGAGACCGTCAAATTGGCTGGCTGGGAGCCACTCTTCCATTCCCTCAGTCCATAACTGGGAGTCGGCAGTAATATGACCTGCGCTGACATAATCATGCAGCTGCTCACCGGCGATAGGCCCAACTTGCTGGCCAGCAGCATCAATGTAGTACCACTGTTGTTGTTCGCTCATTGTCAGAGATATGTTGATCGGTTAGAAATGGATCGCATGTCCGTCTGCATCCAGAGTCGCCTCGTGGATGGCCTCAGCGAGCGTCGGGTGGGCGTGGATGGTGGAATGGATCTCGTCTGTGGTGAGTTCCATTTCCAAGGCCAGTCCCATCTCGGCGATTAGTTCGGTGGCGTTCTCGCCGATGATGTGCGCGCCTAACAGTTCGCCGTGTTCTTTGCCGAAGAGAAGTTTGACAAATCCTTCGGTGTCACCGGAGGCCTGAGCCTTGCCGATCGCTGCGTATGGGAATTTGCCGACCTTGTAGTCAACGCCTTCTTCCTTGAGGGCGCGCTCGGTTTTTCCAACGGATGCCACTTGTGGGTGGCAGTAGGTGCAGCCAGGGAAGTTGCCGACTTTGCGAGGAGTGTGACCTTCGACAAACAGACCTTCAACACACTGGATCGCCTCAAAGCTGGCTGTGTGAGCGAGCCATGGTGGGCCGGAAATGTCGCCGCAGGCGTAAACGTTAGGGATGGAGGTCTCGTAGCGATCGCCGACTTTGATAAAGCCGCGGTCGAGTTCCATTTCCATGCCGCCAGGGAGGACGGGAGCCACACCGATTGCGACGAGACAGACGTCAGCTGTGATGGTTTCATTGCCCTTGGGACCTTCGACATCGATGGAGACGGAGTTGCCGTTGTCGCGGAATGCCACGCACTTGGTATCGGTAAGTGAGCGGACACCTTGCTTGGTGAATGATTTCTGAAGCTCGAGGCCGATCTCGGTGTCTTCGACGGGAAGCAAGTTAGGCTGCATCTCGATGATGGTCACCTTGGTGCCGTAGGCATTGTAAACATAAGCGAATTCAACACCGATAGCGCCGGCGCCGATGATCACCATTTCCTTGGGCTGCTGTGGCAGCACCATGGCTTCCTTGGAGCTGATCACGGACTTGCCGTTAAATGGCAACGGCGGGAGTTCGCGGCTTTTGCATCCGGTGGCTACGAGGATGTTAGCGCCTTCGATGGTTTGCTTGGAACCGTCTGCAGCGGTGACTTCCACTTTGCCTTCACCGGCGATGGAGCCGTAACCGCGGATGTAGTCGACCTTGTTTTTCTTGAAGAGAAATTCGATACCACCGGCGAGGCGGTCAGAGACTTGGCGTGAGCGGCCGATGACCTTGGACCAGTCGTAGGTCAGATTATCAAATGCGAGTCCAAAGGTGGACGCTTTCTTGGTGAGCGTCTGGAAAAGTTCTGCGTTCTTGAGCAGGGCCTTGGTAGGGATACAGCCCCAGTTAAGGCAGGTGCCGCCAGCGCGGTCGGCTTCGACGACGGCGACTTTTTTTCCGAGTTGGGCTCCGCGGATGGCTCCGACGTATCCGGCGGGGCCTCCGCCGATGACAATAAGATCGTACATGATTCTAGTAGTTGTTATGCTTGATGGGGGAAGTGCGGCTGTGACAGCCAAGGAAATTTGACGGGCGAAAGTGGGCAGATCACAGGGTAAATGTCAATGACTGCGGCTGTGAGATTGACAAAAACTGAAACCGAAAAAAGCCAGCCCCCGAGGTAGGGACTGGCTGAGAAGGAACGCCTTGGAGTCAGGCTCCGGCGTGAGGGTCGAGAATTAGACTGCTGGTGGTCCGGGCGATGCTGCGACCGGCTGTTTGTTTTTCGATCCGAGGAATTTGACCAGACCGATGATGCCGAAGATCAAGGCGAGGAATCCACAGACTCCAAATACCCCGAAAGCGCCAACTCCCTTACCGATCATGGAAAGCACCACGCTGGATGATAGATTGGAAACTCGGAAGGTATAGCCATCGCCTACACCGGTGGCTTTCACCTGATAGGTTTGGCCTTTCTTGACTGAGAACTTGGCGACCAGATGCTGATTGCCCATGGTGCTGCTGCCGCCAGGCTTGTCGGCATTGGTGGTTGTGCCGGCTGCCACGTCGGTCACTTCGATCACGATGGGGTTGAGATCGGTGCTGCCGTCACCTGTGATCCAGACGGTGACCTCACCATCTTCCTCCGGTGTGTAATTCAAGGTGCCGGGAGTGACGAAGACCTCTCCTTTTTCGATGTCTTCTACGAAATCCTTACCTGATGAAACGGCACTCATGCCTAGGTATGCTGCGATTCCTCCGCCGAGGAGGAGGAGAACAAGTGCGGTGATTAAAAAGCCGCAGCCTTTTTTCTGGGTAGCCATAATGTTATGTTGGGTTGTTTGTTTGGTGGTTGAGCTCTTCGTTAGAGACCTGGAACTTGGATGTCCGGTCCGATTAGAAGAACACGATGATTCTGATATGTTTTGATGCGATTGATCAAGGTCTCAATTTGCTGGCGTTGGTCGGCTGGGAGCAAACCGATCGCTGGATGCAACTTAAGCTGCTGCTCGATAAGGGCAGCGGGGTTCTGACGATTGGACATGCGGATGAATTCATCATCTTTGTCTTTTTTCTCAGGTGCGGAAAACATGCCTTCCAAGCCGCTCTTTGGGTCAGGGGTAAGGAGCACCTTTTCATTTTCCATCTTTGCGAGTGTGGCGGCATGGGCGATGGCTTCATTGAGACCTCCGATCTCATCGATCAGGCCAATCTTCAGAGCATCGATCCCTGAATAAACACGGCCACCGGCGAGGCTGTCCAAGTCGCCCTTCAGTCTGTCGCCACGACCATCGGTAATCCGTTTTTTAAATGTGCCGTAAACATCGAGCATCGACTTGCGGATGATCTCGGATTCTGCCGGCGTAAAAGCGCGGCTGGTGCTCATCAGGCCGGCGTTTTTTCCGCGCTGGCGCGAATGAACGTTGATGCCGAGCTTCTCCATGGCGCCTCCTAACACAAACTTCATGCCGACCACACCGATCGATCCGGTAATCGTTCCTTCTTCCGCAAAAATCTTACTGGCACCTGCGCTAACATAGTATCCGCCGGACGCAGCCACGGCCCCCATGGATACAACGAAGGGTTTGCCCGTGGCCTTGAATTCATCCGTAGCTTCCCAAAGCACATCGCTGGAGAGTGCAGAACCACCAGGGGAGTTTACCCTCATCACGAGAGCCTTGCATTTTTCCTCCTTGGCGAGTTTGAGGATTTCTTTCCTAACAGGAGCGATGGATTCGTCGTTGATCTCGCCATCCAAGGCAACGACGCCGATGAAATCCGTGCGGTGTTTCTGTGACTTGCCGGATTTAAAGGCGAGTTTCATCAGATCCATAAATCCATCGATCTCCGGGCCATTGAGATCTGGCAGTTCGTAGCTGCGGTCGAATTCCGTGTCCTCGCCGTAGTGCTTGCGGATTTTGGTGATGAAATCGGTGCGGTATTGCAGGTCGTCGACTAAACCAACTTCCTTGGCTCGTTCCGGAGTGACCAGGTCTTCATCGATGAGGGCTCGCAGATCCTCGATTTTCATCTTCCGTCCTTCGGCAATAATCTTGATAGTTTGGTTGAAAATGGAGTCGAAGAGGATGTCCTCTTGTTTCTTGGCATACTCGCTGGGGCCGGTGCGATAGAATGTTTCTCCAGCGCTTTTGAAATCGCCGATGTGGATCACGTCCACCTGCAGGCCGACTTTGTCTAACAAGCCTTTGAAATACATCGACTCAGAATACATGCCAATGAGGGAGACATCGCCTTCGGGTAGCAGGGTAAAGTGATTCGCAGCAGAACCGATGATTGCGGTGCCGTTACTCAGTCCCTCTGTGTAAAACCAAACATCTTTTCCAGCATCGCGGATGGCGAGCAGGCAGCGGCGCATTTCTTGCAGCTGCGCCATGCCGATACCAGCACCCCCGAGGTCTAGGACGACGCCTTTGACATTTTCATCTGCAGCTGCGGCCTTGAGACTACGGACGATATCGAAGTGAGTCAGTGGACGGCTGCCGCTGCCGCCGAGGCCACCAAGACCAAGCAGCCCGCCACCGGCTTGGCCGCTCTCAGAAATGGTGCCTTCGATGTCGTAGACCGCTACGATGGATTTGCCGTCCGCAGCGTGGGCGCTGAAGAGGCTGAGGATCAATGTCAGGACTAAAAAGTGTTTCATGTCCGCCATCCTGTGACAGCGGCAGAAACACTCCAAGTCAAAAAATCTCAGGAAAACTGAGCTATTTCTGTTACTTCAAGGTCGCTAAATATGCCACGAGATCACGGATCTCGCTCTTATTCAGCAGTAGTCCCATAGGGGGCATTGCCGACACCGTGCCGAAACCTTTGGTGACTTTGGCATTCGGATTCACGAGTGATTCCAAGATGAAAGTGCGATTGCCTCGTTTAGCCAATCCGGCGAGGTTCGGGCCGGCCATGGCAACATCGTGATGTTTCTCCGTGGTGTGGCAGCGCATGCACTGGGCCGCCGGGTGGGAGTTGAACAGATCAGCTCCATTAGCTGCATCACCACCTTGGAGAGTCACCATGTAGGGGCTGAGTGGATCTTTGGCATCGAGCGATTCATTGTATTTGGCGAGGGCTTGCACCACCAAGGTATGTTTTTGCGTTTCTGCGGCGGTGGTGATCTCAAGCGCGCAGGAGAGATCGCCCTTACCTCCTGTGAGCTCTCTGATCGCGGCAGCGAGGTGCTGCTGGAGCTTGTTGCTTCCTGTATCGGCGGTCATCATCCACGCTGTCTGGCGCAGGAGCTGCGGTTTTGATCGGTGGGTAGCAGCGAAAATCAAATCCGAAGAATCAGCCTCGGCAATATTCGCATGCAGCGTCAGAGAGGTAGCAGCCACAAGCGCGTCTTTGTTTTCAATGAAAGCAGCAAGTTCCTTGGCGAAATCTGCCGGAGGATTCTGGGCTAGGCTCTTGAGGGCTTCTGCGCGCGCCTTGCTCTGGAGTTTTTGGTTGCGAGCAATCGCGAGGAGACGTGACGCGGGGATACCATCGAGCTTGAGCTTGTAGTGCGTGCTCAATGCGAGCAGTTCGGCGGTCACCGGGCTGTTGGTGGCCAGGAGTTTGGGCAGTGCCTCTTGTAAGATTTTCGTTAGGTTCTGATTGTCGCGTTTTGGCAGCGGTTGGTAGCGGCCTACGGATTGGTCGATGACCGGTGGAGTGTTCCAGAGGCCGAGCAATCTAACGGCTTCGCTGCGCTGCTGGAGATTCACCTTTTTGTTAGTTGAGCCGATGTAGGCGAGCAGGGCGTGGATGTTTTTGTCACCGCCCACACGAAATGCCGAGTGCACCAAGCGCCGCTGCATCATCGGTGTGAAATCATCAGTATCTTTCGAGTTGTTAGCGAATCGAGACAAGAGATCAGCCACAGCTGGTTGAGCCTCAATGATGGGTAGGTCATTGATCGCACGAATGCTGGCATAGGTCACTTGCTTGGAGCTGTCTTCCAGGAACTGTATAATTTTCGGGCTCTGATGACGGCGTAAGGCGAGCACAGCTGCCAGACGCACGGCTTCTGCTTTGTGGTCTTTAAGCCCGACCAACTGATCGATCGTGCCAGTGCCTAACAATCCCATAACTCCCGCATGGCGAAGGTAAGCATCCTTGTCGGCATTTGTCTCGATCAGGCTGATGATGTTTGAAAATGCGGGGGCGTGTTTGATTTTTCCAAGTGAAATGGAGGCGAAAGCTTTCACCCTGGCCGAGTCATCGCTAAGTAGGTGAATGAGTGCCATATCACGTTTTTCGATCGGCTGAGCTTCGCCAAGGCAGCGAGCGATCTGAGCTTTGACCTCTTGGTCCGAATCCTGCATCGCCATGAAGATGAGTTTGGCGGTTGCTTGTTTTCCTGCATCGCTTTCTCGACGGCCTATCATGCCCAGTCCCCACACTGAGTGCAATTTGGGGAGAAGCGTGTTGGATTTCTCGAAAGAAGTAGCGAACAGATCAGGTTGGTTTTTTCCGGCCAATGCAAATTGTGCCCGAAGTCGAATGCGCATGTCTGAGTGCGCTAGCAGTTCGGCAAGTTTGGCTTCGGTCATTTCGTCGAAGTTGTTCGTCACCAGTTTGCCAACTTCTTCGATGGTAGCATCGCCATTGGACTCCTTGTTGCTCAGTGTGTAGATCCGACCCGCCTTGTGGGTGCTCCAGCCGCCGATAAAGTCACTGACGTAAATTTTTCCATCGTAACCATATTCGACATCGGTCACGGCAGCTCCCTGATTGAACAAATAGTTCTCGGTCACTTTCATGCCAGCGCCATCGGCAGAAACGGCAAAAGATGTTATGTTAGATCCTCTTGCGGAGCCGCGGTAGTCACAAACTAGGAAATGCCCCGGAGTGCCCGGATAGGAAGCCGGACCAGGATGATAGGTGAGTCCTGATGGCCCGTTGGTCAGATTCATCAGTGGGGGAACCATGTAAGCGGGCTGAAGATCGTTGCGTGGTTGCCACATCTTTTCATCCATCCAGCGATTGATGGGGCGCTTTTCCATGTCGGCTTCACGGTGGAACGAGTGCATCACCTGATGTCCCATGCGCCAGCCGGAGTCTGCTCCATCCATGACGTAGACGACTCGGGCGCGGTCGCCCTGATCCGAGTTGTTGTCCACAGTGATGGCATTTCCAAACTGATCGAAGGCAATCTCTTTCGGGTTGCGGAGACCGATGTGCACGACCTCCATGTTAGAGCCGTCAGGCTCGAATCGTAACACAGCGCCTTGGCCTGGGTAGGCATAATGTTTGCCCTCCTTGGTTTTGATGTTGAACCCGCGGTCGCCGACGGTCGCGTAGATTCTGCCATCCGGCCCATAGGCAAAGCCATTCAAGTCATGACCGGAAAAGGAAACGCGCACCCCGAAGCCCTCCTGCAGTGACTTCCGGCTGTCGGAAATACCGTCGTCATCTTTGTCATTGAGCAACCAAATGTGAGGAATGCAGGCAAAGTAAACATCGCCGTTGAATGAGAAAATACCAGCGGCGGTTCCGTCTAACGGATTGTTGAAACCATCGGCGAAGATCGTGTTTTTGTCTGCCACTCCATCACCGTCGTTGTCCCAGAGCATGCGGACTTTTTCAGCATGTCTGGTGTAGTGCTCTGGAGGATGTTTGGCATACCAGCGTTTGTACATCGCCAGTCGGTCCTCCGTCGTCTGCGAGGCGATGTCTTCCTTGAGCCAGTGGCGACGATTGCGATTATCATCGATGCCGTGCTCCTTCATGAATCGCCATGTCTCTGCCACCAGGACGCGGCCTTTTTCATCGATGGTTAGAGCGGTGGGTGAAGTGACACCTTGTGATTTCTGATCAGCGAATACCTTGAGTTCGGTATCAGGTGCGATCTTGATCTGCGGTTGCTCCTTGCTCGGAACTAACTTCGGCGCAGCAAAGCTCGTGGGGATGACTGAAATACAGGCGAGAGGAAATAGAGAGCGAAAATTCATAAGCTGGGACGGATACGTTCGCCCATTCCACTAAAATTTCATCATTAAAGCAAGGATGGGGAAAAAGAAATCCCGCCTGCCCTATGATGAGGGCGGCGGGATGAAATAATTGGGCTGTGTGGCTGCGGTTATACCAACCTGGCAAGCACCTGGTTCAGAGTCTCGCTAGGGCGCATGGCCTTTCCAGCGATGGCATCGTCAGGCTGATAGTAGCCCTTGGTATCGACAGGCGATCCTTGAACGGCGATGAGTTCCTCGACGATCTTCGCCTCGTTGTCAGCCAGTTCTTTGGCGATGGTGGAGAACGATGCGGCGAGATCCGCGTCATCGGTCTGGGCTGCAAGCGCCTCGGCCCAGTAGAGCGCGAGGTAGAAGTGAGAACCACGGTTATCGATGCCACCGAGTTTACGAGTCGGTGACTTGTCGGTAAGCAGGAATTTGCCGGTAGCCGCGTCGAGTGTTTCGCCTAACACCTTGGCCTTGGCATTGCCGAATTTCTCGGAGAGATGTTCCAGGGAAACGGCCAGAGCAAGGAACTCACCGAGGGAGTCCCAGCGGAGGTAGTTTTCCTCGTTGAACTGCTGAACGTGTTTCGGGGCGGAACCACCTGCGCCGGTTTCGAACAGTCCGCCGCCGTTCATCAGGGGAACGATGGAGAGCATCTTGGCGGAGGTGCCGAGTTCGAGGATGGGAAACAGATCGGTTAGATAGTCGCGCAGCACGTTGCCGGTGACGGAGATGGTGTCTTCGCCATCCTTGAGACGTGCGAGTGTGAACTCGGTGGCCTCGACGGGGGACATGATGTGGATTTGCAAACCTTCGGTATCGTGGTCACCAAGATACTGGCCGACTTTTTGAATCAGCTGGGCATCGTGGGCGCGTTCTTCATCGAGCCAGAAGACAGCGGGGGTGTCGGTGGCGCGCGCGCGATTGACGGCGAGTTTGACCCAGTCCTGGATCGGCAGGTCCTTCACCTGGCATGCGCGCCAGATGTCACCCTCTTCGACATTGTGTTCGATGAGCACATTGCCATTTGAGTCGGTGATGGTGACTTTGCCGTCGGCTGGCATTTCGAAAGTCTTGTCATGAGAACCGTATTCCTCGGCTTTTTGAGCCATCAGGCCGACGTTTGGCACGGTGCCCATGGTGGTGGGATCGAAGGCACCGTTCTTTTTACAGAAGTCGATGGTGGCGGCGTAAACACCGGCGTAGGAGGAGTCAGGGATGACCGCCTTGGTGTCTTGCTGCTTGCCCTCGGCATTCCACATTTGGCCGGACGTGCGGATCATGGCGGGCATGGAGGCATCGATGATGACATCGGATGGCACGTGCAGGTTGGTGATGCCTTTGTCGGAATTGACCATGGCGAGGTCCGGGCCGTTTTCGTAGGCGGCGCGGATGTCGGCTTCGATTTCCGAACGTTTCTCATCGGAGAGTGAGTTGAGCTTGCTGACAAGATCGCCAAAGCCGTTGTTCAGATCGATGTCTAACGAGGCAAAGGTGTCTGCGTGTTTTTCCAGAAGCTCGGAAAAGAAAACGCTGACACAGTGGCCGAAGATGATTGGGTCGGACACCTTCATCATGGTGGCTTTCATGTGCAGGGAGAAAAGCACGCCCTGCTCCTTGGCTTCGGCGATTTGCTCACCGAGGAAAGTGATGAGGGCTTTTTTGCTCATCACGGTGGCGTCAATGATTTCACCTTCGAGCAGTGGCACGCTGGGCTTGAGAACGGTGACCGCACCATCGGCGGCGGTGTGCTCGATCTTGACGGTGGTGGCCTCCTCGACGGTGACGGATTTTTCGTTCGAGAAGAAATCCCCGGCACCCATGGTGGCGACGTGGGACTTGGAATCGGCGGACCAGGCACCCATGCGGTGTGGGTTGGCCTTGGCGTATTCCTTGACTGCTTTGGGAGCGCGACGGTCTGAGTTTCCTTCACGCAGCACAGGATTCACGGCTGAGCCTTTGATTTTCGCGTAGCGTTCTTCGGCATCGGCGTAGTTGGGGATGTCATAGCCGTGGCTCTGGAGCTCGGCGATGGCGGCCTCCATCTGTGGCACGGATGCGGAGATGTTGGGCAGCTTGATGATGTTGGCCTCAGGAGTCTTGGCCAGTTCGCCCAGTTCGGCGAGGGCATCGGAGACTTTTTGCTCGTCGGTGAGTGACTCGGGGAACTCGGCTAGGATACGGCCGGCGAGTGAAATGTCGCGTGTCTCGACGTTGACGCCCGCGCTATTTGAGAACGCCTGAACGATCGGCAGGAAAGAGTAGGTGGCGAGGGCTGGAGCCTCGTCCGTTTTGGTGTAGATAATGGTTTCTTGGCTCATAGTAGTGCTAAGCGGTTTACGGCGCGGTGTTTAGGAGCTAGCAGCCGCAAGGTCAATGTTATTCCCCTTAGCGAAATCCGGCGGATCAGAGGAACTTCCGGATCGTTTCTTGGAAGCGGTTGTAGAGGAAACCCAGCGCCAGCAGCACCAGGCCAAGGGTGATGAAGCTGAGGATTCGACCGGGGGTTTCCAGCTTCATCACATCGATAAACACAACGTGTAAAACGGCCGCCGCCAGCCAGAACAGGCCGATGAGTCGGTAGGGACGACAGCGCAATGCCAGGCCAGCAGTGAACAGCAGAGCGGCCAGTAAGGCCCAGCAGATCGCCAGACCGGAGCCGCGGAAGCTTTCCAGCACATGCATCGAGGAGGTCAGAAACAGACATGCCAAGCTGCTGCCAATCAGGAAAAATCGACACATTTTCCAATTTTCCAAGTCTTTCGTCTCACGCCATAACAGCGCGTGGGCACCCAGCGTGGCTAAGATCGGAATATAGCGCAGCCAGTCTTGGTCGCCGTGCATCACCGAGGCACTCAGACAGGCGATGATGAGAGGAAATACCCCACCAACCATCGCCATGCCGTGATCCTTGCGGTGGTAAGCCCATGCGATCAGCCCGAGTCCCAGTGCTGTCATGGTGAGGTCGGGGCGGTCAAATTCTTGGAAAGCATGCATGCCCACGGTTCCCACCAACCCCAGCGATAGCGCCCCGCGCAGTTTTAGTTTGTCCATTTGATGCCACAACACATCCGTCAGCGTCAGATGCACCAGCAGCATCACCGAAGGCATCCAGCCGAGTGCCGGTTCACGGGTGCCGTAGAAAGCCAGCGCGGCAAAGGCGGCAGCATGGAAAAACAAGGCCGGCACCGTGATGCTAAGTCGTCGGGTGTATTCTCCGGCCGCATGGCCGACCAGAGCCAGAACTCCGCCCAGAACCAACCACGACTTCGGCGATTCCAAATGATGTCCGAAGGCGACCGCCACCATAATCCAGAGTGCCAGGCTAAAGCATGACTCCAGCGCGGTGTTTGGCGGTGACTCAGCCCGGTGCGGTCCAGCCAGTAGTTTGTCCCACGCTTCTGAAATCCGGGGGCTCAGATACCAGAACACAGCGGCTCCTAGGATCGGAAACAAGGCGGCACCCGCGCTGATTCTCCCATGTCCAATGACATACCAGATGATGCCTGCCATGGCGGGAATCAACGATGTCAGTGAGACGTCCGCCATCCAGCGTGGTTTTTTAGCCAAGAGGTAAACGAGGAGCAGAGACGTGGTGGTGATCCAAAGCCCATTGACACCAGCAGCCGTCGACCATTGATTGAATACTCCATAGCCAAGAACGATCCAGGTGACCAAAGCGGACAAAACAGGCACCAGCTTGGCTGAGTCATTGTCGCCACCCCAGACCAGCACAGCACGCCGCACATCAAAATGCATCAACGCTGTAAATCCGGCACAGACCAGAGCCAGAGCCGCATGACTAGGCCAGGCTGCCAGCACTCCACCATTCGCCACAGGCGATGCGGTGATCAAGGCACAGACAAAAATCCCAACCGCTACCCAGCGCAGTAATTTACTCATCGAGCTCCGCGCCCGTGCCATCAATATGCAGGCTTCCACCGCTAGCAGCAGGAATCGGGTATAGCCTGTCGCTTCTAACAAGACTCCAAAGCTAGCCACCAAGATCCCCTGATAGGCAAACACAGGAACCAGCGAGTGATGCCAGAATTTCCCTCGGTGAGCCACCGCTGCCAACCCCAGCCAGAGCAATCCCATGCCAATACTGATCCACCCGGTCTGCGCATGCGGAGTGAATTGCGGGATGAGAAACACGGTCAGTTGCCACGCCGCGATGTTGTTCACGGCACAGAAAATACGTTGGATTTTTCCCGGCATCTCCTTCGCCTGTGGCATCGCCAAGGCCACGGTGAATAACAGCCAGTAACATGCCAGATAGGTGAGCCTCACCGACTCACTAGCCACCTGCGGATAGACGCCACCCAGCCAGAAAGCATGCGAGACATAGGCGGCTAACATCGTACCGAGACCGATCATCACCCACTTGAAGCGCATCATCAGCCAGATGCCGGCCGAGGAAAGTAGTAGCGCCGAGAACAACGAGAGCCAACCGGCAGGGTTCACCACCGTGCCGTAGAACGCCAGACCTATCGCCATCACCGCCACCACGCGAGATTGTTTCCACACCGCATAAGCCAGCATCGCACCGGCCCACAAGGTCAGCAGCAGTCCTGCGAAAACTGGACTGTCTATCAGCTTCAGCGAGGGTGTGAAATGCGCCGCATAGATGGTGTAATAGCCTGCCGCCAAGCCACCCGATGCCAGCACCCGGCCATATTGGACAAACTTCTCATGCCGTTTCTCCAGCCACATCCCCAGCCCTGTTAGGGTGAGGGAGATGGCCATGAAGAATGTTACCTTGGCACCAGCGCCAGCATTGAACAGCCAGTTTTTATAAGCGTAGGTGCTCAGGAAAATGAGACCCGTTAGTAACAGCAGCACTCCAATGCGCACCAGCCACACCCGACCAAAATTAATCTCCCACTCACCAGGGTTGAATGCAGGCTTATCGGAGGTTTTGTTAGGGGCGACTTTAGGGGGCTGCGTTTCTGTCGATTTCGGAGCACGCTTACGCGGGGGAGTCTCGGGCGTGACCTTGCTCATGATCGCCGGAGCCACTTTTTCAGGAAGCGGTGGAGGTGTGGTCTTTTCCGTTTCGGTCACGCGAGCTTCAGATCCCTTAGCTGCCAATCGAGAGACCCAGCGGATGTCGGCATCCAGCGCCCGGTTTTCATCGTTTAGCCGATTCAGCTTTTCCTGCAAATCGGCCTGCTTTTGTGCCAAGGCCGCAAGTTGCTCGCGTAGATCCTGCTCCATGCAGGCAGCCTAGCATATTTGCCGCTGAGCAAACATTGATTCTCGCGTAACATCCATTGACTGAGTCAATGTTTCCGTCTCGCCGCCATTAGCTATCCAGCCAAGCCAGCGCAGAGCCGTAGTGATCATACCCAAAGGTTTTAATCTGCGCCTCGATAAAATGTTTGGCCAATCTTGGAGCGATGGTCGCAAGTTTGCTGTCCGAGACCAGAGCGACCTTGCCGATTTTCTGATGGTGGTCTTTGACGAATTTGATGTGCTCCAGCAAGCCGTCGAAGTCTTCCCAGCCGGGAAATGTTTTGGTGTAAATCAACAAACCGTTCAGCGATTGATGGGTCGCCAACCAAGCATCCACATCCGCCGTCAATTGCACGAAGTCCGTCTCGGTCAATGGACCGTTAGGAATCACAACAACAACGGCCTCATCAGTTAGTATCTTGTGGGTGATCATGGAATTTTGAAAATCAGCTGAGGTACAAAATATGATAAAAAATACCTGAACGCAATCTATTCATACGCGGAACATGCCAGCATGAGTTGCTCCATCAATTCATCTCATCGATCACAGCCTGCAACTTAGCTTTGAGCTTCATGGGAGAAGTTCTGTGTAACCGGATCCGGTTGCAGCCATTGAACTTCAGGAAGGATGTCAATTCTCTACCCAATGCGGTGAACAGCGCATCGGTATTCCGGACTGTGGGCTCCAGCGCGAGGTGATGAATGTGCAGCAGTGACTTTTTTCTGTCGGCCTTACAGTCCATCCGGGCAACCAGCTTGCCGTCCCAGAGAATGGGGAGCGAGAAATAGCCATACTGGCGATTGGGTTCGGGCACGTAGCACTCGATCAGATAGTCGAATCCAAACAAGGCCTTCATGCGCTTGCGCTGAATCACCAGATTATCAAATGGCGAGAGAATCTTCAGTTTGCTGCGACCCAATGGTTTGCTGAGAAGTTCCAGTGAGTCTGATAAGGCATAGTAAAGTGTGCCGTCCACTCGGACCCGCAGCAACTCGCCATTCGACACCATTTCCTTCAACGCCGCAGATACCAGAGGCCTTGTGTTTTTCCGTAAATAACAGATCTCGGCAGCCTGGGCTAATCCGTTGGCGCGTAGATAGTGTGTGATCAGGAACCGTGCGTATTCCTCTGGAGAGGGCATGGAAGTATCGATGCCCTCTGGCAATACTCGCTCAGTGAGGTCGTAAACTTTGTGAAAATTGTCCCGACGCGGAATCATCAGATCGCCCTGCATGAAGAGGTATTCCAAGGCGCGTTTGGCAGGCTTGCTTTGCCACTCACGCATCTTTTTTCCAGTGTGCTCAAAATCCTTAGCCATCAACGGGCCTTCGCTGGAAATACGATCTAACACCAGTTTCATCATCGGCTCATCGCGATCATACCAGTGGTCCTGATGGCCGCATGCGAGAGCGTGTTTACGAGGCAGGCTGAAACGGAAATCACACATCGGCAAATAGGCTGCGGCATGAGACCAGTATTCGAAAACGTGTTTGTCGGACAGCAGTTGGTCGAGTTGCGTGGCTTGGTATCGCGGATTCCGATTCCACAAGGTGTGGTGATGCGCGCGTTGGACGACGGAGATGGTATCGATCTGTATATACCCCAGATGCTCGATCACCGCTCGCGTAGCCGCAGTGGCGTCACCAGCCTGGCGAACTGGCGGAACCTTCTGCGATAACAGCACCAGTTTCCTAGCTTGTGGAATAGAGAGGGATTCGGTCATTTGCAAATGGACTCAATCCAATGACGTCATGACGAAAGCTAACAGAAATAGATGGCGGGGCTATTCATCTTCCATCTCTAACAATGCCTCGGCAAATGCCTTGCCTGCTTGCGCATGAAACTTGGCCGAGCCGAAGTAGTGAATGAAGCCGCCGATCGATGTGGCTCGTTGCCAGAGGGCGATCTCTTCCGGGGTGCAGATTTTTTCTCGATATTTCTTCAGATACTCTTTCCTGTCTTCCGGCGTCATTGATCCGTCGGCGTTCGGCCCATCAGGATGTTTCTTGGCCAACTTGGCGCCCATGGCTTTGACCTTGAGTTGTTTTGCATCGATGAATCCGAGTGCGTCCTCGTAGAACGGTGCCGTCTGCACTGCTACGACGCTTCCCTCGAACTCCTTCATTTCCGCGGGTGCCGCCATCGCCTTGCGGAAAAGTTTCATACGTTCGGTGTTTCCTTTGGGTGCCGTGTAGGCTCCCGGCGTGTAATCGCCGTAAACCCCGATCACGCCAATAACGAACGGTAGTTTAGGGCTCTCCAAGTCTTTGCGAACATCACGGATAAACTGCGCCAGCAATTTGCTGTAGAGGTCATATCTCTTGTCCCCGAAGCTATCCGGATAGGTCATCTTGTCACTGAAGTCATTCCATCCCTGAAACCAGACAAAGCCGGAAAGTTCGTATCCAGCATCCGCATCGTAGTCCGGGTAAACTCGCTTGATGTCGCCCAAGACTTTCTTCACATGTTCCATCATGTAGCGGTAATTGCGACCGGTCGCCTCCTTGTTCCGCTGCTTCACCTTTTCGAGTGCCCCCTTTTTGCTCAAGGCTTCTTTCTGATAGGTGTTCATCTCGTATGGGCCGGCACCAGGGGAGCGATAGTCCACGCTCAGGTTCTGACCACCCCAAGCGGTTTTGATGATCAGGATCGGCCCATCATAGGACTCTTCCATGGTGATGCCGAAGAGATACTCTGGCCCGATGAATTCGTCCGGCTGTGTGGCATCTTTTCTTCGGACGCCATAGCCAGCTGTTAGTTTGCCGAATCCCTCACCGCCGTATTGATTCATCTTTCCATTTAACGATGAAATCCAGACTCGCTCGCATACTTTCGGTTTTCCATCAGGCCCACGCATCTTCTTGAGCATTGGGGCTGTTAGGGGATCGTCAGCAAGATGATCGAAGGTATCGATGCCACCCGTGCCAACCATATTCGACTGGCCGGCCATGATGTAAATTTTCAGCGGCTTCTTCTGCGCCACCGCCGGACTGATGCAACAAAGCATCGCGACCAAGCAGATTTTAAGTTGAGCCACGCGTCTCACCACCTCTTTCCATCCGTCATTTTGTACCATCATTCTGGTGCCACCATAGACTTCTACAGCCGACTGTAAAACCATTCATGATGATTTAAACTTTGGGCACCTGAAGCCTGTCACCCGCTACCGAGAGAGCCTCTTTGATTCATTTTTTAGGTTTGTCGCCACCCTTTGAACCCGACTCGGAACGGGTAGCGGGTCGACCCGCACCCTCTAGTTCGGCATCGGGTTGGAAGAGTTTAGCCCATGCCGCGAGCTTCTCCACGCCCTGCGCTTCGTATCCTCCAAAGCGGGTCCCGCTCCATAGTTCAAGAGACTGGGCGCCGAATTGACTAGCGGCACGAATCGATTCGTCCCATCTGAGACCGTTGGGTGAATGGGTCTGAAAAGTGATGGCTGCTCGACTCCGCTGCATTTCACGGTAGAGATATTTGATATGGTCAGCCGGAGGGGCTTGAAACGCGTGGTTTCCGAAAATTGTCCGATCTCCAAATTCCTTTGCCCAATGCTTCATGAGCCTGATTAGGAAATCGGGATCTTGTTTTGTCCTGCCTGAATCGATGCGGCGGTAGGGATTGCAGATACATTCAACGAGGGTCGTTCCCCAACCCGCGTAATCATCGACCGACTGCAACAGGGTATCTTGGAATGCCTGGTCTGAAAATCCCGCCTTTAGCATGTTTGTCACCGCTTCGGGCTTGCCTGAGAGTAATGTCACTTCGTCCGTGATCGTGGATCCAGAGGTGTTAGATATCTCCCTGATCAACGGCTCTTTGTCATACTTGACTGACAGACGCGTGAGAAAATCCCTCCATGCCTTGCGGTATGGCAGGCTCCAGAATCGACCGCAGGTCACCGGTCTGTCTTTATGAAAAACCGTGACAGGCTCGCCTCCAAGATGTTTCGCCCATACCGGTGCGGTTACCCCCGGCCAGACTCTTAGGCGAATACCCAGATGATGATCAGGGTGTTTGGTGTTATAGGCACGAATCGCCGATAATGCTTCATCCAAAACCCTCGTATCAAGCACCCCTGGTTTTGGTTCTAATTGGCTCCATGCAACGTTGACAACAATTCCGCTGAACACGCAGGGAAAACGGCTCAAAAGCTCAAGATCAGCCTTTGGGTTCGCCTCGCCGTGATCTTCTCGGTGGAAAGCAATGTTCCCCATTGCGATCAACCCACGAATTGGCTCCTTGAGAAGTGCCTCTTTGTCTGGACTGGCGCCTAACATTGGCGGTGCCATTAGTAAACCAGCTACAAGTAAAACTATCAGTCGATTAGTCATTGTCCAAATGTTCATAGCCGAACGTCATAAGCCACCCATCCACTATCGGGGGCACGCTTCGACTTCGGGTTAGGGGGTGGAATGATCATTCAGATTTCGTCTCGGAGCGGGTAGTGGGTTTTCCAGCGTTACTTTGTTCTTCTTGGTTGTGCTGGCGTGATGACAGTGCCTTGACGAGCTGGTCTTCGGTGAAAACCGTGGGCATGGGAAACCACTCCTTCCGGTGAGGGTCGTAAATCACTGTGAGCGGCAATGCTGTGCGGTCGAACTTGGCTAGCTCAGTCTTCACCGATTCAGGATTCTCGGATAGATCGCGAATTAAGCACAAGCCGCCCCACCGATGTAGCTCGTTTGTAACCTTCTCACTGAATAGTTTATGCCACTGCTGCTTGCTGGATAAGGTCCAAGTAGCGCCATAAGCGACAATGATCGGCCGATCGGGAGACGCAGCGAGGTAATGGTCGATGCTGTGCTCCATCAGTTGCCAAGGCCCCGGTAGTGCCGTGCCGTCTGAGAGTCGCTTGCCCTTGGTGTCAGTCTCACTGGAAACCTCTTTGCATTGCTGCTCAGCCGGTGGCGCAGGATCTGAACACATCTTAGGAATGCCGCCAGATCCGACGGCGAGCGTCATCATTACTGCGATTTTGCATGCACTCATTGTTTAAAGTTACAGGAATTGCGCGCCGGTAAAAAGCCCGAATCTGATCAGACGGCTTGCTAGGCGTGGCTGTCTCCGTCTTTTTGTCCCGATTGGCTCTCCTCGGATTTCATCTTTGATTCGGCTGAAATGCGAACGCTCGATTGATCCCACTTGTCGGCGAGATCGTATTGTATCCACTCCTGGCTGAGGTGGATGTCCAGAGAAACAAGCCGTCCTGGACCAAGATTTTGGTAGCCATGCGGAATGTTCGCTGGTCCTAATATGACATCACCCGCTTCAGCATCTATCGTCTTATCTCCGACCGTAAAACGGGCCCTGCCTTCAGTGATTGTAAATATCTCGTCATACGGGTGAACGTGGAGCGGTGGTCCTTCGCCCACCTTGTCAGTGCCGTAATTGTTAAGAGTGATGTCAGTTTGCAAATCCTTTCCTTCGAGAAGGGCCCGTATCTCCCTGCCAGTATTATTCCATTCACTCGCGGTTACTTTCGCGGGTTTAGTTTTAGATTCTATTGGCATAGATTTGGTGTCTTGTGGAAAGAGTAGGTTTACTGCTTGCGCACACAGCTGGGAGCGCGGTTTATTACACAATATTAAAGGTGGCACGGTTACCGAAAATTTCAACAGCGGAGCGGCAGCGTGCTCATCTTCCAAGCCTTGCTCTCCGTTTTACTTTCAAAACGGGGTTGAGCATAGCCTGACCGAGCAATCGGAATGAGAATCAGCTTAGTCATATCACCGCTAGAACTTCGCATGAATGAAAGGAACCATTGCGTGTCAGCTGGCAACAATCAAGATTCAGACAGCGACCAAACATCTACCATTCCGTTCGCAACAGCACAGGGGCCGCCAGAGACCATCATTATTGCTTCCTGAGGCGTTTCGGCTTCGAACACTGCGAAGACTGCTACCGCAAGTTTAGATCTCAAATAGGCCCCAAGTAGTGTTTTCACACCCCGTGCCTGATGGTTCTGAGCAATATGTATGGGGTTATGTAAAGTTTCTTGCCGAACGTCCGAGCGCTGGCACCCGCTACCGGGAGCGCCGCGTCTCAACAGGGTTAAGTGTTCGAGTAAAGAGGGTCATGTCAACTCGCGGCGGGGTAGCGGGTTGCTCAGCCGCGTCTTGTTCGCCTTGGTGTTGTGTTAGGGGTCGGGAGGGCGGACTCGCGTTCGAACGACATCGAGAATCTTCTCGATCTCTGAATGGCCGCGCACAATGGTCGCTCGACCGGTCTCGTCGCCGAGGCGTCTACAATTGAAAACCAGTTCGCATTCGAATCCTCTATTTGAGTCCCGAACGAGCCACTGTTGTGTGACCGGATCTGGACTCTCTAAAACCACCGCCCAATCTTCGTCGGCCGCGTGCCTACAAGCCCATTCAACCAAAGTCATCTCCCCAAATGCATCATTTCCGGTGGCATGATATCGCATCCATTCCGCTGAGGCGGCCTCGTTGAAGCGGAATTCGACATCCGAGAAAATCGAAATCGGCATCTTGCTTGAGTGCTGAAAAAGAAGGAAGCGCAGCGTCAGGCGGCTATCCTTAACAATCGTCTCATATGAAAAGTCATTGGTAAAATCGTCGGAACCCGCTTCGATCCGCCCTGCGTTAGGCACCCCATACTTCTCAATGGCCGGCATCAAATCGGAAATCCCCTTATCGAAACTCTCCCTAAAGTCCGCGTATTTCTTGTCTTTCAGAAAATAGGGTATCTCGCAATCCCTGAGCAGAACCGGAACTACGACTACTCTTCCTTCGTCAAGTTCCCGCGTCATCGCCGAAGACACCTCCTTCTTGCACCAGAACGACTCGACTGATTCGGGGGAGAGAATCGCAACGACCACAGATGCGTTGGAGAACGCCTCCTGTAGTTTGTCGTAAATCGATTCCCCAGCAACGATCTCACACTGATCGATCCAAACCTGCCCGCCGCGCAAGAAAATCTGCTGAGTCAGCTCGAGGGCAAACTCGGAATCCGAATGGGAGTAACTGATTGCAACTGACATTTTTTCTTAGGCGAACGTCCAAGGACACCCACCCCATACCGGGGGCGACCTTGGACGGAGAGTTTAACGGTTGTAATTGTGGGAAAATTCGACTGCGCGACGGGTATGGGGTTGGGTGCTCCGCCTTGTTCGGCATCGTATGTTAGCATTTGCCGTAGCAGTGGCAACGTGTTCCACCGCAAACCTGACCAGCTTTCTTGCCACAATAGCATGCGAATACCCTGTAGTCCACTGAATCTGACTTCTCATAGTAACTCAACAACTCCTGAACACCTGCGACTTTTGACTCTTTATTCTCATTGATTACATTATAAACATATTTTCCGAAATCCGTTAGAGGGTAGCCTTCATCAAGATCATTCAAGATCTTGAATACCTCGAAGTTACTATCGACACCATGATGGCTTCGAAGCCATGCCATATCGATTGTAAGTGATAAAGTCGGTGCTACTCCTTCAGACTGAGCAGTCTGATCTGTTGTCATTTCTTCTATTATGTAGTTCATATTTGTATATTGTGGTTTAATTAGAGAGAATTACAGTGTCTGCCTTGTTCCCATGACCATTCTACTCTCAGCTCAGCAGGAATTCTCATAAATGTTTTGTATACGGCGAGCTCAGAAACGTAACCTATTGTTTGCACAGTTACGCCTCCATATTGACGTATCGAAATTCTGCCGCAACCAAGATAAGCACAGCCAATTGCTTCAGAAGATGTCAAGGATGAGTATTTTTTTCGTAAATTCTCAGAATGCGTTTTCAACCAATCTAGAACATCATCTAGAGGAGCATCATCTAAATTATGTGTTTCGTTTTCGTTCATGGTTCACGATTCTAGCCGAACAGTGTTATTAGTAAACTCGGGTAGTAGGAACTTTCAGATGCTTAACTGTGTAGATGAGTTAAGTGCAGAGTTGGTACCCGTTTTTGTATAAGGACTCTAGTCTGTTAGCTATAGGCACGGCAAGAGGAATAATAGATAGTATTGCATGATTGTATGATCACCTGAACTAACCGGAGGTGTTATGACAGTGTGATTTATAGTCATAGGTGATTAATGTATAGTTAGTCCTAAGGGATGCCTTTTTGCTTGAAAAGTAGTTCCTATGAACAGTAATAATGCGAATTATGACAAGAGGTAATACGGTAAAAATTAATCAGGTGGATACGTCGGGTGACTCGGTTTCAAAGTCAGGGAGCTGGCGTGAGGATCTATTAGCCTCTAGGGATTTGAACGATCGTGAAAAACAGGGGTTCGGCTTTTTATTGTCTTGGTTCGAAACTTGGCGTGTTTCGAGGCGTTTGCCTGCGGATGTGAAGTCTGCGCGTCAGTTCTGGAAAAGCGAAGTTATTGTGAAGGACCGTAAACAATGGCAGCTTGAGCAATGGGCGGAATCTATTCGGTGGTATTTGCGGTGGTTGGACAGATGTGCCAGGGACGGGCGATAAACGGTGATTATGGCAGCTGTGGTTCCGGAGGGCTGCCAGGAGCAGAAACGCGACCAAAAAACAGCAAGGCGAATGACATCGGTCGTCGCCTGATAGCTTGCCATGTTTGATGATTGATTTAACAGAGCTGGCTGACATTATAGGGAGGCATATTGATGGCCAAACCATACCAATTGCTTCCACGTAAAATTTCAGAATGTCATCCGTGAAATCCAGACTCATCATATGTGTTTTTCTTGGACTAGGTATCATAGCGATCCTCGTTTTTTGGCAAATGAGGCAGCGGAATGTCACAGCACCACAGCAGGCAGAATCCTCGGTAGAGCATCTTGTGGCAGGTGAGGAATGGATCACGGTAGTCAATACCGAACTGAACAGGAGGATGGCGGGAGTGACATCCCTGCCGTTAGAAAATCCTTCCCAGCAATTTTCCTTTGGCGAGCACTGGCGTGGCGAGAGTGGCGCACTCAAGGATGTTTCGAAATCTGATCTGCCGTGCGGCGTCACCGAGCTTGTCTATCAGTTCGGAAATCCGGAAAACGCGGATGAGAAGAGGGACCGTGACGGCGCTCTGTGGGCTTTTTTAGATGAAGTGCGTCTGCTGCCCGGAAGGGCAAAGTTTGCCTTTCTGAAAGGGGAATTCAAAGATGTCGCACGTCGCCAATTCTCTGGTACTGTGATCTTTTTTGCTGAAGGAGCAGGGGCGGATGGCTCGTTGCAGTCCATCGAAACGGTTCAAGAAGTGGTCTTTGATTTGGTTGGCGATAGCGCCCCTCCCTCCGCAGCCAACCACTACAGCGTGTCAGCGGCAGATTGGAAAATTTCCAGTTGGTCTACCGTTTCCGCTACGGTCACGTGTGCAAAACAGCGCATGTTTAGCGAAGTGACCGATTCCATCATGGCAGGCGGTCATGAACGACAGTTGGCAAGAGAGTCGCGCCACGTCGATATGTTAGAAGCCTTGTTCAAAGGTGGACAAATCCCGTTGCGCAAAGGTCAGGGGAAATACTTCACCACGGACGATACTGGGCAGCACCCCGGACTCTCCGTGGTGGACATCGATGGCGACGGGGTGGATGAGCTTTACGTATCGGTGCGCTGGGGTAAAAACCTGCTGTTCAAAGACCGTGGCGATGGTCGATTCGAAGAGGTGGCTGCCCAGTATGGTCTGGATATCGAAGGACTGACCAGCTCCGCCATCTTTGCTGATTTTGATAATGATGGCGATCAAGATGTGCTGTTAGGGCGCACGCTTGAGCGAAGCATGTATCTGCTTAATGAGGGTGGCAAATTCGTCGATCGCACGGCATCGCACATCGCCGGGCAGTTGCCTTTTCTCACCACTTCGGTATCGGCTGCGGATTATAATGGTGACGGGCTGCTTGATCTTTACTTATCGACGTATGGATTTGCCCAACGTCAGGGCAGGGAAGGCGTGGCTCGTGATTTTCTAACGGAATTCCCAGAGGAGGAAGTGATACGCAGATTTGTTTCTCCTGAAAATGCCGAACCCTACCTGAATCTCCCCGGTCCACCGAATGTGCTGTTAGTCAATGTGGGTGATGGAAAATTCGAACGGTCTCCATTTTCCGATCAAGTGGCCACGTGGCATGAGACGCTGCAGGCGACGTGGGCGGACTATGATCAAGATGGCGATCCGGATCTCTACGTCTGCAATGACTTCGCCCCCGATCAGCTATACAGGAATGACGGCGCGAAAGGCTTTGTGGATGTTACATCTACCACCGGGCAGGAGCGCATGATGGGCTTTGGCATGGGGGCGTCTTTCGGAGATTACGATAACGACCAGGATCTCGATCTCTATGTTTCTAACATGTATAGCAAGGCAGGTCTGCGCATCACCAACCAGTCCGGCACCCAAGACGAGCGCTTCCGTTGGGCGGCTGAAGGAAACCTGCTCTTTGATTTTCATGGCGGAAAGTTCGTCTACGTTTCTGGAAAAGAATCGCCCAAGCACGCGGTAGCCAAGGCGGATTGGTCATGGGGAGGTCAGTTCCTGGACATCAACAACAACGGCTTCCTCGATCTCTACGTTCCCAATGGATATTTCACTGCACCAGAGGCCTATGCCGGGGATGAGGATTTGTGAAGTTGCTACTGGCGTGCGGTCGTGCGCTCGGATCAACAGAAAGACGCGGGCTTCAGGAGTTCGTCACAATGGTTTCACCGGCGAGGTGTGGGCGGAGCCGTGACCAATGTGATCCGTAATCCGGAGGGCGCGGATCATGTGTGGACGGCATTTTCACACAGTGGCAATGAACGGAATCGCCTGTTCTTAAATCGGAATGGTTCAGCATTTTCCAATATTTCCGGTGTCAGTGGTTTGGACACTAACAAAGACGGCAGATCGTTTGTGATCTGGGATTTCAACAAGGACGGCAGGCCGGACATTGCGCTCGTCAATGCCAACCGACCTCTGCTGAATTTCTTTGAAAACAAAACCATGGTCACGGAGCCCGAGAACCAATTCATCGCAGTCCGACTGATCGGAGCCAATCACTCGGCACAGGCATCACCGGGGAAATCCAATCGCGACGGTATTGGCTCGCGCCTCTCGATCGACACGGGTGAGCAGAAATTGCTGCGTGCGCTGTCGGCCGGTGAGGGCTTTGCCAGCCAAAATGGCAAAACTATGCTCGTTGGCATCGGCAAAGCAAGTCAGGCACTAACTGTCGAAATCATCTGGCCCTCAGGGAAACGGCAACTGGTGAAGGACGTTGCTGCAGGATCGCTGGTGATCTGTGATGAATCCAACGGCAAGGCAACGATCGGTGTCTACGGGCAGTGATCCACGATTTTCCTTGGTAATCAGGCTGTTATTGCTTAGAGTTCACAAAGTATAACAACCGCACTTTTAACATGAAAATCCGCCGATCCATTTTTCTACCAGCTTTCTGCGCAGTCGCCATGACTGCCACCACGGCACACGCCGCTAATGTCATCGTGGATGGTGGCTTTGAAGGGACGTTGACCACTGATGGTCCTCCATTCGTCGGATTTTGGGAGGGGTTCTCTGCTAGCAACGCAACATCGGAATTCGGAACCACCAATCCACGCAGCGGCAGCCAGCACTTGGAGCTACGTATGAACGGCTTTGTCAATGAGTTTTCTGGCGTGCTTCAGGATATTGTGGTCAGCCCAGGCGCCGAAGTGACCTACTCAGGTTGGCATTTGGAAATGGGCACTGGAGGATCGATTGAAATCAGAATTGAATGGCGGGACTCTGTCGGCAATACGGAGATTGCACGCACCCCTAATTTGACATCTACGCCCGGGCCTGATTACGAGATGTTCTCGCTGACGGAGACCGTGCCAGCGGGGGCTGATACTGCTCGGATAGTTTATGCATCCCAGAGCTTTGGAGGCGCAAGCGATGCTGTGGTTTTTGTCGACGACCTGACAGTTAATGTGGTTCCGGAACCCAGCAGCACAGCTATTTTCTCACTAGGAATCGTATCGCTGTTACTGCGTCGCCGCCGGGCATGATTTAAACCTAACAAAAAGCTCGCGCGCTCACCGGGAGCGGTAGCTTGCGGTGATTATGGCAGCTGTGGTTCCGGAGAGCTGCGGTTACGGGTCGGGTGGATAGATCTGGCTCAAGGGGGTGAGCCGGTAAAAATTACGCGGGCCGGTCACGCTGAATTCATCGAGTACCGCTTGGGTTCCGGAGGATGGCATGAAATCGGCCCTTGTTGTCCATGGGGGCAGTAGGTTGGTACTCTGCTGGAGACGGTAGCTACGTCCCAGCATCGGCTGGAACGACACCGTCACACCGACGTCCAAAAACAATTCGACGTTGAGTTCGGGTAGTGGCCAAGGGGAACAACGTGATACGAAGGCGTCCTCACCGGTGGTCGAAACGAGCGAGAGTGACTCGTCACACACCGCCGTGATATTGCCGGTGAATGCGCCCACCGCAGAGGCGTTGTTATCGATCACATCGAAACCGCGCGATGGCCGCCACTGGGTGGGGGCAGCAACATCGTTGACGATCGAGGCACCCCCGCCACCAAAGCGCCGCACCATGATATGGTCCTGACCGCTTGAGATCCCCCACAGGAAACCGTCGCCTTGGTCAGCCGTGAAACTCTCGCTGGAAACGCCCGTGGTGGAAAAATAATTGAACTCGCTGAACCCGAATGTAATGCCTCCCGCAATGGCGAATTGCTCGGATCCTTCGATATAAAGGGATGTGAGTGTAGGGCTCAGCCCTCTCATGGTGTGCAGGAATCCGGAGTATTCCAGAGGGCTGCCATGGGCCGAAACGCGACCAAAAAAACAGCCTTGGGATGAGCCGATTGATCGCCAATTGTTGGGGTTTTCACCAAACCCAATCGCCTGTGAAAAATCGCCACCGATCCATACAGTAGGAGTTCCCAGTGCGTTATAGGACCACTCCACGGCATTGACCACGGCACTCGCAGGACAATGCAAGGGACTTGCGGCGACCAAGGATAGATCATCTTGGTTAAAAGTGGCGACATATCCATCGCTGCCGCTGCCGGTCGAAGTCTCGTTATGAACTCCAGATCCCGGATCAAAATCAACAGTGCCTGAAAAACTGCCCACCACGTGAATCCAATCGTCCGCGTGCTGGAAGGTAACGTCCATTGCCACGTCAGTCCCGCTACCACCCAAGCGGAATCGGTTCGACGATGCTCCAGTGCTAGTCAGGAGGGTGACAAAAATATCCGTGCTGCCGGCGTTGGAAAAGAGGGACACTGGGGACCCTGTAAGGCTGTCAAAGGTAGCCTCGCCGCTGAAGTGCCCCACCACGGCGAAGGATTCCGTGCTGAATCTTCTCACACTGTGCACTGCTTGTGGAATGATGGCTTCCGTGCAACGGAAATGGGAGTGTGATGCAAGTGAGGGCGTGGACCCCGATGTATTTAGCCTGAACACAAAACCGTCCAGACTACTGCCAGTGGAGGTGATCACTGGATCCGATGCACCGGTGCCGAAGCGGATCTGCCCAGTGAACGAGCCACAAACCACAATGTTATCGCTTGTGGTTAGACAAAGTCCGGTCGCGTTATGCACACCACTTCCACTCCCCACGCAATGAAAGACCCAGCGGAGTTCTCCTGCGGCATTGTAAGCAGCCACGTAGAGGTCCCGGCCTGTGCCCGAGGCGGTGCGGTTCACGGTGACACCCGGCTGTGGAGCAAAATCCACCGTGCCTGAGAATGTGCCTGCCACGTAACTGTTGCCAACGCTGTCCACCACGACATCATTGGCGGTCTGGTTTCCGCTGGCGGAGAGGGCGAAAAAGGTATCGTCAGCAATCACTGACATCTGGCAAAGCCAGAAACTGAGGAAGCAAAGCAGCGCATGATGCTTCCCGTGAAATAGATGTTTTTTCATACATAACCCATACATAATCAGTAATATGAGGTCAATGTAATTGCGGTGGACGGCCGCCGCCAGGCAAGATGATCCAATAAAAAACCCGCTGCGCCACGAATGACGAGCGGGTTGAGTGATTGGTTAGGCTGACTTACTTGGAAAGGTAGCCGGAAACACCTTCGTGGGTGGCGGACATGGCGTCGTCGCCTTTTTGCCAGTCCATCGGGCAGACTTCGCCGTGTTGCTCGAAGTGCTGCAGGGCGTCGATCACGCGCAGGCACTCTTTGACAGAGCGGCCGAGTGGCATGTTGTTGACCACCTGGTGCTGGACGATGCCGGCTTTGTCGATGAGGAACAGACCGCGGTAGGCGACCATTTCACCTTCGACAGCGAGGTTGCCGTCTTCGTCCTCGGTGTATTCACCGGCGAGCACGTCGTAGGCGTTAGAGATGGTTTTGTTAGTGTCGGCTACCAGCGGGTAGTTGACACCTTGGATGCCGCCTTTGCTCTTGGGAGTCTGGAGCCAGGCCCAGTGGGAGAACTCAGTGTCAGTGGAGCAGCCGACGACTTGCACGTTGCGGCTCTCGAACTCTTTGATTTCCTCCTGGAAACGGTGCAGTTCGGTCGGGCAGACGAAGGTGAAATCTTTTGGGTAGAAGAAGAGCACGACGTATTTCTCACCGATGTATTGGTCGAGGCTGAAGTGTTCGAGCATGGTTTCTCCTTTGACGGCTTTGGCAGTAAAGGACGGGGCTGGTTTTCCTACGAGTACGGACATTTTGAATAGTGAATTTAGAATGTTGAATAGTGAATAAGGCGGGGGCTACATAGGGGAGGATCGGCTGGAATCAAGTGGTTTTTTCTTCTGAAAATAAGAAAGTTGTTCACAATGAACGAGATGGATGGGAAGAAAGCGAGGCGTGGGAAAGGTCTGAAGATCACGGCGGTATTGCTCTTGCTGTTAGGAGCTGTGGGCTACGGCTATTTCCGCTATCAGCATCCTTACGGTTCATCGCATCACTGTAGTAAGATGTTTCCACTTTTCTTCCATGAGTATGCTGAGGATCACGATGGAAATTATCCTTCAGCCGGAGGGGAGGCGGCCTCGCTGGCCCTGTTGGTTGACTACGGTATGCCGGTGAAGTTTTTGGCCGGCAAATCCGTCTCTCCATCCGACACGGAAAAATACTACGCCCAACACGGCACTCTGAGCGATGAGGTCTGCGGCTGGCATTACGTGGAAGGTTTGAAAAATACCGATCCGTCAGAACTGGCAATCATGTGGCCGAAAGTCCCGCTCGGCCACAACGGAGAACGTCTCAAGCGACCCGCCTACGAGGTCATCTTCATCGATGGCAGCATTCGTTATATCGAAGTGACCAAGTGGCAAGGCTTCCTCGCTGATCAGGAGCGATTACGAACATCTCGTTAAAACGGTCGGGCAACTGTGGCAGAGCTCATCAGGTAACTCGAGTTGGTGTGCCGCTAGTCTCGCTGCGATGAAGTTCCCGAAGTCGGTCGCAGGCTGCCCTCGATGAAAATATCTTCGAGTCGTTTCCGCGCTTTCAACATTGAAAGTAAGGGAGCCTCGGAGGCTTTATCTATAGGGGATATTTTATTTCGTTGAGTAAGTAGTTTCTGTCTGTAGAATGATATTTCTCACCTCAAGTTCTGAGGTTCTACGCATCAAATCAATTTTAAATCATGAAAACAATTAATACACTAGCTTGCTTATCAGTGCTCGCGGCATCTTCAGCCAATGCGGCATTGGTCGATTTTACAGTCAACAATGCTACTCAAAATGGTGTGGCCAATATCGTGCCTCTGAATGACGTGGATTTGGGAAGCGGAATTACAGCGGATATATCTGTCACAGCATCGGGAGACCTAGACAGTCACAACGCTGGTCTTGGAAGTGGCACCCAGTTGGGGGGAGGTGAATCGCTTACGTTCACATTTAGTGATATCCAAGGGTTAGGTTTAGGAGAGTCGGTATTCTTTCAGATTAATAGTTATCTTTCTACGGATGGATCCGTGGGTGGATACGTATTCAATTCCCCCAATGCGAATCTTTTCACTTCATTTGACATCACTGTTGATGGTGGAGCCACTATTGTTGGCACAGTAGATGAGAATATTGCGACTACAGTATCAGGTTTTGACCTCAATTTCTCCACTGCAGCAGCTGTGGATACTCAAGAATATGAACTCTTTTCTCCTGTGTCATTCAATACCAGTTTCACGGTTGCAAATAATGTGACGCAAAATGGTGACAATTACTACGTCCAAGGATTCGATATTGAGGCCGTCGTTGTACCAGAACCTTCATCCATGGCTCTCTTAGGGCTCGGTGCGCTTGGTGTATTGCTCAGACGCCGTCGTTAGTATCCTGTCTATTTCCAGGAAGCTGTGTCATGTCTAACATGACACAGCTTCTTTTTTTGTGAGTATCCAGTAGGGCATACTGATTAGGGGGGGCACGTTCCCTGTGGGCTAGGCAGAGAGAACCACTATCAGACAGCGAGGCGAAGATCCGCCGCCACTAGTCCTTCTTCTTCATAAGAGGGAAGAGCACCACTCCGTGAGTGCTCGGAGGGACGCTTTGCGTGCTGATGAGGCCGGTATAAGGTGTAAAAGGGATACTGTTATGTCAGATTCCCGAGGGTTCTATCTAGACAGTAAGTTTTCACGGCTTATAATATGCGTCCATTTCATTTGATGCATTAATTACGATAATAATGAACATTAAGACACTACTACCAGTTGGAGGTCTCGCATTGATGGCTGGGGTCACCCCCCTGTCTGCAGCGCTGACTACGTATTTCGACCATGATTTTCAGAACGGCACTAACGGTCCGCTCAGTGGTGCAGGCGCACTTGGGACTCCAGCCGTCGGCACAATTGCAGCGAGCGGAGGCCATGTAGGCGAGAATGTTTATACCAGTGGTAACAATGGAAGCAACAATGCCATTACTACTGTCAATGGATCCTTCAATGACACGGGGACTCCAGCTGGAAATTTTCTCACCACCACAATGTCCTCGGCAATCGATCTCTCCGCAGGTGCGGTAAGCGTCGATTTTTCTTTGGGTATTTTCGGCACGAACAATGCGAATGAATTCAAACTTGTTCACGTCATTGGCTACTCCAGTTCAAACACTGAAGTTTTTCAGATTACCATGCGTGCTGGAAGTGGGAATGGTTCACGTGCTGTCTTTGCCCGGCAAACTGGCGAAGATGATACCGAATTTGCCGCAGGCAGCTTCTCTTCAATCGAGGGCACTAGAATTCTCAATGGCATTGACGATAGTATCATTTCTACAGATACAACTATGGCACCCGATGATTTAGTCGATGTCAGCCTTACTCTCAATGGCAGCACTTGGGATGCAAGCGCAGCAAGCGGTTCGGGCGATACGCCAGCCACTGGGCTCGCCATTGACGGTGGAGCGACGGACCTGTCTTACATTCAATTCTTCACCTCCCACAACAGTTCCGTAAACGGTCAAAACAAGGGTGTTTGGGTGGATAATATTCTCGTAACTCAAGTCCCTGAGCCATCCTCCGCCGCTTTGTTCGGTCTGGGTGGAATAGCTCTGATCCTTCGTCGTAAAAAGTAATCATTCAGCGTTCAAAAACGTTTCATGACGGAAGAACTTCGGTTCTTCCGTTTTTTATGTCCCGGTCTTTGACCGACGACAGAGTCCTACGCGAATTCCTATTGCTAGCCACTGAGGGTCGACTCAGTCCTTCTTCTTGAGAAGAGGGAAGAGAACCACGTCACGAATCGTCGGGGCGCCGGTGAGCATCATTATCAGGCGATCGATGCCAATGCCGATGCCGCCTGCGGGTGGCATGCCGTTCTCGAGGGTCTCGATGAAGTCGTGATCGATCTTCTGCTCTTCCTCGCCACCGGCCTGGTGTTCGAGGCGCTGGCGCTGGACGTCAGGATCGTTAAGCTCGGAGTAGCCGGGGGAAATTTCCTGACCGTTGATGATGAGCTCGTAAACCTCGACGGTTTCCTTCCCCTTCTCGCCGCCGGGGGTGACTTTGGCCAATGGGATGAGCTCGGAGGCGACGCGGGTGACAAAGCACGGATCGAAGGTGTGTTCCTCGACTTTCTTTTCGAAAACTTGCTGGACGACCTCGTAGTCCTCCATGCCATCGGAGATCTGCACGCCGAGTTCATCGCACTTGGCGCGGCGGGCTTCCGGGGTGATGTCGAAGAAATCGTCACCGGCGACCTCTTTGATGAGATCGTGGTAATTGGCGCGTTTCCACGGGCGCTGGAGGTTGATGGTGCGGATGACGTTGCCTTCCTCGTCCTTGTGTTCGATTTCCAGACCGCCGCAGAATTTCTCCGCGAGGTGGCAGGTCATTTCTTCCACCATGTTCGCCATGGTTTCAAAATCAGCAAAGGCTTCATAGGCCTCGAGCATGGTGAACTCAGGGTTGTGACGACGGCTAATGCCCTCGTTGCGGAAGTTGCGGTTGAGTTCGAAAACTTTGGTGAAGCCTCCGACTAACAGACGCTTGAGGAACAGCTCCGGAGCGATGCGCAGGGTGAGGTCCATGCCGAGTGCGTTGTGGTAGGTTTCAAAAGGACGGGCAGCAGCACCACCGGCCACGCTTTGCAGCATGGGGGTTTCTACTTCGAGATAGCCGCGGGTGTGCAGGAAGCTGCGGATCTCAGCGATCATTTGTGAGCGCGTGAGGAAGACTTTGGCACTGTCCTCATTTGACATGAGGTCGAGGTGGCGCTTGCGGTATTTGATCTCGCGGTCGGCCACGCCGTGCCACTTGTCGGGCATCGGACGCAGAGATTTGCTGAGCACGGTGAGTTTTTCCACCTTCACAGACGGCTCGCCTTTTCCGGTGGTGAAGGTTTCGCCCTCGACGCCAATCCAATCGCCAAGGTCTAACAATTTATAAGCCGCCCAGTCGGTTTCGCTGACGCCTTTTTGGTTGAGGTAAATCTGGATACGACCTTCGACGTCGCCGAGGGTGGCGAAGACGGATTTGCCCATGTCGCGGATGGCGGTGAGGCGACCGGCGATGGTGACCGGTTTCTCGTCAGCGAAGTCAGCCTTGAGGGCACCGGGTGTGGTGGTGGTCTCGAATTTGCCGCCGAAGGGGTCGATTCCCAGCTCGCGGAGCTTGGCGAGTTTGTCGCGGCGAATTGTGATCAATTCTGCTTCGGTGGATTGTGGCGTGTCATTCTGGTCGCTCATGGGGCGCGGAGCATAGGAGGGAAAAACCAGAATTCAAGAGCGGAAACAGCGGATTCGAGATTGCATTTCCTCAGCTTGAGCCGAGGTTTGGCGCATGATTTTCCGTGTATTGATGGCCATGTTCATGCTGGGGCAGCTGCATGCCACTCCCTTGGCCAAGTTCCATATGTTCCGGCTTGAGGATGGAAAAAAAAAGGTGGTGCAGGCACTGAAACCGGAGACCCGCTATGTGGCATATTACTTTTCTGCCTCGTGGTGTGGCCCTTGCAGAACGACCACGCCTTCGTTGGTGGCCGAGTATGATCGGATGACGGCGCAGGACAAACTGACGGTGGAAATTGTGCTGGTAGGCTCTGACCGATCCGAAAAGGACGTGATCAGATACATGGAGAACTACCAAATGCGCTGGCCTGCACTCGAGTGGGAGTCCATCCCAGACGCCAACCCATACGCGCCGGAAGGCATTCCCCATCTCGCCATCGTGGATCTGAAAACTGGTGAAGTCATTTCGAAGGGCACAGGGCCATCAGGCGTGGAGGCGGTGGTCATGCGGATGCGCGAGTTCTCCGGAGTAAACGAAGATAAGCCGTTCAAGGCCGGAAGTTTCGCCGACCGTTACGGTTTACTAATCGCGGTGGTTCTATCGTGCCTAGCCATTTTCCTGTTTCAGAAAAGGCGCCATGTTAGACAGACAAAAGCCGATTAAGAGCCGGGTGAGATTTTCAGGCGCATGAATTTCTGGTCCGCAGCGGGACTGCTGTTTTGCTTGGCGTCAAAGGTGCTGCCATTGTTGCTTAGGATTGATCGCCCCGTGGTAGTCCAGCCTGTTAGGTTGTCGGACACCTCTGCGTCATAAATCACATCCGTGATGCCCACAGGTTTGGTGAATGTTAGGCGTAGCAGTTGGTCGGTATCCAGCTGAACCGCGGGAAGCAGGTGGGAGTCGTTCGCCAAGGGGGAGAGCCCTGTGGCATACTCCAGGCCATTGGCGGCTGTGTCATCATCGGCATCCCAGATGAATCTCCCGGCAGTCACCATTCCATGGTTCGCGGTCCATCCGGCGTATCCGCCTAACACAATTTCATCGATCCAAGCAGCATCACTACCCTCGCTCTCTGAGAAATCTTTGGCATAGATCCAAGACAGCGTGTTCAGACCTGGGCTGAGATTGAAGGTATACTGGTTCCAGCCGGTGAAACCCGATTGGCTAAACAGAATATCACCATTACGGACGAAGTGGAGGAAATCGTAATCTTCCTCGGAACTGACACGAGCCCAGAAACTGATGGTTCCTGGTCCGTTCACGCTCATCGTAAACTCCGTCACACTGTCATGGCTAATGTTGCCGCTTTTCAAGGCATCAGCGCCATCGTGTGTGACCGTGGTCTGTCGCTGCCAAGAGACGCCTCCCATCGAGAACTCGACTCCGCGATACTCGACTTCCGTAGCGGTAAGCGTAGTAGCACCATTCCCCACATTGACCGTCACCGTTTGAGAATCCGAGCCGGCAGGATTGGTGGCAACCACGGTATAACTATGTATTCCTGTGGTAGTGGGAACCCAGCGCACTTGCCCGGTTTCTCCATCGATAGTCATGCCAACAGGGTGCCCTGCTCTTAACGAGAACTTGGCAGGTAGGTTGGTGGTATTTAATCGATAGCTAAAGACCGCATCGCGATATCCCACCACTGAATTCAGGCCGCTTAACACAGGAGCTGCGTAATCGTCTGTTAGGATTTTTCCCGTTACTTCCGGAGTGCGTATCACAAGCCCGGATGGGTTGCTAAGAACCAGTGAAAATTGCTCGTCGTCCTCGATGTCGGTGTCGCCAGTGATGGGGACCGTGACCGTTTTTTGAGATTCCCCTGGAAGGAATGTGACTGTGCCGCTGGTCGCGTTATAGTCGCTGCCACTTGTGGCACTGTCATCGACAGTTGTGTAAAGCACACTAACGCTGTTAGTTGTAGTTCCAATCAGAGTTAAAGTGAAGGTCATGTTCGCCGACCCGCTGTCACCTTCAGAGATCTCTGCATCAGTTACACTAACAGCTGGAGCCTGGGAGATTCCGTCCAGTGTTACGGCTCCAGAATTCAGCGGATCCAGCCAGTTACTGAGTCGGGTGGAGTTCGTGCCGTTGCCAATCCATGAAACGGCTAGTTTGCCGTAATCATCCTCGAGGTCGTTGCCACATTCTGCACTACCTCCTTCGAGCTGGCCGATGATCCGACCGTTGGCATCGAACAGCGGGGAGCCAGAGGAACCACCTTCCGTTGTTCCATAGTCCCAGTCGTTCACCCTCCAATAATTTCCTATACCGCTCACGCTGTCAGTATCCACGCTGATACGTTTTTCTGCCACGGCCGGATGGTGAATGCCCACAGTCATGGTGGGAGCGCTGTTAGAACGGTCCCAGCCGCTGTAGAAAACATCATATTCCAAGGGGATTGGGTCATCGAGCTCTACCAAACGGAAGTCCGAGTTTTCATTGCCAGCCCGATAAATGCAGCCGGATGAAAATTGGGCCAAGCTTCCGTTTCCTACTCCAGCACTCGCCGCAGAGTTTCTTGCGCGACAGGTGCTGTTCTGAAAGTTGAAATAGAACACAGCGGATGCGGCATTGGATGGAGTGATTTCACAGTGATCGGCTGTTAGGAAATACGGTTTCTTGTCGTTGGATGTGTTATTGATCAGCGCGCCGGAGCATGTGTCCACTCCCTGAAGCGTATAGGCTGCAACCGAGCGAACCTGATTCTGATAATAGTCTAGGATTGGGCCCAGGGTTTCCGTCACATTGGGATCGTTGCTGCGGCAGACGGCATCGATGTTGCAAAAGCCTGATACATCACCTCCGATTTTCGCGTCACTGCTTTTGAGGAAGTTGCGTGACATCACCGACCTGAAACCGTGATTGATCGAAGTCAGTCGGAGTGCGAGTTGTTCGCGTTTTCCAGCTGGCAAAGAAACGGAAACAACCATCTGCTCGCCTCGGAGTAGGGGTGTCCAGAGTTCCCCATGGGATTCGTTGTCCTCATGGGTGAAGGCGCGATATGGGCTGGCTTTGCTTGGTTCGTGCAGAGTCAGTTCACCTCCGACAGGCATCCGATATTCCTTGAAGCCGAGATTCAAAGAGGTCGCCCCCGGTGAGTGAACCGTGAGTTGCCAAACCTCACGGTCTCCGATTTTCTCCCATCGGCCGGAGTTGTTAGGGTTCAAGTTGGCGTGGATGGCCTTGGCAAATCGATATTTGCGTTTGCGGTGTTCTAGCTGTTTCGCCTCGCGCAGTAATTCTTCATGGTCGAGCTCTGGCGTGGTGATAAGAACTGGCAATGAAGCATGATGATCAGGCTGAGAACTGTGCGCGGCTGCTGTGGATGTTCCCCTTTTAGAGATTGAAGGCTCAGTAACATGCTGGATAGAGGGCGTTGATGTGTGGTGCTCGTCCTGTGGCCAACTCAGCCAAGCGGTTAAGACGCAGAGGGTGGTGATGAGGTAAGCTGTGGTTTTTTTGAACGAGCGATGAGTCATGAAGCTGAGAGTTAGACCGCTGGGGCGTGAGGAACGTAGCACACATGCCACAGTGGTCAGCCAGAAAACACCATAGATCAGTGGAGCGAGATTACATTTGAGAATTGGTTTTTGTGAAGGGGTGATTATGAATGATACATGGGTTCGTTACTCGCACTTCTGATCATCGTTCTGGCCTCGTTGTTAATCGTCCGCATTGGCACGAACGCGTTGATATTAACGGGTATGTCATTGTCGGCGTCTCGCTTCCAAGCCGCATCGGCATTTTTTGGAGTGGGATTCACCACCAGTGAATCAGAGATGGTGGTGGGGCATGAAGTAAGGAGGAAAATCATTCTCCATCTGATCATTGCGGGCAACATCGGACTGACCTCAGCCATGGCCACTCTGATCATTACTTTCATTGATAGCGGAGGGGAGGGGATGAAACATCTTTTTGGAATGTTGGGTCTCATCGTCGCAGGCATCGCGGTGCTCTATGTGTTTTCTCTAACCGATATCGTCAAAAAGCCACTCGATGCACTCATGAAATATTCTCTGGAGCGCGCGGGCGTGGTGCGGGCGATGGATTACGAGCTGTTGCTTAACGTAGAGGACGGTTTCTGCATCTCTGATTTTCGGATCCGCGAAGGTCATCCTCTGGCGGATAAGGCCCTATCTGAGTCGCGTCCCAGCCAAAGTGGCATTGTGGTTCTGGCGGTAAGGAAACAGAGCGGAGAATTCGTTGGCGCGCCTGACAAAGATCAAATCATCCGCGTTAATGACGTGGTGATGATCTATGGAAGTGAAGATTCAGTGGACAAAATGGTTCATCCAGAGCAGTAAGGGCGAGCTTTCCCCGATCCTTCCATGGCACGAGTAAAAAAAGACAAGGCTCCGAACTTACGCGGTGATCTGGCCACCCTTACCAAGGTCAGGCTGAACACCTTTGTGGTGATCACCACGCTGTTTGGCTACCTCTTGGCGAGCCGCTATTTCTATGGTGTATGGCTCAACGACGGCTGGTTGCTGTGGCACACGATTCTGGGCACAGCCTGTACGGCCTTTGGCTCGGCTGCCTTCAATCAATTGATGGAAATCGAGGAGGACGCGCGCATGAAACGTACGGCTGACCGTCCGCTTCCCGCCCGCCGAATGATGCCGGTCAATGCCTTTGGCATCGGTTGGGGGCTTTCTGCCTTTGGAATCATCCACCTGGCGCTGAAGGTGAACGCCGCCTCTGCCTACTTGGCCGCCACCGCGCTGGGGGTTTATGTTTTTCTCTACACTCCCTTGAAACGACGGAGCTCTACCAACACGCTAATGGGCGCGATCCCTGGTGCCATTCCTCCGATGATCGGCTGGGCCGCAGTGGCCACGGCTGCGGGTGGGAGCTGGACCGATGGCCAGAGCTGGTATCTTTTCGCCCTGCTGTTTCTTTGGCAGATGCCGCACTTTGTGGCCATCAGTTGGCTTTGCCGTGAGGAGTATGAAGAGGCCGGCTACTGCATGTGGACTAATGGCGATGCGTCTGGAAAAAAGACCTCGAATATCGCAGCAGGCTTTACCATCTTGCTCACCGCTCTAGCTCCGCTGGCTTTGGTGCTAGGCTATGCCAACCTCGTGTGGGTGATCGGTGGAACTTTGGCCGGTGTGATCATGCTTTGGCTCTGTTGGAAATTCCGCGGAGCAGGCGACCGCACATCAGCTCGTAAACTCTTCTTTTACACGCTGATTTACCTCCCCGTGGCACTCGGCCTGTTGGCTATCGGCTGGAAACAAGCTTGAGATTAGCTTTTTGGGAGTCCGATGACATTCCTATTTCCGAGAGCGGCGTAGTAAGGTGAGCAAAGCTGTCGCTGCAAAGAGCGAGACTTGCGAAGGCTCGGGGATGGTATCTGGACTCTGACGGATATTGGTGGAGGCGAGATCATAAAAATCCCCAAGGGTATCGTCGCCGTTATTGGTCATGGTCCGTGTAGACTCAATCTCCCCATTTGAGAGGTTGAGACTGACCAGTTGGCCTCGGGTTTCCCCTGGGTCGCTCGCCCACTGGTTAGCCCACAGGATGTTAGCTTCATCAAATGCTAGCTGATAGACCGAAGTGATGGATGTGCTGATCAGCTCCATCGTGTAGTTGGGATCGTTGAGGTCGATTGACCAGAACGCAGTGTAGTTTGTTCCGTTGTTATGCATGTTGGAGGTGCCATACATTTTTCCGGTGGCGGTGTTCACCGCGACATCACCAAAGTCACCGAGTCCGGCGCGAGAACTGCCGTCAGAGAGATCTGAAAAATCGCCCAGATTGTGAGGTGTGATTTCAGTGTGACTCTGGATTCCTGAGCCATCACTGTTGAAGCTGATTTGGTAAATACCCTGAGAGCCACTCTCGGGGGTGTAGTAATAACGGCCGTTGTAAAAATCCCCTCCGCCACTGCCGATCTTATCGACAGGCATCCCCACGGTGGTCAGGTCTGCGAGGTTATACTCAGTACCGGTATCAATATCGAAGCGATAGAAGTTCGAACCATAATGATCCATGTAGTAGTAATTATTGGTCACTACATCGAACGCCAGTTGATTGGGGGTAATCGATGAACTTCCCTTGAGGGTGGTCGTGCCATTCGCCGTATCTATTTCGTAGAACGAATTGGATGACAAATTGCCAAAGCCGGCATCCCCGGTGACACCAACGACCGTCTGAGCCATCAGTGGGGAGGATGTGCATAGAAAAAAGGCCGATAGGCCACATGTAAGGGAGTATGTGTTCATGGGGGCAAAAATGTAGCTGTTTTTGCGATTTGAAGCTGACACCGTTATCAGCGGTGTGGAGAAGCCGCTGTGATACTACCAAAAAAACAGATGCTTCGCTAATGTTAAATATCAATAAACTCTAAACGGGTGTTTGTGGTCTGCGTGAAATTTATCCGTAGCAAAGTCCAGACGGAGAGAATCAACTCAGGTGATTCCGAAAGATCTGCTGTGCCGATGAGTATAGGCAAATGACAAGATATCTCGGGATGACTTGCCATTGCCAGGAAGCAAGGCTAGCCTCCCGCGCACCTCAAAAAAATCATCACCGTGGACCTGGAACCAGCCGAAAGAAACCCCGCCGAGTTGCGCCGAACCGCGATCATTCTCGTAGCGATCATGATAGTGGGTGCAGCGTTCGTGCTGTATGCCTACGTGAATCATGAACAGAAGGCTGACCCGGATCGGCCGCCGCTTGTCACCAAGATTACCAAGAATTTTGCCGCGAAAAACCAGCACAATAAACTGGTCAGTTTTTCCGAACTCGAGGGCAAGGTGTGGTTTGCCGCACCCATTTGTGTTTCCCAACTCGACGAAAACAAGCACGCGCTCGCCATGCTCAAGGAACTGGCTGAGATCTACAAAGACAACGAGGACGTCCGCTTTGTGTTAATTTCCATCGAAGGCGTCGACCAAGGAGTGGAGCCCGAAGACCTTGCTGTAGCTGCTGAAACTCTCGGCTTCACAGGTCCACAATGGTGGCTGCTGACTACCGGTGATACCAAAAAACAGCGCGGCTACATCAAAGACCAGTTGCGTCTAGGTCTGGTAAGTAAACGCAACGATGACGATCCCAAAGGCAAGTGGAAGTTCCCGTCACAGATCGCCTTGTTAGATCGCCAAATGCACTTGAGGCAGCGTTACGACTTCCGTGAGGCTTACGAGGTTCAGAAAAAAACCAAGAAGGAGGTGGAGGCGAATCCGAAGCTCAAGAACGACAAGAACATTGAATTCTACCTGAAGGCGGTTCCGCTCCTCAAAGAGAAGCTGCTCGCCAATACTAATTTTATCCTCTCCGAAACCACAACAGGTTCCCAGGGCGAGGAAAAAACAGAACCCTGATAGAAATTTTTCAACATGAATGATAAAACCAAAATCTTCACCATCTACGCAGTTGTCGCCCTGATCTCGGCTTTGATTATGGCGACAGCTTTTTATATCCGAGGCCATCAAGTGAAGCCCGAGGTAACTCCGTATTACTCCAAGACATCGGAACTTGAGCCACTGCTGACTCTGGAAAAAGACATCACCCTGACGAATCAGGATGGTGAAGAGGTGAAAATCTCAGATCTCAAAGGCAAGGTGTGGGCCTTCGCCCAGTTTTATGCCGCTTGCCCGATGTGTGCTGTGAACAACGAACAGGGCCTCAAAACTCTCTATAACAAGTTTAAAGATCACCCCGATTTTCAAGTGGTTTGTATCACCGTGGACCCAGCTAAAGACAAGGTGGCGGAAATGAAATCCTATGCCGAAGCCCTGGGTGCCGATTCCTCGGACTGGTGGTTCCTAACCGGTGATCCGGAAACTCTGAAGACTTACATGGTCGACGAAATGAAATACGATCCCATCCAAGAGCGCAAGGATCCTCAAGAAGCTGCGGAGAAAGGTGCACTCGCACATAATATGTCGATCGCCGTCTACAACAGGAATCTTTCCATGGTCGGACGACGTGATCTTTTCCATGCCCGCCAAGATGGAGACGCAGTCTACGAGGAAACTGAAAAAGCTCTGCACCAGATGGTGGACGCGGTTTTGAAGCAGGAAAAGTAAACCCATTAGGTGATGTCAGACTACCAAGATTACCTCAAGCGCCAGCCAGATGCCGCGAAGTTGAAAGTGCTCAAGCGCGCATCGTGGATCATCAGTATCCTGGTTTTTTCACTCGTCGTGGTGATGGGGCGCTACAAATTGGATCTCGGCGTGGATCTCTCGTTTCTCCCACCCGTTCATGCGGTGCTGAATTCACTGGTCGCTATCTTTCTGGTTCTCGCGGTCATGGCGATCAAAAACAAAAATGTCGCCCGGCATAAACAAATGATCGGTGGAGCGGTGGTTTGTTCCATCCTTTTCCTGCTGTGCTACGTCGCTTACCACGGCACCCAGGAAGAAGTGCGCCACGGTGGTGAGGGCATGGTGAGGATCGGCTATCTCATTTTGCTCGCCAGCCACATTATTACGGCTGCAATCAGCCTGCCATTTATTCTGATCACCCTTTCCTTAGGACACACCAACCACTTTGCCCGCCACCGCAAAATGGCTCGTTGGGTGTTCCCACTCTGGCTTTACGTCGCAGTGACCGGCCCGATCTGCTACCTGATGCTGATGCCCTATTACTAAAATGCCCCGTCCGCGAACGGACAGGGCATGAGTTTGAAGTAATTGGTTTTTAGTGCTCCGATTGAGGCATTAGTCCCGCGACATGAAGATGCGCAGGATATACCAGAACAGCAGGGCGACACTGGCAAAGAGTCCGAGTGAAGCAGCCACATACTGACTTGTCTGGTAGTGATGAATGATGTTGCTGGTATTATAAAGGATCGAACCGGCAGCAAAAATCACCATGGCCACGGAGAACCACAGGCCAAGGGTAATGGCTCCAGGCCAGATCACCGCTACGACTATGAGTCCGAGCGCTATCATACCAACAATTTTCAACATACCACCGAGGAACGAAAAGTCCTTCTTGGTAGTAAAGGCAATCACGGTGAGGCCGAGGAATAGCAGCAGCGTCACGCCGCCCGCCTTCATGATGAGTGTGCTATCGCCTACCTGCCACTTCGCCATGAGCAGTAGTGGTAGAAAGATGATCGCCTCTGCGATGACGTAGACACCTAGACCGAGATACTGAACACCTTTTGAGGTGTCACTGTTAGCCCATGAATTAGCCAGCCATGAGACGCCCATGAAACCACCGAGCACAAGTAACCAGCTGTATGGGCTAGTGGCCAAGAGGTTGAAAACAGTGGTCTCAATTCCGGGAATGGACATCAATGCGGCCTCGATCATGGCAAAGACCACAATGGCACCAGCCAAGTGGCTGTATGTCTTCCGGATGAAAGCGGCACGAACGTCCACAGGCTGCGCAGCCACCGTGTAAGGATTCGCGTAGGAGCTTGAATAAGGATTTTCCATAGGCGGATTATACTCTGTAACGGTGAGTTATCTAGCGGTTTTGTGAGAAAAAATGAGACCGTGACAGGAGTGTTTAATTGGGCGTTGCGGGGCTTGTGTGCTCGATTTTACGCATCGTTTCTTTACCCGCACCCGCAGCCCATTCTTTGGCAGCTTCTGGGTCAGTTTTAAGCCACTGTTCGTATATTTGTTTTCTATTCGCGATGATAGCATCACTGTTGCCGCCACGGTCGAGCCACAAGAAGGCTTGTTTGAAGTTTTTTCGGTGGTGGAGTGTGCGAGCGACATTGATAACGGCTTGATCATTTTTAATGTCTGAAGGTTGGCTCTCATACCATTCTGTTGCTGCTACAGAGTCCATCAGTGCCCATGAAGCTATCTGGCTGTTCATGAAATCTTTTTTTGCTGAGATGTCTGATGATTGTTCCATCCCATACTCGATTGCAGCCCTAGGCTGTGAGTAGCTCATTTTTTCAGCGATCTGTTTGACCAAAGCATTTTTTTCATCAGGCTCCTGGATGGTGGCAATGTAGGCCTTGGCTGACTCAGGGGCATGACCGACGAGGTCTGCCACCGCCAGTTTCATCACCAAATTCTTGTAACCAGGATAGGCATCAGCATCTAGATATTGGTACAGCTTTGAAAGCTTGCTAGGGTCGCTGATGGCTATTTGAGCGATGTTTTGCATGGCCTGCCTTCGATCCATGAAATCAGGAATGGTGGATGCTAAATTCATGGCCTGGTCGAAATCATTTCTGGCAATTTCGCGAAAAATGGATCCCAGATGATAGCTGTTATGCATTCCCTGTCCTTCAAATCGACCGCGATTATCTTCATACCAAGCGATGGCTTCCTTGGGATTGTTCTTTATCCAAGATGCAAAAACACCAGAGGCATTAGGCATTTCCAGCCGGAGTTGACTTTTTTCTAACACAGTCTGCATGGCTGCTTTGCCGTTGAGTTGTGCTAATCGCTTCAGCAGCATTGACTTTATATTAGATCTTATTGCGGTATTTCCAATCTCTCCGACGGACGCCAGTACTTGAAAAATTTCATCCTCAGAAAGTTGGCGAATAAAATGCCATGCTTGGTATGAGCCGTCATAGTCCAAGTAGTCCACAGGCCCTTTTTTGAGCTCTGCAATCAAGGTCGCCATACCTTGTTCAAGCTCTGTGTTGCTACGAGCTAGCTGATGTGGCTTTTGGCGATTATTGGGCGACGTGCCCATTCTTTGTGATGAGCGGGCCTTAGAAAGGTCAGTTTCGCTATCACGATGGTTGCTACCATCTTTGGGAAAGCCTGTGTTTTTAGTATAATGTCCAATACCGATCCCCAAAAGAAGAGCCCCTAGCAGAGCGGTGCAACTCAAAAGCCGAGAGGTTGGTTTCATGGTCAACCATCCTATCTGTGATGTTTTTGGATACAATCAGAATCAGGCGTGGCACCATGGGGGGATGAGAATAAGCTATGACATACCCATGTCGTGCTTGTGAGTGATAGACTCCAGCATCGAGACATTGGTTTTGTGTTTGCGTAGGCTTTCTTCCAGCCGGAGAGCATCGTTGCGTGACATAGACTCGCTGTACCATTCCATGACCCAGGGTTTGAAGGGCTTGGTGCCCTTGAACTGGCCCTTATTGTGGGCCTGCAGCTCGGACTCGGCGTCTTCCGTCATTCCGACAAATCGGCGATTCATGCGGTTTTTAAGAATGTAAACTTGGTAGAGTTTCGTAGACATGATGGTTACTGCTTGGGTTTCTCTTTCGCGCGATTTTCCCACTGCTCGGTGATTGTCGCGGTCATTGCTTTGCTGGCGCTCAATGGCATATGATGGCCTCGACCGCTAAAGTAGCTGAAACTGGCATCGCTGCCAAGTTGCTTACAGGTTTTCTCCAGTTGCTGGACGGAGAAGTTGAGCAGGAAGAGATCTTGTTCGTGAACCATGATGTGGATTTTTCCCTGCAAATCTGGTTTGAGCTTGGTCCAATTTTTTTTCAAATGTCGAGAAATGTCATAGGGTTCCCAAGTTTGATAGAGGTCCTTGGATATGGCTCCCGTGGTTTCATCATACCAAGGGATTGGGCTTCCTTTGTCATCCAGTGGAGAGAATGCAGCCGCGAAGGACTTCAACTGGCCACCGGGGCCTAACGCTTTTTCATAGGATGCGAATTTCTGATAGGTGAGGCCTAAGCGATCAATGCTTAGCAGACGTGCGTCTCCATTTTCTTCGGTGAACAAGTTATCATCGATGTCATCGGCGAGTTTGATTTCTTGGAATAGTCTGAAATCAACCGGGTCAGGAGCGACGGCCCAGCAGCCTCTGAATGATTGAGGGTATTTGACCGCCAGCCACAAGCTCGCCCAGCCACCAGATGACGCCCCTGTGACGTAGCGATGGTCCGCTCCCGCACCTGCGTATTTTTGGTCGATGTGCGGCAGAAGTTCATCGATCAATGCGCTGCCCCATGGTCCATTCGTGGCCGAGTCCGCAAATGCAGAATGACCCCAGCGGCAGTTGGCATCTGGGATGACGATCACCGCATCCTTGCAGTTTTTAGCAATGAACCGATCCACTCGCGCTGTGGCTTGATGATGCACGCCACCGAATCCCACGATGTAGACGATCACAGGATATTTTTTCTCAGCACTCCAGTCCTCAGGCAAGATCACGGAGTAGCGCATGTTGTAGTCTCTCTCGTGAAATGTGCTGAGCTTTTGACTTCGAAAATAATGATCCTGAATGCGACCTTTGTTCCGAAATTCAGGTGCGGAAACAACATCGCTGGCTTGGAATTCAAACAGAGGAGTGTCGCCTTGTTTGATGGAAATCTTTTTGGGTTCACTCAGTAGGTCTCCAGTGCCCTTGCCCGGCACCGGCCAGTCGGGACTCAATCTAACGATAGCTTGAGCATTGTATTCCCCCGAGAGTTGATCGAGTGATACGTTAGACGTGGATTCGGCGTCTATGGTGACTTGACCGAATCGCTTAAGGTCATCAACGGCACAGATGATCGGTAGCTTGAACCAGTTATCTATATGTGCGGCAGGAGCTCCTTCCGTCTGGGTTAAAAGGACATAAACTCTCGGCGTAAACTCTAACTGTTTCTTGGGTAACTCATAAGTTACGGTAAAGCTGGGGCCGGCAGAAACGCTGAAAGCGAATGATGCCAGATAGCCACAGATGGCTACAGTTTTGATGAAGTTCATGTTAACTGGATGGCTGCACGCTGACTTCGATCGATTTACTTGTCGGAGTGTTGCTTTCGAGTGCGGTTGATCCGACCGGAATCAGAACATTGGCCTCTGGGAAATAGGCGGCGGCACTACCCACGGGCATGTCGTAAGGAATGGCGTAGAACTCCTCGGCTTTCCTCTCGCCGTCTTCCCAATGACTGGTGATGTCGACCAGGGAAACTGGGGAGATGCCTCGTGACTTCATGTCGTCGGGATTGAGGAAGATGATTCGGCGTCCCATGCCAATGCCGCGGTAGCGATCGTTCATGCCGTAGATCGTGGTGTTGTATTGATCGTGGCTGCGCAGGGTTTGTAGAATGAGTCGATCTTCCGCGGGCTGGATTTGCTCCAGTTCAGTGTCGCTGAACTCAGCCTTTCCACTGGCGGTTTTCCAAATGCGTTCCTTGGCATTGTTAGGCAGGTAGAATCCTCCAGGGTTGCGCACTTGTTTGTTGAATGGCGTGAAGCCGGGAATGATTTTTTCGATAAGGTTGCGGATTCTGTCGTAGTCGCCAATCAACCAGCGCCAGTCTAACTTTTCAGTCTTTCCAACAGTTGCCGCCGCCATGCGGGCGATGATATCGGGCTCGCTGAGGCAATCAGGAGATGTCGGTGTTAGTTTGCCGCGTGACATGTGAACGATACCCATGGAGTTTTCACAGGTGACAAACTGCGGTCCGGTGTTCTGCTCGTCATGTTCACTCCTTCCCAGACATGGCAGGATCAAGGCTGTCTTGCCGTGCACCAAGTGGCTGCGGTTGAGCTTGGTGGAGATGTGACATGTTAGGCTGCAGTTTTGCAGTGCTTTGGCGGTGAAGCCTGTGTCGGGTGTAGCTTGGAGGAAGTTTCCGCCGAGCGCGACGAAGACTTTACCCGGCTCCCGATGCATGGCGAGAATCGCCTGCACCGTATCATAGCCGTGTTTGCGTGGGCTGGTGATGTTGAATTCCTGATCAATGGCATCATGGAACCAGTCAGGCATTTTTTCAAATACCCCGACCGTGCGATCACCTTGCACATTACTATGGCCTCGAACCGGGCAGAGGCCGGCGCCAGGCCGACCGATGGCACCTAACATGAGGTGCAAGTTGCAAACCTCTCGAATAGTTGCCACCGCGTTACGATGTTGGGTTAGTCCCATTGCCCAGCAGGTGACAAGTTTTCTTTCTCCGCGTAGAACGGTATCGGCAAGTTGCTGGATTGCTTCTTTGGAGATGCCGGATTTCGCTGTGATGTCCTGCCAATCGGCAGCCTCACAACGAGCACGGTAGGCGTCGATGCCTTGAGTGTGTGTGGCGACAAATTCCTCGTCCACAGCTCCACGCTCGAACAATTCCTTACCAAGGCCTCGGAGCAGTGCCAGGTCACCATTCACCTTGACCTGCAAATACTGTGAGGAAAGGGAGGTGGATCTTCCTAACATACCGGAGAGCTTTTGCGGATGGGCAAATCCCATCAGCCCGGCTTCCTTAAGCGGGTTTATAGCGATGATCTGGCCGCCATTTTCAACACACGTCTCTAACGATGCCAGCATACGTGGGTGATTGGTTCCGGGATTCTGACCGATGCAGATGATCGTGTCGGCTTCGTGCAGGTCATCCAGAGTGACGGTGCCTTTGCCCACTCCCACAGCCTGACTCATTGCCGTGCCGCTGGACTCGTGGCACATGTTTGAGCAGTCAGGGAGATTGTTAGTTCCAAAATGGCGGGCGAAGAGTTGATAGAGAAATGCAGCTTCGTTAGATGCTCGGCCGGAGGTGTAAAAAATGGCATCGTCCGGACTTTTCAAGGCATTGAGTTCGTGGCCAAGAAGCTCAAAAGCATCATCCCAAGTGATGGCTTCGTAATGCGACTTGCCCTCGCGCAGGACCATTGGCTCGGTGAGTCGGCCTTGTTGGTCGTGCCAGTAATCGCTCTGTTCTAACAAATCAGCGACACTGTGCTTGCGGAAAAAGTCGCGTGTGACCTGACGTGTCGTCGCCTCGGAGGCCACTGCTTTGGCTCCGTTCTCACAAAATTCAGTTTGCGCCCGATGGTCATCAGGGTCAGGCCAGGCGCAGCTAGGGCAGTCGAAGCCGTCCTTTTGGTTCAGTTCCAACAGCGCTTTCGTCCCGCGCACTGGACCGGCTGTGCGCATGATATGGTTCATGGAGGAGGCCACCGCGGCCACGCCTGCCGCAGAGGTCTTTGGCTTGCCTACCTTCGGTGGTGAATCCTCATGGGGGAGTTCGCCGCCCGATTCAGAAACAGGAGATGTTTGATGATCATCAGATGCCATATGCGGAGCATACGCCGCCACAACGAACGAGAAAAGCCATCAGATGGACATTTTACAATTTTGAGGGTGGATTACTTGCTTGGATCAGATCCATCCCACCACGCATTGAGAAGTTTACTTAAGGCGATGACTTGATCCGGATTCTTTTCCGCAAGGTTGGTGGTTTCGTGGGGATCATTCATCAGGTTGTAGAGCTCCGGTTTACCCTCGGGGTTATTAGCCTTTCCGTTAGATTTGCCGGCGATTTTCGGGGCTGGGAAATTGGCTGGGTTGTAAATAATCAGTTTCCATTCTCCTCGAACGATAAAGCGTGATTCGAGGTTGGCCACACGTTTGTCCACACCAGTGATATCATGTGAGTGATCCGCGCCATAGACGGTATCACGCTTTTTGAGTGCGGCGCGATCACGCAGGTCGATGCCGGTCATTGCGCGCGGAACATCAGCCCCGGCGATTTTGAGGATGGTGGGGGCGATATCGATGGACGATACCGGCGTGGTCTTATCTATCAGAGGCTGAATGTGGCCAGGCCACTTGATGGTGATAGGTGTTCTCACGCCTCCTTCGTGAACATCCTGTTTGGAGAGTGGCGCGAAACGTGGGCCGTCAGTTCGCTGGATCCAGCCGTTATCAGTCACGTAGATGACGACGGTGTTTTCGCTGAGTCCGCGTTTTTCCAGTTCTCCAAGCAGCTCGCCGCATGTTTGGTCAAACCACTCGACCATGGCATAGTAGCGGGCTACATGAGGGGAGTCGACCAGAGCCTGGTATTTATCAAAATGAGCCTTGGGGGGATTGTGTGGTGTGTGGGGGAGAAATGGTGCGTGCCATAGAAAGAAGGGTTTTTGCTCGTTCTTGGCCGTGTCGAGAAATCCACGGATTTGATCGATGCCTTTACGGGAAACCTCAAGACCGACATCGCCATGGCGAGCGCCGCGTTTTGGGTTGCCGTGGGTCATTGCATAGGTAAAGCCGGATTTTTTAGGGTCGGACTCCCACCATTTCCCCGCTTGCATCGAGATGTAACCTGCTTTTCCTAGCTCGCTAGCAAGACCCTCGCATTGGCCAAACCTATCATAAAGCTGCTGGTGAAGCTTGGCCCCCTCAGGTGTCGAGCGTGAGACTTTTTTTCCATCCTTGCCTAGGAGGTCGTTGCCCGTGATGCCGTGTTGGAATGTGTATAGCCCTGTGAAAAGTGAGGCCAGTGATGGTCGGCAGAGTGGAGCAGTGACATAGCCGCGGGTGTATGTAAGTGATTCTGCTGCCAGCTTATCGAGGGCTGGAGTTTGAATCTTTGGGTGCTTCATGAAGCTGTAATCGGTCCATGCTTGATCGTCGGATAAGATGAGAACGATGTTAGGGGCGGCAGCATGCAGGGAGCTGCTCAGTAGGGCGATCCATAATAGACGTATCACATGGGCACGCTGAGAATCAAGGTGTGCTTGGTCAAGGTGAAAACATATCATCAGGGATGCTGGAAAAGTTCTTTTTAAGCATCCGCGGTAAGTTAGCTTATCCCCATGAGCGACATTGAAATTGCCCAGAATGCGAAAATGAAACGCATCGCCACACTCGCTGAGGACAAGCTCGGTATCTCCGATGAGCACCTCGAGCCCTACGGCCACTACAAAGCGAAGATCTCCCTCGATTACCTTGATACGCTCAAAGACAGACCGGATGGCAAACTGATCCTCGTCACTGCTATCTCTCCAACACCCGCAGGGGAGGGAAAGACCACAACGAGTGTTGGACTAACAGATGGGTTGAATCGCATCGGAAAAAAGGCAGCCGTCTGTCTGCGCGAGCCTTCTCTCGGCCCGTGCTTCGGTATGAAAGGAGGTGCCGCTGGTGGTGGTTACGCGCAAGTCGTGCCCATGGAGGATATCAACCTCCACTTCACCGGTGACTTCCACGCCATCGGGCTGGCGAACAATTTATTAGCCGCGCTGGTGGATAATCATATTCATCACGGAAACAGTCTGGAGATCGATGTTCGCCGTGTGGTCTGGAAACGCGTGGTGGATATGAATGATCGCTCACTGCGCGAGACCACCATTGCTTTGGGTGGACTGCGCAACGGTTTCCCTCGCGCCGATGGATTCGACATTGTTGTCGCCTCCGAAGTTATGGCGATCTTCTGTCTCGCCACCTCCCTCAAGGAGCTCAAGGACAGGCTCGGAAACATCATTGTAGGTTACACGAGAAAACGTCAAGCAGTCCGCGCCCGTGACCTCAATGCTCACGGGGCTATGACCGTGCTGCTCAAAGACGCCTTCAAGCCAAATTTGGTGCAGACCCTCGAGGGAAACATGGCCTTCATCCACGGTGGCCCTTTTGCTAACATTGCACACGGCTGTAATTCCGTGATTGCAACCAAATCCGCTCTCAAGCTCGCCGACTACGTCATCACCGAGGCCGGATTCGGAGCCGACCTGGGAGCCGAGAAATTTATCGATATCAAATGCCGCAAGTCTGGGCTGAAACCGGACGCCTCAGTAGTCGTCGCCACCATCAGGGCACTCAAATACCACGGTGGTGTAGGCCTCAAGGATCTCGCGGAAGAAAATCTGGTGGCTCTGGGAAAAGGTATCAAAAACTTGGAGCGCCACGTGCGCAATCTACGTGACCATTGGGGGCTTCCTTGTATTGTCGCCATCAATCGTTTTACTGCCGACACCGATGCCGAGATCGCCCTGCTGAGACAGAAGCTGGGTCACCTGCAAGTCGAGGTGGTGCTCGCCGAGCATTGGGCCAAGGGGGGTGAGGGTGCCGAGGATTTGGCTAGGGCTGTTGTGGATGTCATCGAGAAATGCCCGGCCAGTTTTGAACTCACCTATGAGGATGAACTGCCGCTGTGGCAAAAGATGGAAGCAGTGGCCAAGAAGATCTACTCCGCCAGCGAAGTCATCGCCGATTCCAAAGTCGTGGCTGAAGTCAAGCGCTTGCAGGAAAGCGGATTCGGACATTACCCAATCTGCGTCGCCAAGACACAGTTTTCCTTCTCCACCGACCCCAAGTTGTTAGGGGCTCCCGAAGACCATGTCGTCAAAGTGCGCGAAGTTCGTCTGGCGGTCGGTGCCGAATTTATCATCATGATCTGCGGCGACATCATGACCATGCCAGGCCTGCCGAAAGTCCCGGCGGCCGAACGCATTGACCTTGATGAAGATGGAAAAGTGGTCGGCTTGTTTTAGGGTTGATCTTTAATTGTAAAATGGTCACCATCACAGATGTAACCAATGTCATTTTAGGCTAAGGTTTGATTGGTTTTGCGGTCAAATTTACAAATAAATTTACGATGAACTGGGTTACGATAAACAGAGAGAGCCGATGATGAAAACAAATCTATTTATAAGAACAACTACCTTGGTAACTGGTATGACATTGGGTGTCACGGCTCTCACTTCAGCTGCTACCATCACTCTGAATACATTATCTGACAGTGAGCTGGTAGGTTTAAATGACGGAGGTGGAGCGACGGCTCCCGTGGCGCCTGGGTCAGGATGGTATACAGGTGCAAATGCTGGAGAGGTTCGGCAAAGGTTGAATTCTAACACGGAATTAAGGACACAGTGGTATTTCAGATTTGATATTACTTCTTTGGCTGGAGTGCCTTCTGGTGACATTCTGTCAGCGACAATCAGTATCCCTCAGATTGGACGTCTTAATGGTTCTGCTGGAGCCGGTGCTCCGCTGAACTTGTTCGACAACAACTTTGTGTGGAACACCTCGACCGATCAGCCTGGATGGAACGACGGTCGAGAAGTGCCTACAGGAAGCGGCACATTACTCCACAGCTGGGCAGATGCTGCAAACGAATACGCTGTCGCCACGGACTTAAGTAATACGAATGTTGAGGGTATTTTTTCCTCAAGTAGCGCAGCCCTCATGACGACTGTTCAAAGTTGGGCTGCGAATCCAGCGGATAACGAAGGTTTCCTTCTCAGTCTGGTAGGGGCTGAAAACATCGGTTTGGCATTTGGAACCCCAACCTTGGTTATTCAGACAGTCCCTGAGCCTTCCTCAACGGCGTTGCTCGGTCTTGGAGGCCTTGCATTGATTTTGCGCCGCCACAGGTAGCGCCGATTAAGAAAGTGGCGTCTACTCTGTGGAAGGCATGAGAGCTCACTTCTCTTATGAAATGGTGAAGCCGATCTTCACGGTCACCTGAAAGTGGGCCACTTGTTGGTCATCGATATGGCCTCGTGTTTCCACCACTTCGAACCAACGCATGTTGCGGACGCTTTCCGCAGCTTTGGCGATGGCGTTCTTAATAGCATCATCTGAGGAAACGGTGGATGAGCCTACGAGTTCGATTTTTTTATAGATGTGATCAGACATATAAACAGACTAGCACGGATCCAGAGTATGGCCAGAATAGTTGAAGAGCGTCGTAGGCTAATCTATTTATCATGGTCACAGCCCTTGTTGTTAGAACGTTCACACCTGTGCCACCGGAGCACATCCAGCACATGGTTGACCGCATCCGCAGGCCGGTTTCCGCACCCGGGGAGGAGGATGAGGTTCCTCCGGCGGTTCACTGAGCTTGTTTCCCGCAAAAATCCCGGATGCGCGAACCTTGAAAATAAGGGGGTTGCGGAGGAGTGGTGAAAAAGATGGAAAATTAGTGTCGAAAGGTGTTGACCTGAAATGAATTTCGAGTAGGTTCCGCCCGCCGCTCCAACGGAGGGCACGCGAGAGACACTCAGTCGATCGGGGACAGCAAGCTGGAAACAGTCGGTCCACGGTCGGTTTTTTTATCTCCGCGACGGAAGCACCGCAAGGTGCCTTCCGACGGATCTTTTACAGTGCGGTCCTGCCTGCAAGGCGGACAAGGTGATGAAGGTATGGCCACCACGGCTGTATTGGAGCGTTGTCCGGACGGTGTGGTCAGGATGGAAGAGGAAAGATTGAATTGTGCGCTGCGCCTGTTGGAAAACGGTGCGCAGATATGTAGGAATCTCAAGGGCTTCGGCTTTTGGTTTTTACTACTGTCAATTTGGTAAACGTAAACTACGCCTGTGTTTTTAGGAATACAGGAAAATGAATACAAAGCCTATAACTGTTTAAAAGACCATCTTCGGATGGCATTTATACGGAGAGTTTGATTCTGGCTCAGAATGAACGCTGGCGGCGTGGATAAGACATGCAAGTCGAACGAAGATACTCAATAGCTTGCTAATGAGTATTTTAGTGGCGGACGGGTTAGTAACACGTGAGCAACATGCCTCAAAGCGGGGGATAGCCTTCCGAAAGGAAGATTAATACCGCATGTGGTCTTCGGATCAAAGATGCCTTCGGGTGTCGCTTTGAGATTGGCTCGCGGCCTATCAGCTTGTTGGTGAGGTAACGGCTCACCAAGGCAACGACGGGTAGCTGGTCTGAGAGGATGATCAGCAACACTGGAACTGAGACACGGTCCAGACACCTACGGGTGGCAGCAGTCGAGAATCATTCACAATGGACGAAAGTCTGATGGTGCAACGCCGCGTGGAGGATGAAGGCCCTAGGGTCGTAAACTCCTGTCATGTGAGAGTAAGGCATGTTAGGTTAAGAGCCAGACATGTTTGATAGTATCACAAGAGGAAGGGACGGCTAACTTCGTGCCAGCAGCCGCGGTAATACGAAGGTCCCGAGCGTTATTCGGAATCACTGGGCGTAAAGAGTACGTAGGCGGTTTGGTAAGTCAGGTGTGAAATCCCGGAGCTCAACTCCGGAACTGCATCCGATACTGCCAGACTGGAGTAATGGAGGGGCAGGTGGAATTCTTGGTGTAGCAGTGAAATGCGTGGATATCAAGAGGAAGACCAATGGCGAAGGCAGCCTGCTGGACATTTACTGACGCTGAGGTACGAAGGCCGGGGTAGCGAAAGGGATTAGATACCCCTGTAGTCCCGGCAGTAAACGGTGCGCGCTTGGTGTGGGAGGACTCGACCCCTTCCGTGCCGGAGCTAACGCGTTAAGCGCGCCGCCTGGGGAGTACGGTCGCAAGACTAAAACTCAAAGAAATTGACGGGGACCCGCACAAGCGGTGGAGTATGTGGCTTAATTCGATGCAACGCGAAGAACCTTACCTAGGCTTGACATGTATTGCTAAGCACGTGAAAGCGTGTGACCCTTCGGGGACCTTACACAGGTGCTGCATGGCCGTCGTCAGCTCGTGTCGTGAGATGTTTGGTTAAGTCCAGCAACGAGCGCAACCCCTGTGAATAGTTGCCAGCACGTAATGGTGGGGACTCTATTCAGACCGCCCGGGTCAACCGGGAGGAAGGTGGGGATGACGTCAGGTCAGTATGGCCCTTACGCCTAGGGCTGCACACGTACTACAATGCCCAGCACAATGAGAACCGATACCGCGAGGTGGAGGAAATCTGCAAAACTGGGCCCAGTTCGGATTGGAGGCTGCAACTCGCCTCCATGAAGTTGGAATCGCTAGTAATGGCACATCAGCTACGGTGCCGTGAATACGTTCCCGGGTCTTGTACACACCGCCCGTCACATCATGGAAGCCGATCGCACCCGAAGTATCTGCGCTAACTTTATTGAAGCAAGGTCCTAAGGTGTAGTTGGTAACTGGGATGAAGTCGTAACAAGGTAGCCGTAGGGGAACCTGCGGCTGGATCATCTCCTTTCTATGGAGTAATTTGCAAACAGTCTCACTGTCCCTGCAAAAGGTCGACGCCTAACCCGAGCTTGCTCGGCAGGGTGTCTAAGTGGACTGAGGAAACTCAACCACGACTTATTAATTATTATGGCGCACCGTGTGTTAAGACATGGCCGCAGCGCGCAATTCAATCTTTCAACCGTCAAACCGCGAGGTGAGACGACTCTTCAAAGACAACCGCCCTCTGTAACAAGGGGGTATAGCTCAGTTGGTAGAGCGCCTGCTTTGCAAGCAGGATGTCATCGGTTCGAATCCGGTTACCTCCACCATCAAAAACTAAAAGGGCCTGTAGCTCAGTTGGTTAGAGCACACGCTTGATAAGCGTGGGGTCGCAAGTTCAAGTCTTGCCTGGCCCACCATTTGATTTTGAATGGCAGAAGGTTGTAACGCAAAAGGCACTGTAAAAAGAAACGCAAGCGGTTCTTTGACATCTGTAGAGAAATTGTTTCGGGCGAGCCTCACCATTCGTGGTGAAAGTCTGAAGCAATTGATATTTCCTGTTCTGTAATGGCTGTTCGGTGCAAACCGGACGGTTCAATATAAAACAATACAATTGTTCCGCATGAGCTTTAGTCTTGCAGTCCTTGGAAATACTCGAAACCAACCAAACTTAAATCAAGTAACATTGATTTGAACAAACAAAACTAACGATCTGAACGTCGCGAGACGTGAAGAGAGAAAGAACCAAAAATTTATGGCAATAAATTTCGTTACCACCGGCTTAGGCCGGTGATGACAGAAGCTGAATTTCGAATAAGAGATCAAGCTTTAAAGGGCACATAGTGGATGCCTTGGTGCTAGAAGGCGATGAAGGACGTGATAAGCTGCGATAAGCAGCGGTGAGCCGCAAACAGGCTTTGACCCGCTGATTTCCGAATGGGGTAACCTGATACCATTAATATGGTATCGTTGCTTCCCGAATAAAATAAGGAAGCATACGCGAGACCCGGTGAAGTGAAACATCTCAGTAACCGGAGGAAAAGAAAGAGAAATCGATTCCGTGAGTAGTGGCGAGCGAAAACGGAAGAGCCCAAACCGGGGGATTTATTCCCCGGGGTTGTAGGACCCCGCTGTGGGACCCGAGAGGATAGGTGAAGTCTTTGGAAAGAGACGACATAGAGGGTGACATCCCCGTAACCGAAATCCTCGAAGGCCCTAGGGAGTTCCTGAGTAGCACGGGACACGTGAAACCCCGTGTGAATCTGCGCAGACCACTGCGTAAGGCTAAATACTAACTAGCGACCGATAGTGAACCAGTACCGTGAGGGAAAGGTGAAAAGTACCCCTGTGAGGGGAGTGAAACAGAACCTGAAACCATGTGCCTACAAGGTGTAAGAGCAAGGACTTGTCCTTGTGATTGCGTGCCTTTTGCTTAATGAGTCTACGAGTTAGTGTCTGTGGCAAGCTTAAGTCCTTCTGGGACGCAGGCGTAGCGAAAGCGAGTCCGAACAGGGCGACATAAGTTGCAGGCGCTAGACCCGAAGCGGAGGCGACCTACCCATGGCCAGGTTGAAGCGTCGGTAAAACGACGTGGAGGACCGAACCGATGTGTGTTGAAAAACGCTCGGATGAGCTGTGGGTCGGAGTGAAAGGCTATTCAAGCCCCGTGATAGCTGGTTCTCCTCGAAATGCATTTAGGTGCAGCGTTGCGTGCTGATGAGTGGGGGTAGAGCACTGAAAGGGCTAGGGGGCATACCCGCCTACCAACCCCTATCAAACTCCGAATACCATTCAATGGAGCGCAGCAGTGAGACAGTGGGGGATAAGCTTCATTGTCGAAAGGGAAACAGCCCAGATCAGCAGCTAAGGTGCCAAAATCATGCTAAGTGGAAAGGAGGTGGGGTTTCTTAGACAGTGAGGATGTTGGCTTAGAAGCAGCCACCATTTAAAAAATGCGTAATAGCTTACTCATCGAGAGACCCTGCGCCGAAAATGATTGGCGATAAGCATGATACCGAAGCTCTGGATGTCGTGTTCCTGCGGGAGCACGGCGTGGTAGAGGAGCATTCCCGGCTGGATTGAAGCGGAAGGGTGACCGACCGTGGACTGCCGGGAAGAGAGTATGTAGACATTAGTAACGATAAGCCGGGTGAAATCCCCGGCCGCCGTAAACCCAAGGTTTCCCGGGCAACGTTTTTCGTCCCGGGGTTAGTCGGGACCTAACCCGAGGCCGACAGGCGTAGGGGATGGTAAGCCGGTTAATATTCCGGCACCTGCAAAGTGGATGGGGACGCTTTCTGGATTGCAACCAGGTTATTGAATTCCGAGCGGAGGCCTTGTGCCGAAGCGTATTGCATGAAGGAGGGCCAAGAAAAGCCACCACGACTAAAAGCAGCCCGTACCGTAAACCGACACAGGTGGGTGGGTAGAGTATACCAAGGCGCAAGAGTGAAACCTGGTCAAGGAACTCGGCAAAATAGCTCCGTAACTTCGGGATAAGGAGTGCCCCCTTCGGGGGGCCGCAGTGAAATGGGTCAACCGACTGTTTAGCAAAAACACAGCATTGTGCAAAGACGCAAGTCGAAGTATACGATGTGACACGTGACCAATGCCAAAAGATTACGATGAGATGTTAGGATTTTTTTCCGAAGCTTCGAGTCCAAGTCCTGGTGAATGTCGGCCGTAACTATAACGGTCCTAAGGTAGCGAAATTCCTTGTCGGGTAAGTTCCGACCTGCACGAATCGTGCAACGAGTTGACCACTGTCTCGACCAGGAGCTCAGTGAAATTGTAGTGCCGGTGAAGATGCCGGCTACCCGCAGAAGGACGGAAAGACCCTATAGACCTTAACTGTAAGCTGTTACTGTTTATTCGATTTTAATGCTCAGCATAAGTGGGAGACTTTGAAACGCATCTTTAGGGGTGCGTGGAGTCGCCAGTGAGATACCACCCTTTGACATTGGATAATCTAACCCCGAGCCGTCATCCGGCCGGGGGACCGTGGCAGCCGGTCAGTTTTACTGGGGCGGTATCCTCCCAAAGAGTAACGGAGGAGCGCGAAGGTTGGTTCAGCACGGTCTGCAACCGTGTGTCGAGTGTAATGGCACAAACCAGCCTAACTGTGAGACCCACAAGTCGAGCAGATACGAAAGTAGGCCATAGTGATCCGGCGGTAGAAAGTGGAATTGCCGTCGCTCAACGGATAAAAGGTACCTTAGGGATAACAGGCTGATCGCGCCCAAGAGTTCATATCGACGGCGCGGTTTGGCACCTCGATGTCGGCTCGTCGCATCCTGGGGCTGGAGCAGGTCCCAAGGGTTGGGCTGTTCGCCCATTAAAGCGGCACGCGAGCTGGGTTCAGAACGTCGCGAGACAGTTCGGTCCTCTATCCTCTGTGGGCGCAGGAAAATTGAGAGGTTCAAACCCTAGTACGAGAGGACCGGGTTTGACGTACCTCTGGTGTTCCGGTTGTTCTGTCAAGGGCATTGCCGGGTAGCTAAGTACGGTCCTGATAAGCGCTGAAAGCATCTAAGCGCCAAGCAGTTCTCAAGATTAATTTTCCCTGAAAGACCGTGGAAGACCACCACGTTGATAGGCTGGGGGTGGAAGTGCAGCAATGTATGCAGCTCACCAGTACTAATCGTCTGTCTGGCTTGATTTCTTCGAAATTCTTTTTCATCCAATGGAATCGAATGAGGAAGATTCAAAACATTCGAAACAAACCGAGTTTGGTATGGTAAAAGCCATATGAAAACGAGTAAACCAAGGACAATAAGACAAGGCAAGGTGTGAACAACACATTGTTTCAACCATTCAAATCAAGAAATATCACTCTACGGATGTCAGCGAACAACGCTGAAAACGCCAATGCGGCGTGCGTTGAAATGATCGGACCGATCCGTCGGATCAGACCGATCAACCAGCTCTTTCCCAAGACCCGAAAACGAACACTCTAACCAAGACTCACCAAAAGCACACCAAGCTTGAGTGACCAGACGTCCGGAGGCATGTCGATCATGCCGATGACCCCGCCTCCGGCGGTCTGGTGACCATAGCACGGTGGAACCACCCGGTCCCATCCCGAACCCGGAAGTGAAACGCTGTTGCGCCGATGGTAGTGGGGCGATAGGCCCTGTGAGAGTAGGTCGTTGCCAGGTCTATGCCCGGCTTCATCGTAACCGATGAAGCCGGGCTTTTTTGTGCTCACGTGTCTCAGTCTTGGGAATGCCAAAACTTTATCTTCAGGCTATAAATATACTATCTCACAAATGAGTGACTCTCCTCTTAGTGCTGAGCACGCTACAAAGTGCCTTGAGTGAAGACTCAGGTGGTAGTGCCGCGGTGTTGAGGTCAGGTCGTCGGACTTTTAGTGGGCAGGCGCCGTTTCGACATAGCATGAATGATGACCAGATTCGCGATAACGATCAGACTGCCCCCAATGAGGAGCTGACTGCTGAGTCTTTCATTAGCATAGTGATGGCCCATGAGTCCCGCGAGAATACTTGGAAGAAACAGGGCGTAGCAGGCGGCGAAGACTGGCTCGGTGGTATAGATGAGGCCGGCTTCTGTGGAGCTGACATGGCGCTGATAAGTGTTCATCAGGCTGAAGGAGCCTACCGTGCATACGATTGCTAACACCGTCAGGAGGGCAATCACACTTATGGAGTTTCCCATGTTAATAACAGCATCTACATCTGGCGCGGTTAGAAAAGTGGCGGGAAGGAAAATGGCGGCGATGCCAAAACACATCACTAAGGTAACACTCCGCCCTCGATTGGTGCTAAATTTAGGTTTTTCGAGAACGAGGATTTGAAACGTTAGAAATACTGCACTGGCAATGGTGGTGATCTCACCTCGACCGAGATGTAAGTGATTGGGTCTGACGCCTGCTAGTATAGCACCACCTACGATGACTAGTAACACAGAGATAATGACCGGTTTTCCGGGTAATTTGCGATGGCGAATGGCTGCCCACAGAGGAAGAAATATACAGTAACTCTGAGTCAGAAATGCAGAAGTGGATGCCTCGGTGTATGCTAGGCCGTCGGCCTGTAACCACATGCCTATACCTCCCCAAAATGCGAGTAATAGGCCCTGATGGATTTCCCCCACTGTTGGTTTTGTTAACCTGACAGTTAGAAAAAACATGAAGATGCCTGCGAGGAGGAATCGTGCAGCTTGTACCCAGCTTGAGAAAAAAAGTGTCGATGCCTCCGGACTTTGATCCCGTAATTCAATCATCATGGCTTTGATGACAGGAAAAGAGACACCCCAGAATGCACAGCACAGGATTAGACCGAAGATGGCTTTTGTATTCATAGAAGGCGAGATCAACATACGCTGATCTGGGGGGAGTAGGGCAACGTTGCTATTGCTCCAGCTCTTGGGTAATGATCTTTTTAGCAGGGCCGTCCGCTGCAGTGGTAATCCATTTTTTGATGTATTTCTTTGTTCGGTTTGATGTGGCCAGTTGTTTAAGTCGACGTGTGGATTGGTCTTCGGAAAATGTGTAGCCTAACCATTCCGCCCATTCGCCAGCCTGTTCAGGTTTAATATAATGGATTAAATCTACCGAGCTCGTTCGGACAAAAGCGCCTAGTTCACCTTGTGTCACCTTGGCTTGTTTCATCCAGGTCATGACTTCTCCAAAGTCGGCTTTGTCCAGGTGAACCCGACCTCCATGAGCCAAGCGCATCACACTATTACTCAAGACAGTCTGGCTGCCTTCGGAGTGATTGTGTCGTTTACTCCATTGGCGCAAGCCATTGAGAGCTGCTAGACGTGAAGCTGAGTCCCTTGGAACCAAGAAAACGAGGTTGGGAATCATTGACTTTCCTTGTTCGCTTTCATCACAGATTTCCAGAGCCTTCGCATAATCGACCCTTGCAATGCCTCGGACGAGGGCCGAATAATTGAGTTGTTGTTGTGGTTTGGAGAAAATATCCGAATGGCTACGAAACCAATCAATGGCTGTGTCCGGACTTTTACTGGCAAGGGATTCTAACGCTTTATTGACATATCGACTGTCGTCGTTGTTGTACTGACTTAGAAATCTCCGAAGATCTGAATCCAAAAGGGTATTCAGAGTTAGGTGAGGGTCGTGTTTTGTCAGGCTATCTAATAAAAACCATGATAGTCTCCGACGTTCATATAGATCGAATTCCTTGGCATGTGAAATGTGCATGATCACTTCACTCAGTTCAGTGTTCGATAGCGCCTGGAGCTGATCCATCTGGGAGATGATCTTTTTGGTCAGCATTTTATCATCTCCATGATCGCCCTTTTCCATGAGAAGCTTCATGTCGCGATTGTAGCGCATGAGTTCAGCGGCAAAGGCGGCGGGATCAATTTTTTCCCTTATGGAACGGTTGTTCCGTTTAGCTGTCCGTGGTGTGCTTCTAGTTACGCTGCCCTTTTTAGCGGTTTCTTTAAGCAGTATCTGCTGTTCACTGAGCAAGCTGTCACCCTTGTTCTTCTGATTCCATATCAGATACGAAAAGAGAACAGCTATTGTTAGGGTGATGGCTAGGGAGGTTTTCAAGGTTGCTCAGAAGCTTGGAACTTTTCGTTGTAGAGCTGACGGGTAGCAGGGTCAGAGATTTCACTTATCAAGCGGTTCACAAGGACAGGATGCTTACTTGCGTTTTTTAGATCGAGGGCTTGGGTTAGGTAGGCGTCCTCGCGGGTTTCGCGGTGGTAAAGGAGGTGGAGAGCCGCTGAATCTACAAACTCGAGCCCGTTATATTGTGCGGCGATCGTCAGGGCTTTCAAAGTGGCCTCATGTACGGAAGCAGGATCCTCTTTTTTGGCCCATTGATGAAACAATTGAAGGTCTTCGATAACTCCTTCTCTATCGTCTTCACGTTTAGAAACCCAGGATGAAGGTTGCTCTGCAATTTTCATGATGCAATGACGCTGCTCGGCATTGTTCGCGCCGATGCGCTGCATGTACTCAGAAGTCTCGTCCAAATTGAAAGTCGATCCGTCGCCGTCTGACCAGTTCATCAGCGGCCATGTGATCATCTCAGGGGCATCTTTTTTCGAGACATGATTCCTTATCAGCGTTGCCCAGGTTGAGTGACTTTCTTTTGTCAGTTGAGTCATGTGAATCCCTCCAAGTAATGATTTTCGTTTATCGAGGGGATATGTATCCAGAAGTTTGATGGCTGCCTCGGGATTTGTCGGCATCACTGTAAAAATGGCAGTGCGAACGAGCTCAGAGGGAAGTACACGTTGGCCCTGTTGATCTGTAAACCCACCATTCGCATCGTATTGCAGAAACCAATCCACCGCTGCATTTGGATCAGCTTTGATCCAGTGGGAATAGGCACTCGCTATGAGGTATTCCCATTTGATGAGGTGTGTCGATTTTTCGTCTGCATAGTTTTTGGCAAATTTAAGGGTGGTCTGTTTTGGATGAACTCTAGCCATCGACCAGAGGAAGTGGCCCAGTAAACGTTCCTTTTCGACCTCGGATAAATCCGATTGTTCAATCTTGTCGATGGCCACGAGAAATTCTTCGAAACTCATAGCCAGTATTACGCGCGCAAGCCGGAGGTGCGGTTGCAGATAGAAGGCGTGGACGGAGTCATTCTCACGGAGTTGCTGGCCGACTAGTTTCCAGTCAACGTGTTTGCCTGAGAGTAGGTCGGTTTCGCCTTGGGTACGACCACGGTTTTGATGGCGGGAGCTTTCGGCGAGTATCCGCAGGCTTTTATTTTCCGCTTCCAGCCGAGCAGAACGGTCATACTGGTTTGCCAGTGCCAAGTAGCCCGCGATTAGAGCAGTTACAGGCAATATGTAGTAAATGAATTTCATGACCCCTCAATCCCATTTAGCATACGCTACCTATTTTTCTAACTATCAACAATGTAAATTGCGCGGAGATACTTATGCTAATGATGCAGTAAACTTTTGGCTTCACGCGTGATGACACGTGAGCATGATGTGGGTATGCCATCACGCGGTCGTCATCAAAGTTCCTCAAGCGAATGCCTGCGAGCAATTCGCAAGATCGAAGCGATGACTAGAGTGACAGGGGTAATTATCGGACGATCCTACGGTGGGAAATCGCTCGGGCAAAATGGCAGGACCGGATCAATCCGAGTGCAACGTGAAGTGTCAGGAGGCCTGAAAGCTGTGACACAAACCTCAAAGGGATTGCAGGAGCTTTTTATCAGGACCGAAGAGGGAGCGGCGCTCGATGTGTGGAAAGCAATCGAAGACGAAAAGTGACCTATGGGCGGTGATCACTGCACCACAGCTGGAGCTTCGATCCATTTGTCGTGTTCTTTGATCAGATCAATCAGACGATCCACGGCCTCAGCCTCGGGGATGTTGAACTTAACAGCTTGTTTTCCGACGTAGAGGTTGATCTTGTTAGGTGCACCTCCGACGTAGCCGAAATCGGCATCCGCCATTTCGCCAGGTCCGTTGACAATGCATCCCATCACAGCGATTCTAACACCTTTGAGGTGGCCGGTGGCAGCGCGGATTTTCTGAGTCGTGTCCTGTAGGTTGAAGAGAGTTCGTCCACAGGAAGGGCAGGCGACGTAGTCCGTTTTGAAAATTCGTGAGCCTGCTGCCTGCAGCACGTTGTAGGCGAGACGCAGCGATTGTCCGGGAGCTTCCTCTCCCTGCACGATAATGGCGTCACCAATGCCGTCGCATAGCAGTGACCCGATATTGCGAGCAGCGGTGATCAGGTTGTCGAGGAAATCGGCATCCGCATTGTTAGATGGGTTGAGTGTATCCTTGAGGAGGATGGGGTGGTGCGCAGAGAGCTTGGTGGCTAGCAGGCGGAAAGCATGGATGACGGCGGCATCATGGGCCCCGTCCGCGACGGTGACGAGCTGTGGCTCTTTGATCGCATTGATCTCCATAATCGCGGCGTAGTCCCAAGGGTCGACTTCGATTACACCTGAGTCCTCGATGACAATTTCAGGTGTGAAGTCGCCAAGTTTATCGATCTTGTGCGCAAGAGCGTCCCATTTTTTCCGACTGGTGAAGACGCGAATCGTGTTGTCGGCCCCCAGTTTGTGGCCGTTGATTTCCATCTCGTGGCTGTGGCGGCGTTGGTAGGAAAAAGGATCGTAGGAAAGCGTTCCGCGCTGGCTGCCAGTTGGGTCAGTGGGAAGGTGGCTTTTGACGATGTTGGCAATGATCGCTTTGGCAACGGGAATCTCGTGAATCGCGTCCTCGGTGAGTGAGACGCGGATGGTGTCACCGACTCCATCGGCTAACAGGGAGCCGATACCGATGGCCGACTTGATGCGGCCGTCCTCGCCATCACCAGCTTCAGTAACGCCGAGGTGGATGGGGTAGTTCCAATCGGGGCCTTCCTTTTCGAGTCGGGCAACTAACAGACGATAAGCCTCGATCATCACTTTCGGGTTCGAGGCCTTCATCGAGAAGCAGAAATTGTGGTAGTCCAGATCGCGAGCGATGCGGGCAAACTCGAATGCGCTCTCACACATGCCGAGAGGCGTATCGCCGTAGCGGTTCATGATGCGATCGGAAAGCGAACCGTGGTTGGTGCCGATGCGCATGGCGCGGCCGAGTTCCTTGCAGAGCTTGACGAGTGGAGCAAAGTCCTCGCGGATGCGCTCTAACTCATCCGCGTATTGCTCATCGGTGTATTCGCGGATTTCGAACTTCTTCTTGTCGGCGTAGTTGCCGGGGTTGACGCGGATTTTTTCCACCCATTTGGCGGCCTCGAAGGCGGCGTCGGGTTTGAAATGGATATCGGCCACGAGTGGCACATCACAACCGGCAGCGCGCACGCCATCGCGGATGTTTTCCAGATTTTCCGCATACTTTTTCGTCTGCGCAGTGATTCTAACAATTTCACAGCCCGCCTCGGCGAGATCCAGAACTTGCTTCACACAGGCCTCGGTATCGCGAGTGTCAGATGTGATCATCGACTGCACCCGGATCGGGTTATCGCCACCAATGCCGACGTTGCCGACCATGATTTCACGGGTCTTACGGCGCGAGTAGGCGAAGTAGTCTGGGCAGTAATGCAGATCAGTGGGCATGTCTCGGAGAATCAAGACTCCAGAGGAAAGAGTCAAGATAAGTGTCCCGAAAGCAGGAGGAAATCCGGCTTGTTATTCCGGGTAGCCGTCCGGATGGCTCTGGTGCCATTTCCAAGCGGTGGCGATGGTGGACTCAATATCCAGATACTTGGGCTCCCAACCGAGTTCGGTGCGAGCCTTGGTGTTGTCGGCGTAGAGTGAGGGGGGATCTCCGGCGCGGCGGGGGGCCTCTTCGGCGGGAACTGGCATCCCGGTGACTTTTTCCACAGCATCCAGAATTTCTCTAACTGATGTGGGTTTGCCGGTTCCTAGGTTGTAGTGGGCAAAGGTGCCGGGGTTTTCCAACTGCTCGAAGACGGCGATGTGGGCGCGGGAGAGATCGTCGACGTGGACGTAATCGCGCAGGCAGGTTCCGTCGGGAGTTGGGTAGTCGGTGCCGAAAATTTTCAGTGCGGGTCGCTTGCCGGTGGCGGCATCGATCGCAAGTGGGATCAGGTGCGTTTCCGGATCGTGGTGTTCACCGATGCTGCCGTCCTCGGCGGCTCCTGCGGCATTGAAGTAACGGAACACGGCGGATGACATCTTGTCGACCGCTGCAAGGTCCTTGAGCACAGCTTCCACCTGAAGCTTGGTCTGGCCGTAGGGGTTAATAGGTGCCTGCGGAAGATCCTCAACCATGGGGAGCGTGTCCGGCTCGCCGTAGGTGGCGCAGGTTGATGAAAAGACAAATTTGGTGACTCCGGCGTCCTGCATGGCGAGTAGCAGCTGGATGGTATTGCCGGTGTTGTTTTCGTAGTATTTCAAAGGCTCTGTCACGGACTCGCCCACATAGGCGTATGCGGCGAAGTGCATGACGACATCGATTTTTTCCTCTGTTAGGATCTTGGTGACGGCGGCACGGTTTCCGAGGTCTTCGTTGAAAAATGGAACATCCTCCGCGATTGCGGCGCGGTGTCCATAGACAAGGTTATCGAGCACCAGTGCACGGTGGCCAGCGGCCTGTAACTGCCTGACACAATGGCTGCCGATGTATCCGGCACCTCCTACTACAAGAACGTTCATGGGGGCTGAGACTCCCGAGTTAAGAATCAAGAGTCAAGAGTTGTGTCATGAGGTGTGCTTGTTTATGACAGAGCCGTGAGTTTTGACGTGCATGCCTACTTGAAGGACTTCCACCGAGCAGCGATGGATAACGGCTTCGAGAAAGAGGTGGTGGCTAGCGTGGCTGGCTATGAAATTCCCGCCTATTGGAAATCGGCCGATCAAGGGGCGCGGGTATACCTTTCCTCCGGCAGCCATGGCGACGAACCCTCCGGCGTATGTGCTTTGTTAGAATTAGTGAAGGAAGGTTTTTTTGACGAGAAAACTGACTGGTTGATCTGCCCGGTGCTGAACCCGACCGGTCTCGCCGCCGGAACCAGGGAGAATGCTCAGGGGATTGATCTGAACCGTGACTACCTGAAAAAACAAACAGACGAAGTCAGAGGGCATGTCGCATGGCTGGAGCGGCAACCTGTGCCCGATATGTTTCTGTCCTTACACGAAGACTGGGAGAGCACCGGATTTTATCTCTATGAAATTCAAAAATGTGTCTGCCACAGCACTGCCAAGGCGATCCTCGATGCTGCGTCCTCGGTGATTATCACCGAACCCAGTCCCATCATTGACGACCATAAAGTTCGTGAGCCGGGTTGGATTTTTCACGAGCCGCGAGCCGATTTCCCCGATCAATGGCCGGAAGCGATCTTTATGGCAGAACGGGGGACCACCGTTTCCTACACCTTGGAAACTCCAAGTTCACGCGAGCTGGAGGATCGGGTGAACTGTCACAAACTGGGAGTGAAACGGGCGGTCGAGGAATTGCTGTTGACGCACAGGGGCTGAGCCGAGTCTACTTTCCCCACAATGATTGCGCGACTTCGAGGGAAAGTGTTAGAGGCCCTGCCCGGTAGGCTGGTGGTGGATGTCAATGGGGTTGGCTACATGGTCACTGTATCGTTGACTACCTATGATGCGCTGAATCCAATGGAAGGATCGGCAGTCGATCTGCGGACTCACCTGCACATCAGGGAAACAGCGCACACGCTATATGGCTTTGCCACGGCTGCAGAAAAGGATCTTTTTCTCCTGCTCATTGAGCGAGTCAGTGGCATCGGACCGGCGATCGGTATGGCGGTGCTCAGTGGCATGCCGGTGGATCATTTCAAAAACTGTGTCGTCAATGGTGACGCAGCAGCCTTATCTCAGATCAAGGGACTCGGGAAAAAGACGGCCGAGCGTATCATCTTGGAACTCAAGGACAAGGTGGGCGTTGCCGAAGCCTGGCAGGCCGCCAGTGGCTCCGCCGTGCCCAGCGCCGCCATCGACGCCGAATCCGCCCTCATCGGGCTGGGTTACAAGCAGGCCGAGGCCCGCAAAGCCGTTGCTGCCGTGGCCAAGCTCAAACCAACCGCTCCCACTGAGGACCTGCTTCGCGATGCTCTTCGCATGCTCAACAGCTGAATCTGCAACTCAGGGTGGCAAATTCACAAGTCTTGGGCTCTTTTTAGGCGCGGGTTTTTCTTCGGATATCAATGTCATGCCTAACACTGACGGCGTAACTCATTTTTCTGGTCACTGTCCTCCGCGCTGGTTAGCTTTTAACCAGATCAAGTTTCCTGGACGCAATTAGCGTTCTTATCAGACACTTCCGCTTTGGGCTTGATCCTTTGCTCACCTGCCAGTAACCCGCTTTTACCAATCCCACTAAACACATGATGGATTCACCACCTTCCCTGCTCGATTTCTCCCAGTCCAAGATCAACAAGGACCTCACCAACGAAGACAAGATTGCATTCTATCGCCACATGGTGCGCATCCGTCGCTTCGAGCAGACGGCATTAAAATTCTACAACGGTGGGAAAATGGGCGGTTTCCTGCACCTCTACATCGGTCAGGAGTCAGTCGCATGCGGTACGATTTCTCTTTGCAGCGACAACGATCACATCATCACCGCTTACCGCTGTCACGGTCACGCCCTGATGGTCGGCATGGACATGAACCCCTGCATGGCCGAGCTCTATGGCAAGGCCACTGGCGCAGCCAAAGGTAAGGGCGGCTCCATGCACCTCTTTGACCCTTCACGGAATTTCTGGGGTGGTCACGGCATCGTCGCCGGTCAGACACCGCTCGGCCTGGGCTTGGCCTACGCGCTGAAATACAAAAACATCCAAGGCTGCTGCCTTTGTTACATGGGTGACGGCGCAGTCAACCAGGGTGCTTTCCACGAATCTCTCAACATCGCCGCTCTCTTCGGTATCCCCGTTGTCTACATCATTGAAAACAACGGCTACTCCATGGGCACCAGCCAACAGCGCTCCAGCGCTTACAAGGACTGCCTCGCCCAACGTGCCGAGGCATACGACATGGACTGGGATCTGGTCAATGGTGAGGACCTCTACGAAGTCCGTGCCAAGACGCACATCGCCATGGAGCGTGCGCGTAAGGAGAGCAAGCCCACCGTGTTGGAGATCGCCACCTACCGCTACTACGGTCACTCAGTGGCTGATGCCAACGCCAAGAAATACCGCACACCGGATGAGATTGAGAAATACAAAACCTATCACGATCCCATCCGTCTCTGGCGCCGCCGCCTGATCGAGGAAGCTGTCTTCACCGATGTCGAAGCCGACGCCATCGACAAGGAAGCCAAGCAGGCCGCCGTCGATGCAGCGAAGTTCGCCGATGAGTCACCAGCTCCCACCGTCGAGTCCATCTTCGATGACGTCTACTGGGAGGTCGATAACAACACCGAGTCCAGCAAGATTGGACGCCACTTTTTCAATGATTAGTCTGCTCTAGTCCGGCTACTGCTTACTAACTACTATCTACTGAATATTATCATGCGCGAAATTTTATACCGCCACGCCATCCGCGAAGCCCTCGACGAAGAACTGACCCGCGACGAAAACGTCGTCATCATGGGTGAGGAAGTCGCCCAGTACAACGGAGCCTACAAAGTCACCGAAGGACTCTGGGACAAATGGGGCGACAAACGCATTGTCGACACTCCAATTTCCGAAGCCGGCTTCATCGGCATGGGTCTCGGAGCTTCCATGTTAGGCATCCGCCCGGTCATGGAGCTGATGTTCTGGTCGTTCCACTCGGTTGCCTTCGATCAACTCGTGAACAACGCCGCTAACGTGCGTTACATGTCAGGCGGACTTTGCAATTGCCCCATCGTCATGCGTGGACCTGCCAACGGCGGAACCAACGTCGGTGCCACCCACTCCCACACACCAGAAGGTCTTTTCGCCGCTTTCCCCGGTTTGAAAGTTTGCTCTCCAGCGACTCCAGCCGATGCCAAAGGTCTGATGAAAACCGCCATCCGTGACAACGACCCGGTCTATGTCATGGAAAACACCCTTCTTTACGGAACCAGCGGCCCTGTGCCGGATCCTGCCGATGGTGATCACCTCGTGCCGTTAGGAAAAGCCGACATCAAACGTGAAGGCTCCGATGTTTCCCTCATCGCCCACGGCCGCAGTGTGCTGCGTGCACTTGAAGCTGCCGAAACTCTCCAGTCCGAGCACGGTATCAGCGCCGAGGTGTTAGACCTTCGCTCGATCCGCCCGCTCGACCAGCAGGCAATCATCGACACCGTGATGAAAACCAATCGCGCCGTCCTCGTAGACGAGAGCAAACCTTTCTGCGGCGTCTCCGCCCAGATCACCACGCTCATCCAAGAGCACGCTTTCGATCACCTCGACGCCCCGGTCAAACGTGTCTGTTCTCTCGACGCCCCCGCGATCTACTCGCCATATGTCGAAGATGAACAGCTACCGAACCCGCGTCGCATCGTCGAGCAGGTGTTGACCATCGCCTAGATTTAGGTGACTCAGCTACATAAGCCTCCTCGGTTCCAGCTGCCGTGGATGTGAGCATTGCTGCCATCACGGCTCGATTCCCGTGTGGCTTGGCACCACTAAGCCGCAGGTTTGAGTTGGCAGCCTCTGGGGTAGAAGGGGCTCCGTTTCCGTTAGAATAACAACTTGTTTTTCTCGGTAACGATATCAGAATGCTAGGTCAACACACACATTCACATGACCTCATTTTCCGATCCCTTCCCTGATGGCGACTATCAGCGCCTCTCCGAATTCCGTTACGCCCTCCGCAGATTTCTTAAGTTCAGCGAACAAGCTGCCATGAGTGAGGGGCTAAAACCTCTCGAACATCAGGCCCTTTTAGCTATCCGGGGTTATCAGGGCGGCACCGTCACGATCAATGTTCTGGCAGAGCGCTTGTGCATCGAACCTCAGGAATCGAGAAAATTAGTTGATACCATGGTAGACTACGGCTGGCTGATCACAGAAAAGCTGCCACCTGATCCGAAGGCGGTTAAATTGTCTCTCACTGAGCAGAGTATCGAGCGTCTGGTCCGCTTGTCTCTGGCGCATCGGAGAGAGCTGCAGCACCGAGGTCCTGAGTTTTTGAATCTTCTTGGATCGCTTGGAAGCGACTAAATGTTTTTTACAGCCTTTTTCATTGCACATCACCGTCCAATGCCTAGAATTTTGCCTGATCATGAAAACTACGTTCCAACTCATCACACTTGCCATCCTTTCCTTGGCCTTCTCTTCATGCTGTGGCCTGCTTCCTTGCGGAGGCTCCCTAACGGCTGAAAAAGAAGTCACCACATTCCAGGAAACACAACGCACTGTTTACGGAGGTAAATCATCCTACGTTGTCACTGACCGTGTGCCTCACACCCACACTGAAAAAGTTTCCATCTGCTGCAACAAATGCGGATCAAGCTTCTGCCCCAAGCCTGAGTGCTGCGGTATCGTCAGCAAGTCCGTTCTCGCCCGCGCCACTGCTCAAGGCGGCACAGGTGAGCCTCAGATCGGCCTCATCCCTACGATGAAGACTCTGGCTGAGTAGTTTCACAACTAATCCTTTTACAACAGGCCGTGACTCCAAGTGGGTCACGGCCTTTTTTGTGCCCAGTAGGGCGCTCTGATTTTCGGATTCAAGTCCCCTGTGGGCTCGGTAGAGACACGCGTACCATTCTGGCCGACGGCAATTTCACCCAGACGTTCTATGATGACCTGGGCCGGACATACAAACGCCGTGATTTCCACACAGCGGCAAATACAAGGCTAACAAGGCTTAACTTAGTGCCATTCCGGACTGGCCCTCATCCGATGACAACTCGGCCGTTAACATTCACCCCCACTTCTTTATTTCAATTAATATCTGCCTAATAGTTTTAATCTCGATATTGATCGAATCTGGTGGGTCAAGCCCTCTCATAATCAACTCCTTACGATAAACTAATTTTTCAACTTCCATCTTCAAGCCCTTCAACAGATAACGAAAATTCACAACACTCGGTCCACGTGTATTTCCTTCGACAACAAACGAAAGGGTTCCTTTCTCCAGCGCCCTATCGACCTTGTCTATAAATGTATTAACAGCCTCAACTATGGCATCAACATCTCCACCGTCTAACTGTAATATTAAAGTATTACAGTCAGAAACCATGTCAGATTTACCGTATTTTTGCGAAAATTTATTTCCGCTATCATTAACATTAGTTTTTTCGGACTGTTCATCATTATCACATGCTGAAATAATCAACACCCCCATGGAGATGAAGTAGCCTATGAAAAAGCACCTATATCGACTGTATATCATTTTACTAAAATGGTTATTTGCGATTTATCAGTAGCCCATAGCTTGTTTGTACATTGCATTATAATAATCAAGCGTAACTTGTGCCGCTTCTTTTTCGCCATACGCTGTGGCACCAAAACCGCTAATGGGATGACCTGGATCATATTTCTTTTGAAAAGCACTTCGCCAAAGAAGGGGAAAGAATTTGCCTTCTATTTTCTTCTTGTGCGCATCTATCGTTCGAATAAGTAGTCGAAAATCCCATTGCCAAGTTCGATTTCTAGCAACTAAATAATGGCGGCGAAAGAGGAAAATGTAGCTGTTTAGCGTATCTCCACAAGACTTTCACCTTGTTCAATGAGAGCAACTTCCTGAGGCAACAGAGGCTCGAACCTCATAATAGGGGTCAGGAAGAGCTTTGTTGCATAGAGTGATTGTGTTGCACGCTCCGAAGTAATATTGGGTTCTTATGCCTAGACAGGCTAGTATTGAATATCCTGATGCCATCTACCATGTGATGGCACGGGGAAATCGGCGGGAAAGGATTGTGGTGGATGACGAGGACCGGGTGAGAATCAGTAAAATAGAACCTGACAGATTTCCACACGACGTTAGTTTGTAAGCTATGAAAAGCTTGATCTCGCTCGCATTCCTTATGTCGGTCCTGGGTGGCCATGCTGCGCCCGCACCCGCCTCTCAGGAACTCAGTTTGAAAAATTACCGAGAATGGATGCAACACATTCGGCCGTCCGGAGACGAACTTAAGTGGCGTGAAATTGCCTGGCGGAATAAACTCATGCCAGCGGTGGAGGAGGCCAAGAAGTTAGACCGTCCCATTTTACTCTGGGCGATGAATGGCAATCCGTGCGGCGAAACATGAAACAACGGTGTCACTCAGCGCAAGGTGGTCTGGTCAGATCCTGATGTGCAAAAACTCGCCCAAGAATTCGTCTGCTGCACCGAGGAGGTCGACATCCTTTTTCCTCGTAACGAATGGCTGATCAAGCATTTGAAAAACGATCCGGCGGTGAAACTTTTTCGTGATACCTACGGAAAACAAGTGCCGCGTGAACACTGGGACCCCAGCCCCACCAAAACCAAGCAGGGCGTCTACGCCATGATGCCGGACGGCACTTATCTCAGTGCCAGGTTTGTCGGCACCCGCAAAGACCAGGTGATCGATCTTCTTAACGAGGCACTCACCACATGGCGCGAACAGGTCAAAGAACGCGGGCTGAAACCCAAACCTGTGCCGCAGACAGCTGCTCTTCAAGAATGGGAGTCGCAAAAGAAAAAGGACCTCGGTCTACTGCTACAAATGCATTGCCGCGATCTGCCACGTGAGGGAGCTAACAAAACCGGCCATGGTCGCGTGGTCGGAGAACAAGGGAATACGACATGGTTAGAATTTTCCAAAACTGAAGCGCTCACCTTTGTTCCCGATGGCGAGGAATGGCAAGCGGTGTCCTCTGAAGCCAGAGACAAGCTATTCCGCAAGGGCTTGAAAGACATCGTCTACGGGCAAAGTCCCGATTGGAAACCTGCCGATATCCAATCAGGCAGCCTGAAAGTGCGTCGCCAAAACAATCTGTCCAAGGGAATCAATGTGGTCATCGAGCTTGCCGGAGAATTTCACCTGCAGGACGGCAGCCATAGCTATCGCGGGAAGATATCCGGTCGCGTGCTCTGGTTGACGGATCGGAAAAAAATCACCCGGTTTGAGGCAGTAGCGATCGGCGCGCGACAGGGCAGCACCACGTTCAATTTTCGCAAAGGAGACGAGGCAGCCGCTCCATTAGGCGTAAGTTTCTTCCTCGGTGAGTAAAATCAGTATGGCTGAATCAAAAATCAGACCATATTCAGCTTGCCCAAAAGCCGCGTATCACCGATGAATTCTGCCAGCCAAAGACTTTTTGCCCATGCCTATCAATATTGAAATGCCCAAGCTCTCCGACACGATGACGGAGGGGACGCTCGTCCGATGGAACAAACAAGTTGGAGACGAGATCGAGATCGGTGACGTGATTGCCGAAGTTGAAACCGACAAGGCAACCATGGAAATGGAAGCATTTGACGAAGGCACACTTTCAGAAATTCGTATTCAAGCCGGTGAAAAAGCACCCGTTGGAGCTGTGTTAGGAATTCTTCTCGAAGACGGGGAAGATGCAGGATCATCAGACGCATCGGCAGATGAGCAAGCTTCGGCTCCTGCGGAAGAAGCTGAAGCCCCAGCTGAAACAAACGAAGCGCCAGCCCAAGCTGCACCCGCATCCCAACCAGCTCAAACAGATCAACCCGCCGCCTCCGGTGAGCGCATCAAAGCATCTCCCTTGGCCCGTAAAATCGCCGCCGACAAAGGAGTCGATCTTTCCACTGTCCAAGGCAGCGGTCCTTCCGGCCGCATTGTCAAAGCTGATGTCGAAGGTGCTTCCGCAGCCCCTGCTCAGCCAGCCGCTGAATCCAAGCCTGCCGAGGCGAAACCCGCTGCTGCATCCCAGCAAGCCACATCACCTCTCGCCAGTGCCGCCAACGCACTTGCGTCCCGCGCCAAAAGCCAAGCTACTCAGTCATCGGCTCCAGCCGCCGCGCCTACTCCGGTCAACCCAACCGTTGCCGATGAAGACCAGATCATCGAGCTCAGCTCTATGCGTCGCATTATTGCGGATCGCCTGCTGACCTCCAAGACCACCATCCCTCACTTTTACTTGCACGTCGAGGCAGACACCGCGCCGCTGATGACTCTGCGCAAACAAGTCAACGCACAGGCCGAGCAAACTCACGGCAATAAATACAGTGTGAACGACTTCGTTCTCAAGGCCGTCATCAATGCCGCGCAGGCAGTGCCGGAAGTGAATGCCTCGTTCAACGGCGACAGCATTGTCCAGTTTGCCAAGATCGGTATTTCCGTGGCCGTCGCCGTGGATGAAGGCCTGGTCACTCCCGTGGTCAAGGACGCTGCCAGCAAGTCCATGTTGCAAATTTCCCGCGAAGTCAAAGACCTCGCGACTCGTGCCCGCGACAAAAAGCTCAAGCCCAACGAATTCGATGGCGGAACGATCACAGTTTCCAACCTCGGGGCCTGGGGCATTGAAAGCTTTGACGCGATCATCAACCCACCACAGGCCGCCATCCTCAGTGTTGGCGCCATCGTTCAGAAGCCCGTTGTGGTCAATGGCGAGCTGGTTGTGGGTCAACGCATGAACATCGGCCTCAGCTGTGACCACCGTGTGGTCGACGGTGCTGTCGGTGCCAAGTTCCTCAACGAGGTGAAAAAACTCGTCGAGAACCCAGCTCTGATGCTCGTTTAAGGAGAGTGGTCGTCTCCGGCCACTGCAAATCCAAGGTCTCCTGAAATGTCTTCGCCCCAAGCCATCATCACCGGCGGGGCAGGGGACTTGGCGCAAGCATTGAAGTCATCTTTTGAGATGGCAAAAATCCAGACACTGGCACCTGCGCGGACCGAACTTGATGTCACGAACAGCGAGTCAGTGAAAAACTATTTCTCCACTGCTGGAGCAATAGATCTGTTAGTCTGTAATGCAGGCCTGACCGTGGATCGCCCGCTCGCCAAGATGGCCGAGACCGATTGGAATCAAGTGCTGGAGGTCAATCTGAACGGTGCCTTCCGTTGTGCTCGCGAAGTTTCGCGCGGTATGATCAAACGCCGGTCGGGACACATCATTTTCATTTCTAGCTTTTCAGCCATGCATCCACCAGCGGGGCAGGCAAATTACGCGGCAGCTAAGTCAGCCTTGTTAGGTATGATGAAGTCCATGGCACAAGAATTAGGCCCACGAAATGTTAGAGTGAACGCCGTCTTGCCTGGCTTTTTGGAAACCAAGATGACGAACGCTCTCTCAGAATCGGTAAAATCCGCGGCTAAGGAAAAACATACACTCGGCAGGTTTAACACTGCGGAGTCGGTGGCGGACTTCATCACCTTTCTACAGTGGCACATGCCACATACATCCGGGCAGGTTTTCAATCTCGATAGCCGAATTATCTGACGAAGCGTCGTTGTGGTTTGATGTGTCACCCTCTACCGGGTCTAAGTGTTGATGAATATTCAATGCTGAGTATCTTGGGTATTTTAATCATTAGTGATTTACTCTTGTTTAGGGGTGGTGACGGGAGCTAATGTTCACTTTAAATGACCGTGACCTATCCAGAGAAACTCCAGCCACTGATCAATTATCTGTCATCGCTCACTGCGCGTCCTGATATGGCGGTTCTGCGTGACCATATGTTAGGTGCTGACGTCGATGTGAATGACATGGCGGACTTTGTCAGATTTAACGCATCCGGTTATCGAAGGAACATGGTTTTTGAAAATGATGCGGTCGAGCTACTGTGTCTCTGTTGGAAAAGTGGTCAGCGCAGTCCTATACATGATCATGCAGAATCCATCTGTGGCGTGAAAATTATTGAAGGCACTGGTACTGAGACCGTTTATGAAATGACTCCCAGCGGCTATATCAAGGCAACATGCTCCAAGGATTACGCCTGTGGCGAGGTGATGGTTTCCGCCGATTCTGAAACTCATCAGGTGGCCAATTTACAGTCCACGGATCAGGACTTGGTCACGTTACATATTTACTCACCACCCCTGCGCAGTATGAAAACGTGGTCTATCGAATCTCGGAAAATACAGATCTACGAACCCGTCAATGAAGGCCACATCGACGGCTGCGGAATCTAAGACGTTATGGCATCGGTCGGAAATGATGTGGTCGGGAGTAAAAAGCGACTGACCCTCTACGAGCAACTGGAAAGTGGTGGACTAGCTTCGCTGGCTTCTATGGAGGGAGCATGGGGCGATTGGGCGGAGGAGAGTAAGGCAAAACCGGCAGCATCACCTCTTTGGTCGGGTGTTTTGATCTCACTGGCGGTTACGGCAATTGCATGGTTGGTGCATCGACTTCCTTTTCCACCGTTCACTATCCAAGGAGCAGTGTTGGAGCATCCGATCGGTGTTTCCATTCTGGCGATTTTGTTAGGTATCACGCTAACCAATGTGATGCCGATGACTTCACTACGAGCTGGCTGTAAATGGATCACTGCCTGGTGCATACCGGTTGCTGTCATTTTCCTCGGTGCAGGTATGGAGCTGGCACTGCTGGCTGGCATTGGCTGGGGGCTACTCGGTATCATCGTTTCGGTGATGATCCTCGCTGGTATTGTCGCATGGGGTGTTGGCCGAGCCTTGGGCATGAATGGTCGTTCAGCCTATTTGTTAGGTGTCGGAACTGCGGTCTGCGGGAGCAGTGCTATTTTGGCAACGTCTCCGGTGACGGGGGCTGACGACGAAGATGTTGTTCTAACTGTAGGGGTCGTGAATATCGTAGGGCTGCTAGCCATGTTCGCGTGTGTTGCCGCTTTGTCCTTCGTGGCTTTGCCGGCAGAAATCTACGGGGCCTGGGCGGGTGCCAGCATCCACGCTGTTCCGCAAGTGGTGGCCGCTGGGGAAAGTCACGGAGCTGACGCCGCGGCTATGGCTACCTTGGTGAAGCTGACTCGAGTGACGCTTTTGGCTCCAGTGGTTCTACTCACTGCGCTAGTTGTTTCGAGTCGGGGTAAGAAGTCGCAAGCTAGTAAAAAGCGCGAGCCACTCTGGCGCTATGTGCCTTGGTTCGTCTGGGGGTTCATTCTACTGGCTGCTATTCGAGCTCTTGGCTGGCTGCCAGTGTTGGAATTTGCACCCAACGAGCATGGCGTCGTTCGTGTGCCCTTGTCTCAATTCTTTCCGGACATGGCTAAATGGCTGTTAGCTATTTCCATGGCTGCCATCGGCCTGCAGGTTCAATTGAAACCGATGCTGCAAGCTGGAGTGAAAGCCATGACCGCCGGTGTGATTACTTGGCTGGTGATGAGTGCCTCGGCGTTGCTAGCCCTGAAGTATCTGATCTAAGTCTGATCAGAAAGCAGCTCCTTACGGATGAGATCAAGAGCGGTCTGGCTGACGACTTGTTTGAAAATCTCTCGACCGCGGTTGTGGCAGCGATGAATCGCGTATGATTTTGTAGGAGTGGCGATACCAATCCATACGGTGCCCACTGGCTTGTCTTCGGTGCCACCGGTAGGTCCGGCAATGCCCGTCACAGAAGCTGAAATATCAGCACCGGATTTTTTCAATGCCCCTTCAGCCATGGCCAGCGCCACCTCTTCGCTGACCGCTCCGTGGGTATCGATCAGGTCTGCATCGACTCCGATCATTTCCACCTTCGCTTCATTGGCGTAAGTGACAAATCCATGGGTGAACACCGCGGACGATCCTGAGACGTCAGTGACGCGGCTGGCGATGCGTCCACCGGTGCAGCTCTCAGCCAGAGAGAGTTTTTTATTTTGCTCGGTTAAGATTCTAACAACAACCTGCTCAAGGCTTTCATCGCAGGTACTAAAACACTGATGCGCAAAGGCTGTCTGAGCCATGACGGCGGCTTTGGAAACAGATTCGGCATTTCCGATCAGTCGTAAATCGACTTCGGCAGGTCGAGCGCAGTAGCCGACTTCGAGGTCGTCGATAGTGCTGAGCTCAACATCGAGCCCTTCATGAAAATCACTCTCACCAATACCTGTGAAACGAAGGATTTGCAGCGTATGATCGCTTTCTACTCCGGCCAGTGACCTCAACCGTGGAGTGACTTCCTCGCGGAACATCGGCTTCATCTCACTGGGTGGGCCGGGTAGGAGAAAAAGGGCGCATAGCCGGTCGCCACTCATGCGCGGTGGTGCGTAGATTCCCGGTGCGGTTCCGTTAGGGTTAGGTAAAATATCTGCCCCCACGGGATTCAAAGCCTGCTTTCGGTTCGACTCCGCCATCGGCCTTCCTCGCGATGCAAAAAAAGCCTCAAGTGAACGCAGCGCAGCCTCATCGTAAATGAGGTCAACTCCCAAGACTGCCGCAGCGGCTTCGCGGCAAATGTCATCACTGGTAGGTCCAATGCCACCGGTAACGATGACCACATCACTGCGTTCCAGTGCCTCAGTCAGTGCCGCGATAATCGCATCACCATCTGGCACCGTAGTCTGGCGTTGCACACGAAGGCCGAGACCCATCAGCTCTGTGCCCATCCAAGCGCCGTGCGTGTTCAGGGTGGTGCCCAGCAGCAATTCGCTGCCAGTATTGATGATCTCTATTTTCATGCGCTGTGCAGGTGGTAGATCGGTTAGATCTTTTTAACCCAGCAGCGTGCTGCGAGAGAAAAGTGAAACCACTGGAATGCCGCGCGCTTCAATAGCCTCCCGGCCACCTTCTTCACGATCGACAAGAACCAAGGCAAAAGCGATTTTGGCTCCGGAGGCTTCTAACACATCAGCGGCTTTGAGAGTCGAACCACCTGTGGTAATGACGTCGTCGACAATCACAATGGTATCGCCCTCATTGAAATTACCCTCGATCTGCTTGCCTTTACCATGACCCTTGGGTTCTTTGCGAACGGTGAAAACTTGAAGCGGTTTTTCATCGGCTGCGGATGTCATGCCGACAGCGAGTGAAATGGGGTCGGCACCGAGGGTCATGCCGCCAATGGCCTGAGCATTAACGCCACGTTCGACCAGCTCTGCTTTGACTGTTTCCCAGCCCAGCTTACCAATAAGAGTGGCTCCAACCGGGTCCATGGCCGTCACCCGGCAGTCGATATAAAGATCGGATGTTTTCCCTGAGGCGAGGGTGAACTCACCGGTGCGGACAGACTTTTCAAGAAGGATGGATTTCAGTTGAGCGCGGATATCGTTGTTGGCCATGCACCCTTTTAAGCACTGAATACTGAATACTTCCAACTGAATACTCCCGACAGGGATAAAAAAATACTGCCAGGAACCGCGGCAATGACGGACAAACTGTGGCTGCTACCTTTCGGTCCTGACCAGATTCATCTGCCGACACTCCACGGCCCTGACAGCGCGGGTTTATTAATCCCTCTGAGAGAGATTGCAAGAGGTTTATGCAGCTTCTGCTTTCTGACGGTTGCGGTAGATGGCGTCTCCGGCACGAGTCAGCTGACCCAGAAAGAGCACCATGGCAGACGCGAGGAACATCCCTCCGGTGAAAAGACCGAAGCCACAGAACCAGTCGGCTCCCGAGAGAAGCCAAATGACAGCGGATACTCCCATGAGGGCCAAGCCGGTGAGGGCGAGGCCGATAATCAAGCCGCAGCTGACAAGAGTGACGGTTGGGCCTGCGAGTATTTTGACCCACTTCGTGGTGAGTTCGGCAACGGCAGGTTGGGTTTCGGTAACGGTGTTGGTATTGGTTGATTCATTCATGACGCTGCGGAGCGTGGAGCAGCTTGGTGAAAGCATGATGAACCGAGTGTGAAAAACAGATGAAATTGACACCTGCTTGACAGTGCGTGGATCGGGGTAAGAGTGGGTGCATGATCCACGAAGACCTCCAAAGCGCTATCAACCACCAGATCAACCAGGAATTCACCGCTGCTTATAATTACCTAGGCATGGCGACCTATTTCGACGCGCAGAACCTCGATGGTTTTGCCAACTGGATGCTCAAGCAACACGATGAAGAGCAAGCACACGGCATGAAACTGCTCAATTACTTGCAGGATCGCGGAGGTAAGGTGAAACTGGAAAGTCTGCCCAGCCCACGCATCGATTTCTCAGGACCGTTGGAAATTTTCAAATCATCCCTGGTGCAGGAACAGAAGAATACCTGCTCGATCAACGACCTCTACGAACTTGCCACGAAGCTGAACGATCATGCGACCAAAAGCCACCTGCAATGGTTTATCGATGAGCAAGTGGAGGAAGAGAAGAGCGTCGAAGATGTTATCGCTCTGTTAGAACGCATCGGCGATGACCCAGCTGGCCTGCTATATCTCGACGACAAACTCGCCGCCCGTCAGGCTGAGGAAGTTCCTGTCTGATTAGTATTTTGAGCTTATAAGCCGCCATTAGTTTTGCCGCTGCTAGATACGGTCTAGTGGATGTTGTGCTTATAGAGCACTGTCGATAATGCCACGGTTCTCGTCGGTTATGCCTGTTGCCAAGGAGGCTCGATATCAGGCATTGTGTATAGTGAAGGTCAAAAACCATATCACATACACGAACAATGAAATACATCACACACACGCTACTATGCATGTTAGCCATGGCGTTACATGCCAGTGGGTTAACTCTAACATCGGACAGCAATAATTACCCCTCAGTATCCAGCATCACAGTTTCATGGACTGCAGGATCAGGTAATGGTAAGGACTGGATTGGTCTTTACTCGGCAGGGGTCACCCCCGGAAGTCAACATGCGATTGAGTGGGCTTACATTGGAGGCACGCAATCATCTACGGCCAATGGCCCCACGGATGGCTCGGTGACGTTCACCAATGTCAGCTTAGCCGCAGGTTCCTACAGCCTCTACTATCTCAGTAACGATACATATAACATAGCGGCAGGCCCCACCAGCTTCAGCGTCAGCAATGCACCCACTGTAAGCACTAACAAGAGCAGCTATACTTCTGGAGAAACAATCACTGTGAGCTACGCCAATGGGCCGGCCAATGACGCCGATTGGATCGGTGTTTATTTAAACGGGCAGACTCCCGGCCAAGGTGCCGCGTCGAGTTTCTGGGCTTACACAAACGGCACTCAGACAGCAGGGAGTGGCTCTGCGTCGGGTTCTGTTGACTTCACTAACCCAGGTTTGGCTGCAGGAAATTATAGCGTATTCTTCTTGGAAAACGATGGCTTCACAGTGCTGTCAGGGCCGTATAATTTCAGCGTGGTCCAAGGAAGCGGTGGAGGGCCGTCCGTCACTACTAACAAGTCGAGTTATGCTTATGACGAAACCATCACCGTCGACTTCGCAGGAGGCCCAGCCAATGACGCTGACTGGATTGCCGTCTATCCCAGCGGTCAGACACCTGGAGTAGGTGGATATGCTCTCTGGTTATATACCAATGGCACCACATCCACTGGAGGTGGTAGCTCGTCCGGAACGATTTATTTTTCCAGCCCCGGCTTATCACCCGGTAATTACGATATCTATTTTCTTGAGAACAATGGCTACACGGTTCTCTCAGGACCGAGCACAATCACCGTTGAGTCCCAAGCTGGCCCTGCCTTACCAAAATGGGCTGTGTCCACCTTTCGGCGTGTGCACGGCGTGGTAGGAAATGCGTATGTTGGAAAAATCGGAGCCTATGCAGCTGATCCAGATGCCGGTGATACACTTAGTTTCTCTCTAGTCAGCGGTCCTTCCTGGCTTTCCGTGGCATCGAACGGCACGCTGTCAGGCACGCCTGCTAGCGGTGATGTGGGAACGAATACTTTTGTCGTTCGCGCTACCGATTTGGGCAATAACTCAGCGGATGCCACCATGACTATCAAGGTTTTCGCCAGTGGTGCTGAGGCAGTGAGTCAGATCAAAGTCCTTTCTTACAACTTGTGGCATGGATTTGGTAAAATAAACAACGGCCACCGCAAAGGACTCGAGTCCATCATTCAGTCTGATGCGGACATCATTGGAACTCAGGAAACCGTCGACAACGTCAGCGGCTCGAACGTTTTTCAGGCACAAGCCGTTGCTGAAGCATTAGGCTGGCATTGGAGTCCGGTCTCAGGGGATTCTGGAATTATTAGCCGATATCCTATAACCGAAGAGTTCAGCGCTGGAATAGCTAATGGAATTAAAGTTGAACTAACCGCTAGCCCTAAGAAAGAGGTCATTCTCTACAACTGTCATCTCGACTACCTCCATTATGGTCCTTACGCGGCTCAGCTAAGTGGTGCCACAAGCAAGAAGGTGCTGAGGGAAGAGAAAAAGTCACAGCGTGATGAGGAAATTGCAGACATTATTTCTAACATGTCCGCTCATTTGAATAATGCGAATAATATCCCGGTTATTTTAACAGGTGATTTTAACGCTCCGTCACATCTGGATTGGACGTCTGCCACCGCTTCTTCACACGGTGGTGTGGGATACGTTGCTTGGCCGACGAGTCTTGCCTGTGTCAATGCCGGCCTACTGGACTCCTTCCGGATGATCCACCCGAACCCCGCCAATACTCCAGGGAATACTTGGTCACCACTCTTCAAGGGGAGCGAAGCTCAGGATAGAATCGATTTTGTCTATTATAAAGGTCATGGACTCACGGTGACCGATTCTCAAGTATATGTGAAAGCAGTAGAGGTAACGCTTGGAGCATGGGGCAGCAGTATCACCCCTGCACTCAACAACACTTGGCCATCTGACCACTCCGCAGTGCTATCCACCTTCACTGTTGCTGATCAGTAGAGCTGAAATCTACAAACTCTGAGTAGATCAATCGGGTGTGCATTATTCTGCATACCCGATTTTTTTTGTTCAGTCCACAAGCCTATTCCTATATCCGTGCGGTTTCAATCACAGGCGGCCGTCTTTCCAAACGTGTCAGGGTATGTTTCCCCGGGTTGAATGCCGCTAGCAGCTGGTCGGTGATATTTTCCGCGATCTCCGGTAGGCCACAGGTGAAGACATCGAGAGCCGCGTAGCCGTGTTCCGGCCATGTGTGAATGGCGATGTGGCTTTCGGCGATGACTACCACTCCACTGAGCCCATGGGGATTGAACTGGTGCAGCACGGTTTCGACTACGGTGGCCCCTGCTTCCTTGGCGGCTTTTTCCAGTGTCTTTTTTAGCAGCGGTAAGTCTGTTAGTAAGGCCGGGACACAGTCGGCACACTCCAGGAGGTAGTGAACTCCGGGGGCTGGGTGTGATGGCTGTGATTCGGGAAACATGGTGGTTATGAGGCTAAAAGAGCGTTTTCAAAGTCAGTAAAATGCTTGCGGCTATCCGTCAGCACAAAAAGTTGATCACTGGCTTCGATAATCACCGATTTGGCAGGATTAAGTATGCTGTCTGCGCCGCGTTTGATACCGATGATTTGTAATTCAGTATCGCTTTTCAAGGCAGCCGCTTGAAGTTCACGAATGGGTTTGCCAGTGAGTCGAGTTTCGCACACGTAGAGCTGACTGCCGACCTTGTTTGATAACAGCTGGGAGAACGCACCGTGTAATCCAGGGTGGAGAAATTCCTGCACGAGGATGCGATCGCAGATGCCCTCGGTGGCCACCGCGCTGTCGATGGTTGAGTGGCTGACCATGCGCAGGCTGCGCTCGTTCACCAGCTCGGCGACGGTGTTGATGTTAGTGCCGGTTTCTTGTTCGATGTGTTCGATGATCGAGCCAATGGCGTAGGTGCAGGCGTCACTTGATGGTGAGCCAGGGTCCTTGGCGAGGACGAAGGCTCCCGTCGCCAGGCGGATGTTAGCGCGTTCCAGAGCAAGGTCATCGGTCGGGTCGCCTTTGACAAATTCGATGCCTTCCTTGCGCAGCGAGTGGGGGATTTCATCGATCGAATCGCAGAGTAACACGATGTCAGTGTCCCGGTGTCGCTCGGTAGCACGAATTTCCTGCACGATTTGCAGAACTTTGGATTCCGAGGGGCAGTGACAGATGATGATGTGGTTTTTCATTTTACAAGGGGCTAGACCTTTTCGTTTGCGGGCGGAGAAATCAATGAGGGCTTCGGCGAGGCTTCCTAACAGGTAGCCGATCAGTCCGATGCCGAGGATGAAACAGGGGTAGGCGATGAAGAACCGGCCGATGAATGTCTGCGGATAGTAATCACCGTAGCCTACCGTGGTCATAGTGACCATCGCCCACCAGATCGAGTCTGTTAGGGTGAGGTCCGCTTGCACATCGCGTTCGGCATAGTAAAACCCGACACCGAAGATGAGGTTCAGCAAAAACGCACCCGAGAGGGCGATGAGGATACGGCCTAGCAGGGAAATTTTTCCCAGCTGAAGGATGCGGCGCAGTATCACGAAAATCATGGCGGAAAAGAAAGGGGGAGGTTCAGTCCAGGGTCCAGGGCTTCTGCCAGATCGGGCTGTCCCAGCCGGGCAGAGGCTTGGGGATATCGTAGTTATGCCGGTCTTTCAGCGGATACCACGCTTGCAGGTTGCTGTGAATGCCGACATCGGACGGATGTATCTCGCGGAGAATGCGGAAGCCTTGCTCGGCGATGTCATCTAACACATCTTCACCGGAGATGGTGCCGCCTTCGACGTGATCGTCCGGATAGGCGAGATCGATGGGTTTGATTGCGCTGTTGCAGATTTCCAGAATCTCATCCCAGAGGTTTCCGGAGTTCATTTCCAGCGGCCAGTAAGTATTGCCATCGGCCAGACGGTTCTCATGCACAAACTGGCAGTAAACCATCTCCACCGCACTGCCTCCCAGGTGTTCGATGATGGGGATGCGCAGATCCTCCCAGCGTTCGTTGTCCAAGTAACGTTCCCAGGCAGCGGTGGATGTAAAATTATCAAACTCTTCGAAAGCAAACTGCCCCTCGGCGAGATCGACGGCGGAGAAGATATCGAAGTAAGTCAGCAGGGTGGTGTAACGCGCGGCGAAGGCACTGGCTTTGCTTTTGCCTGATTCTGTTAGCACGTAGTGGTGCTTGTCATTGATCTCCACCAGCTCCTTCGATTGCAGCCAAGTGAGCGTGGGCTGGAGGTATTCTTCGTCGTTCGGCAGCAGCACATCGTAGCTGCGGTTTTCCTTGTGCATGAGCGACAGCAGGAAGGTGCCGGCGAAGGTTTTGATTTCCTCCGAAGAAATGGAGAAATGGATGACGGAATACATGACTGAATGTTAGAAAAAGGATCCCTGAATGAGCAAGGCGACGCCCACGGCGGTGGATACCTCGATCAGTGCGGCACCCCAGTTCTGGTCCTTGTGGATTTCATCATCAAGATGAGCACCGGGCAGGAGGATCTTATCCACGACGCAGCGTGTAATGATCAAGAGCACGGCGGCGACGATGCCCCAGACGACGAGCGAGCCGATGCTGTCGTAGCGTTTGACAAAAAATTCCAGCAGCAGGCCGAAGGCGATCAAACTACCGCCCAGTGCCACACCGGCGGCGGCATTGTCGCGCTCGATTTCCGCATGGAGATCGAAGCGGGTGCATTTCTGGTAGATGAAGCAGAAGACGAACAGTAGGATCTGAGTGATGACAAACCAGACGACGGCGGCACCGAGTTCGGCGATAAAGGAACCGGATTCTTCATCGCCTAACACAGCACGGATCACCAGAGCGGTGGCGATGTAGGAACCTGCCTGGGCGGCACCCATGCCGATGTTTTTATCGGTGACCAGTTCCTTTTTGTTAGAAAACTTGGGGAAGAGAACTTTATCGTTAAAGATGCGGGAGATCAGCAGTAGCACACAGGCGATGCCGGCCCATGCAGCGGTGCTTCCAAGATCGATGAGCCAGGCATTTTCATCCGCCTCCAGCACTTTCAAGCTGGCAGGAGCGGTGAGGATGCCGTGGATGACCAAGCAGAGGGAAAAGAGGAATCCGGCGAAGGAAACCGCCACGGCCTTGTTGTCGTGCTTGGTCAGTTGGTCGTTCAGTGAGTAACCGGCGCAGGCTTGGTTAATGGCTTTGGCCAGCCAGAGAATGGCGGCGGCTACGATGAGGTAAACAGCCACCCGCAAGTCGGCAAGGTCGCTGAGTGCGGAGAAATCGAATGCGTTTTCAAACATGGGATGTGATTTTTAGGGGGATTATTTGCCGCCGCCGAAGGAGCTGCGTGAGCGGGAGGATGAGGAACTGCCGTAACGGGACGATGAGGATTTGGATCCGAAGCCCTTGCGGCTGGAAAGCGTCTTGGAAGGATTGCGTTTCTGGAAGCTTTTCTGGCTGGCAGTGGGGTTCTTCAGCGGGGCTTTGATCTTGCTGGCCGTCTTATTGAAATTCGGAGACTTGATGGGTTTCTGCACCGCAGGTTTGGTGCTGGACTGGATGTTTTTGGCGTAAGGCTGGGCTTTGTGGTGGTTGTTATAAGCCGCGCTGGATCTGGGCGAGTAACTCGAGTAGTAGCTAGGGTAGCGGTTGTAGCCCCATGGTGAATAGTAAGGACGGTGGGCGCTGATGAGGTAGCTCCAGAGCAGCACATCCGTCATCGATGTGCGGTGATGATAGTAGTGATTGTTGCCGTAGATGTGGCTGTTTCCGTGGGTCTGCACGGTGACTTGTTTGTCGGCTCCCTGCTCAAACTGGATGACACAGAGCTCCTGTTCCTCATTTTCCTCCGCACTCAATTCGGTGGTGAGTGAGAATCCATGTTGGCCGTCCTGATTGATTTCGGTGACCTTGATGTAGTCCACCTTGCTGTCCTCATCGAGGTCGAGGTTATTGATCTGGTTGCCTTTTTCGTTGAGTTTTTTCTCGAACTCCTCGGCGGTTTTCACCTTGGTGGCCAGATCGGTGACGGCTTGGAGGTTGAGTCCGTCGGCGGCTGTCTGGACGATGGTGGTGACGTATTGCGTGTCTTTTTTACCACAGCCGCTGAGTAATAGGGCGGCGGCAGCCAGGGGGAGGAGAAGGAGTCTTTGAATCATCATTAGGAGGGCGGTTAGTATTTCCAGCCTTGAAGGTAATATTCCAAAACGGCAGGTCGGGTCAATGTTGTGATATTTTCGTTAGGGGTGTCGAGAGTTCCTTTGCCAAAATGGAGACTCGCACGGATCAGATCGGGCGTGAGATAACGGAGATCGGAGGGGAGTGGTCGGCTGTTTTCCAGTTTGTGGGTCAGTTCTGGCTCGGTTTGTGTCCCTTGGTGGCCAGCGATCCACCACCCCCACTCGCCGAAGGACGGCACGTGATCATGGTAGGGCACGGCGCTGTAACCAGCAGCTCTGAGAGTGCGACCGATGCAGAGAAACGCTTCCTTGGCCCGATACGGTGAGGTGGACTGCTGCACCAGCACACCGTCCGCGTTGAGTTTGCTTTTTAACGCCTGGTAAAATGGCAGACTGTAGAGCTTGGCGAGATCCGGACTGGAGGGGTCTGGGAAATCGAGGATGATGCAGTCGAATGTGCCGGTCGCCTGCTGTACATAGGCAATGGCGTCCAGATTGATCACTTGGAGCTCTGGCGAGTAGGGATTTCCGGGCTGGATGGTGCGCCGCTGGTTGGGTAGCTCGAGCGAGTATCTGCCGTGTGGGTTGATTGTTTGATTAGAAACCGTCTGCACACGTGCGTTGGTTAGGCTGCCCTGATTGATGCCCACGAGATCCGGCTGCTCGGCGGCGAGTCGGGTCATTTCCGGATCCAGATCGACCAGCACGATTTCTTCGACGTCAGGGTACTTCAGCAGCTCGCGCACCGCCAAGCCATCGCCGCCGCCGAGCACAAGTATCCGTTTTCTGTTAGTAAGCAACTGCATCGGCGGGTGCACTAACATTTCGTGGTAAATGAACTCATCCGTGGAGGAAAATTGGATATGGCCGTTGATGTAACAGCGGAGGTTGTCTTTCTTGTCCTTGGTGAGAACGATGTGCTGATACTGGGTGGTTTCTGAGAAGATGATCCGATCAAGATAAAGCTGCTGTTCGGCGTAGAGCGACCAGCGGTGGGAGTTTGCCACACCGATACCCAAAGCCACAGTAGTGACAATGATGCCGATCAGGATGAGCGCCGGTTGACGTGTCTGTTTCCGAAAGAAAACCCAGCAGAGCAAAGCCGCCGCCACGGTGAGGAAGGCCAAAATGTAAGCCGTCTGATGCAGGGAGAAAAACTTAGGCAGCACAAAGATCCACAGCAAGCCCCCTGCCAGCGCGCCGATGTAATCCATTTTCAAGACCCGCGCCAGATTGTTCCGAATGTCCTCCGAGTAGCCCTCGTTGATACGTGTGATCAGCGGGATTTCAAAACCGATCAGCAGTCCGATCACAGAGATCAGGGAGTAGTGCACGAGACCGAATTGATAAGGTGCGTAAGAAAATGCCAGCAACATCAGCAGCGGTCCAAACCCTCCCAGCAGAGCTAACAGAAGCTGCGAACCAAGTATCGAAGAGACCACACGCTTTGCCGGAATAAACCGCTGGATCTCCGCGCCCATGCCCATACAAAAGAGCATAATGGCAATCACCACCGCCCACTGCTGGACACTATTACCCAGTAAATCCGACGCAATCCGTGAAAAGGTATATTCGTAAGCAAGTCCACAGCCGCCCATCACGAAAATGACGACCCCAAGAATCCATCCGGGACTGTGATCTGCTGAGCGCGGCATGGGTGAGCTATAATCAGGCTGGACTGTGCTGGCACGACTAAATGCCAGATAATTCTAGTCAGGATCAGGAAAGGTGAATGTATCCTTGTTCTGCTTCCACCATTTCTGAGCAGTCTTGGCGTGCCAGGAGGCTCTTTCGTTTTTATGGTTTTGATACCATTTTTGACCCGTGAGTGATTGAAAGGTGATAACAGCCTCTTCATTTACCATCGCCCAAGAATGAGCTGAACCGCCGTCAATGACCAAGCTGTAGCTGTGGATACACGGGTCGACTTCAGCTAAGGCAAACATGGCATCGTGTAGTAGATATGTATTCCAGTGGAAATCATCTACAGTCACGAGTTTGGAATCCTTTTTTAAATGTGCTAGAGCCACGGTGTAAGCTGTGTGATCAGGTGTGGGTTTGGTGTTTTCCTTCAGGTATAAGGCTACTTTTTCTCTGATGCTTTGGTCGTCTAATAAGGATAATGCTAGTGCAGCCGTCGCAACAGGTGACGGGTTCTGCGGATAATCCGAGGTCGGTCCGATGATCATGAATTCATGTTCGCCAAAAACATATGGCCGGAGTAGATCGGCAACCCCTGTAATCTTGTGGCGGGCAAACCATAGAAAACTTTGCGATAGATGATAGTTGTCCGCAGGATGCTGGAGTGATTTTTTAAGGAGTGTTAGAAGGTGCTGTTGCTGTGCAGAGGAGAAAGGTGGTTTGAAAATATCATGACGCACCATCAAGAAACAGGCACCCGTGCTCTCGGCGGGTGACAGATCAGGTGCAGCATTGAGCAGCTTGAGTCGGGAGTTTTCAGGCAGCATAGTTAGGGCCTCTTCTGCGATTTGGTCAGCGATTCTGTAGGTGAGCCATGGTGCGGGCCTAGTGCTGAAAGCTCGGAAGATATCTTTCCCCAGATCGAGGTGTGATTCGTAGGCGGCGATAAGGCGTTCGGCTTGTTGTTTGATCACATCTTCGTGATCCGTGTCCGCGCTTCTTGAGTAATCAAAGTGTTGGTGGGCGCCTTCGTTAAAACAGGCCACAAACCTTTGATGATTGGTTTTCTTCGTGGCGGCTTCCTTTTCCTTGGCTCGCCGTGTGTCCGCTGGATAGTCGAATCCATTTTTTTCAAACCACTCAATCAGATCACTCGACGACTCCTGAGTTAGCAGGCTGTCTTCATCCCACTGTCCGCTATGCCAGCGTAGACTGCGATTGTGATGGTATCCGACCGTGCCCATGGAAATTTTACCCTGATACAAGGTCATGAGAAAATCCCCGTCACACATGCAATGAAAACCGCTTTGTGAATCGTTGATTTTGATCATTGATAACAATTCGGTCACCTTATCGTGGCCATCAATGGTGTGCCAAACGACTTGTTCGCGAGGCTTCTGGATGAGGATACGATCTGCTGCAGCGAAATGGGTGGATAGTTCTTCGGCTCGTTGTGAACTGAGCACTTCCTCAACAGGTGCTTTTCGATCACATGCTGCAATGAATAAGCAAAAGACGAGTATCGAGCTAACGGATCGCATGATAGGCATCATGATACGAGCCAGAGAGAAGTTAGGCAAGATAGGAAGCCATTTAGACAATCAACATACAATCGCCGTAGGAGAAGAATCGATACTTCTCCCGCACCGCCTCGGCGTATGCACTGAGGATGAGTTCTCTGTTGGCAAACGCCGATACTAACATGATGAGGGTACTCTGGGGGAGGTGGAAATTGGTCAGCAAGACATCGACGACTTTGAAATCGTAGGGGGGATTGATGAAAATATCTGTCTCGCCGCGCGTTGCGCGAATTTGTGATTCCTGATTTGTGATTTGTGTTCTCGCGAGACTCTCCAGCACGCGGGTGCAGGTGGTGCCGGTGGAGATGACGCGGCCGCTTTTCTTGGCGGCGTTGATTCGGTCGGCTGTTTCCTGGCTGAGATGGAATCGCTCGGAGTGCATCTCGTGGTCCTTAATCAGCTCAGCTTTGACCGGGCGGAAGGTGCCTACTCCTACGTGGAGGGTGAGGAAAGCGTGGTTGATGTTAGAAAGAATCTCGGGGGTGAAGTGAAGGCCGGCGGTGGGCGCGGCGATGGCCCCTTCCTCGCGGGCGAAGGTGGTCTGGTAACGATCGCGATCTTCAACGTCGCTCTCACGATTCATGTAGTGAGGCAGTGCGAGACGACCGTGCGTCTCCTCGTCAACTTCACGATCCCAGCGGATGATGCGGTTACCATTCTCTAACACACTTTCCACGGTGCCAGTAGCCTCGCCGATTTCCACCGTGCGGCCGGGTTTCATTTTTTTGCCCGGTCTAACAAGGCACTCCCACTCGACGGGCGAAAGCTTGTGGGTGCAGACGAGTTCGATTTTTCCATCGTTGGAAAAGAACCGGGCGGGGGTGACTTTGGTATCGTTGAGGACCAGCAGATCCTCGGGGCGGATATACTCAAGGATGTCGGTGAACATCCGGTGTTCGATTTTTCCGGAGTAGCGATGGATCACCATCATGCGCGAGGCGGCGCGATCGTCGAGCGGGCGGTCGGCGATCAGTTCTTCGGGTAGGTGGTAGTCGAAATCGATGGTTCGGAGCACGCAGAGGTTTTTAAACTCCAAATTCCAAACTTCAAAGACCAAACGTGAAATCCGAAATGGTGAAGTGTACGCAATTTGGTATTTGGTATTTAGTATTCGGGGTTTTAAGTTCACCGCGTGCCGGGGGAGAAAATGCAGCGCTTGCAGGTCGACGGAAAATTTTTCCGTGCCGGAGGCAGGCGTGTGTTCCTAAAAATGGTGACGTTCGGCCCGTTTCCTGACGATCGCCCTCCTCATTTGAAAGACCTGCCCGCAGAGATGCGGCGTATCCGGTCAGCAGGGTTCAATGCGGTCCGGGTTTACGGTGATTTTGACCCGATGTTACTCGATGCTGCTGCCGGTGCTGGTGTGTGGGTGTTCATCGGGCTGAGCTGGAGTCCTGGTCGGGATTTTGTTTCAAACCCAGCGCTGTTTGCCGAAGCCAGGCTGGCATTGGATGATGGTCTGCAGAAATGGGGTGATCACCCTGCGGTGGCCGGAGTCATGGTGGCGAACGAAATCCCCGCAGACTTGGTTCGCTGGATGGGGGTAAATATGGTGAGATCCGCTCTGGAGCAACTGATCGATCAGGCACGTGCACTAAAGCCGGAATTGCTCTATGCCTATGCCAGTTTCCCGACCACGGAATACCTCGAGCCCGACAATGCGGATTTCACCGCGATGAATGTCTATCTCGAACGCCGCGAAGATTTTGCAGCCTACCTGCCGAGATTGCACAATGTGGCAGGCGACCGTCCGGTGCTGATCAGTGAATTTGGTCTCGATTCTCAACGAGGTGGAGAAGCTGGTCAGGCCGAGGCTATGCAATGGTGCGTGGCTGAGTGTTTGTCAGCAGGCATGGCCGGGGTGACGATATATGCATGGAGTGACTGCTGGCTGAATGCTGGCCAAGTGGTGGAGGACTGGGATTTCGGAATCACTGATCGGAATGGCAGGGCGAAGCCGGCTCTCGAGCGGTTAGCTGAAGTGCTTCCTGAAATCCACGAGCCAGAGGATGGAATCACCGTTTCTAATTGGCCGAAGTTTTCCGTGGTTGTTTGCACATACAATGGAGGTCACCGGATGGAGCGTTGTCTCAATGCTTTGATTGGGCTGGATTATCCAAACTATGAAATAATCGTGGTGGATGATGGCTCGACTGATGACACCGCTGATGTGGTGGGTGCTTACGAACAAGTGAAATTGATCCAGATCGATCACTCCGGTCTGAGTGAGGCACGAAATCGGGGCGCGGAAGCTGCTCAGGGAGAGATCGTAGCCTACACAGATGACGATTGCGAACCTGATACCGCTTGGCTGAAGTGGCTGGCCCACGCCTTCGTTCAGGAAAACTGGGATGCATGCGGAGGGCCGAACCTTCCTCCTGAGCCGGACTCTGGCAGTCATTTTGATGACCGGGTAGACGAGGCGGTAGTCGCCTCTGCTCCGGGGGCGCCGTCCCATGTTTTGTTAGGAGATCAGACGGCGGAGCATTTGCCAGGTTGTAACTTGGTGGTAAAGAAGTCGGTGTTAGAAGCCGTTGGAGGATTCAATGCCGATTATCGAGTGGCAGGCGACGATGTCGATTTCTGTTGGCGACTGCATGAGGCTGGTTACCGCATGGGCTTTCACGGTGCTGCCTTTGTCTGGCACCGCCGCCGGACTACTCTGTGGAGGTATTTCAAGCAGCAGTATGGCTATGGCAAAGCCGAGGCGATATTGATGCGCGATCACCCGGAACGTTTCAGGCGGGGTGGTGGCGCATTGTGGCAAGGTCATGTTTATGCAGGGGGAGCAATGTGCGCTCATCAGGGAAGTGTGATCTATCATGGATACATGGGCACTGCGGGTTATCAACAGCTCACTGTTAGGATGCAGCCTCAGCGACCACTTCGGCACGGATACGATAATCGTGGAGCAAGGTGGAGGCTCGCCATTGCTGAGGCGCTTCAGCCGCGCATCCGTGGTTTCGCCCGATGGTGGTATAGCTTTGGCCACCGCTCGAAGTTAGAGCGAGTGCCGCGGCGCAATGAATTCATTCTCGTCGATAGCATGGAGACGTTCAACGAGTATGAATCAAAATGGTGGAATGCTCAGCGTATTCCTCGGGAGACGGTGCTGGATGCGGTTAGTCAGGACGGGTGGACCGCTTTGGAAAATGATAGTGAGTGGGATTTGATGAGGGATGGGTTACGATTGCTGATCGCTGTGGAAATTCTTGATGATGGCCATCTTGTTCTGACCAGGATGGAGCGCAGCGCAAAGAGCGGGGGACGCCTGCCGGCGGACTTTGTGGACAGACTTGAGGCGCTCGGACTCATCCGGATCTGACCTTTAGTGTGGAGGGCTCAGATTTTCGCTAGCGTTATAATCAAGCTGGGCGATTGTAACAGTGGATCGCCTAATATTGTGCTTTAATCCACGTATTGAAATCGATCTCGGAGAAATCCATCGCTCACAAACAACAAACCGAACAAACATATTATGGAAACAAACAATCACGAAAACCACGAAGACAAATGCTGCGGCGATGCCAAACGCCACTTTGAGTCCTGCTCTGACGCTTTTAATTCAGCCAAGGACGACGCAACTGAAAAAGCACGCCAGGCAGCCCCCAAAGTCAAGGGAGCGATTGCCGACGCAGTGTTCGATGTCGCCTACGGTGCTGCTTATGGGGCATTCTTTGCCAGCGCATTTGCCAACGAATTCATACCACAGGCTGTGAAAGACGGCTTGGCCAAAGGCGCGGCTGCTGGTCGCGATGCGGCTGAAAAAATGCGTGAAAAGACAAGTAAATCAAGCTCTGCAGAAGATCAGAGCGGAGGCGGCACTATCGAGCTTCCTGCCCACGCATAAAAAAAATAACTTTTGATGCATAATTTGTAAGTCGTGCGTCAAATATACGTAATAGACCCTGACGAAAGTTGTGTATTCGTCGTGTGTTGATTTTAGGAGTCAAATCCTTAATCGTAAGTGTGTATGATCGGTGTTCTGATTCGTCAGGACACCGATCCTTTTTTTGCCCAGTGGTTGAGCTGGGCCCTATTTTTATGACGTCTCAGTCCTTGCGCGTGAGTTCCACGAAAACGTCCTCCAAAGTGGACTGATGTCGGTGAATGGTGCGAATCGGCCAGCCATATTGACTGGCTAAGTTGGCGATGCGCTCACGCGTGTCCGTGCCCGAGTCTACAAGGACAGAGAAGCGCGACCAGTCGTCAGGAGAGTCTTCTTGAATCACTTTTTTGACGTGTTCGAGTCGGCTGATGGCGCCAGCGGCCGTTTCTGCATCGGCTTGAACTTCGATGCTGATTTTTCCTGCAGCGCGCATATCGTGAACTAGTTCGGACGGCGATCCGGTGGCTTTGATCTTACCTTCATCGATGATGATCACGTGATCACAGGTCATTTCCACTTCGTGCAGAATGTGGGTGGAAACGAGGATGGTATGGGTTTCGCCGAGACGCTTGATCAGGTTCCGTATCGAGCGGATCTGGTTCGGGTCGAGACCATTGGTCGGTTCGTCGAGGATCAGCAGATCGGGTTTATGAACCAAGGCGTCTGCCAGGCCCACACGCTGACGGTATCCTTTCGAGAGCGTCTTGATCATTTTCCTCCGCACATGGGTGAGACCGCAGAGGTCCATGGCTTCGCCGATGTGGTTACGGGCGTCCTTGCCCTTGAGGCCTTTCAGCTGGGCGCGGTATTTGAGATATTCTCGCACGCGCATCTCATCGTAAAGAGGCACATTCTCTGGCATGTATCCGATTTTTCGGCGAGCTTTCAGCGATTGTCTGAAAATGTCATAACCTGCGATGCTGGCGCTCCCGGACGACGGTGGCAGGTAGCCGGTGAGCATGCGTAGTGTGGTGGTTTTTCCGGCTCCGTTAGGGCCGAGGAAACCGACGATTTTACCAGCGCCAACATGGAACGTGAGATCATTAACTGCGGTGTGTCTGCCGTAGCGTTTGGTGAGGTTGCGGACGTCGATCATAAAAGGTGCTGCAAAAGGTGGTGTATGAGACAAATTCGTGATAAAAAGATGCCTTGTGCGTTGACTCTCGGGGGGCGTGCCAGTAATTAGACCCAAGTTTCAGCGCACACCAAGCACGAAAACCAAACCACACCGCGAAAGCCTCATTTTTTTCTACTTATGAAATCATCTGTATCCGCACGCTTCAACGCAGATTTATTGGAGCAAAATTATGACAAATGGTGTGAAGACCCTCAGTCTGTGGATGCAGATTGGTGTGCATTCTTCGAGGGCTTCGAGCTCGGCTCAGCCCAGTTGAAACAGCGCGGTGATGCAGTGGCATCGACTCCGGTGGGTGACACCGCCAGCGAGCATTCGCTGAACTTCCGAGGCAAGGTGGTTAGTTTGGTATACAATTACCGCACGCTCGGTCACACGCAGGCTTATTTGAATCCCCTTGATGAAAGTGGTGCCCGTAATCCGCGTCTCGAACTGTCGCAGTTCGGTTTGGATGAGTCCGATATGGATCGTGAGGTTTCCACCCAGTTTTTCCGCACCGGCCAGAAGATGAAACTGCGCGATATGGTGCAGGCTCTCGAGGAAACCTACTCGGGCTACATCGGTTTTGAATTCATGCACATCCACAACACGGAAGTGCGGAACTGGATCCGTGCCCGGATCGAGCATCGCTTCGAGACCCAACCGCGGATGAACATCAATAAATCCCAGGTGCTTCGCTGGCTTCTGGAATCTCAGCTTTTCGAATCATTCGTCGCCAAGAAATTCCTCGGTGAGAAGCGATTCTCTCTCGAGGGTGGCGAGGCTGCCATGGTGGTGCTCAATACCATCTTGGAAAAATGCCCGTCTACCGGCGTTCTGGAAATCGAGATGGGCATGGCGCACCGTGGTCGACTTAACGTGCTGCGGAACTTCCTGCACAAGTCACTGACCACACTTCTCTATGAGTTCACCCCGAACTACGTGCCAGACCTTGTTGCTGGCGATGGCGATGTGAAATACCACCTCGGTTACGAAGGTGTGCGTGAGCTTGCTGATGGAGACGTTAGAGTGAGCTTGGCCGCTAACCCCAGTCACCTTGAGGCCGTCAATGCCGTGGTTGAAGGTAAGGCCCGCGCCCGTCAGCGTATGATCGGCGATGATGGTGCCAAGAGCGACCGCAAGCAGGTCCTCCCCATCCTCCTTCACGGTGATGCCGCCTTTGCCGGTCAGGGCCCTGTCGCTGAAGTGTTAAACCTTTCCCAGCTGCCAGGCTACCGCACCGGCGGCACCATTCACCTGATCATTAACAACCAGATCGGTTTCACCACGATGCCGGAGGACGCCCGTTCATCTGACTACGCTACGGACGTGGCGAAAATGATCGAGGCTCCCATCATCCACGTTAACGGAGAGGAGCCTACCGAGCTGGCATGGGCTGCGATCACAGCGCTTGAGTTCAGACAGCGATTCGGCCGCGATGTCGTCATCGACATGTATTGCTACCGTCGTCATGGCCACAACGAGGCTGATCAGGCAGCGTTCACTCAGCCGCATATTTACAAGAAAGTCGACGCGCGCAAGCCGATCGGCGATCTCTACAAAGCCCGAGTCGTCGCGGAAGGCGCGGTCAGCCAGCAGGATGCCGATGCCATTCAGAACGAGATCGAGGCATCCCTCGAAGAAGGTTATCAAAAAATGGTTCAGCACATGGAGGCTGGAGACCGCAATGTCTTCAGTGGTTCCACCGCCGAACCTCAGCCGTCCTACTCACACGCACCAGTTCCCACCGGAATCTCTCGTGACACGCTGCAGCACATCGGCAAGGTTCTAACAACCATTCCCGAAGGCTTCAACCTGCACAACACCCTCGCCAAACGTTTCATTCCCCGTCGTAAAGAAGCCTTGGAAACAGGCACTCACTTCGACTGGGCTTTTGCTGAGTCTTTAGCTTGGGGAGCTTTGCTGATGGAAGGAAATCCAGTCCGTCTTTCCGGTCAGGACGTACGTCGTGGCACCTTCAGTCACCGTCATGCCGTTTTCTACGATTCAGAAAGTCGGGCCCGTTACATTCCTCTAACATACCTTTCCAAGGATCAGGCGAAATTCTGTGTCTATAACAGCCTTCTCTCCGAGGCTGCTGTGTTAGGCTTCGACTACGGTTACTCACTCGGCTGTCCTAACATGCTTATCATGTGGGAAGCTCAGTTTGGTGATTTCGCCAATGGCGCCCAAGTGATCATTGATCAGTTTATCTCTTCCGCAGAATCCAAGTGGCAGACTCCAAGTAGCATGGTGATGCTGCTTCCTCACGGCTACGAAGGCATGGGGCCAGAGCACTCAAGTGCACGTCTCGAACGTTTCCTCCAGCTTTGTGCGGAGAAGAACATCCAAGTAGCCAACCTCACCACACCTGCTCAGTATTTCCACATTCTTCGTCGCCAGAAGAAACGTAGCTTCCGCAAGCCGCTGATCCTGATGACTCCCAAGAGCCTGCTGACTCGCCCCGAGGCGGTATCCAGCGAGGCAGATTTCCTCGAGGGTGCTTGTTTCCAAGAAATCCTTCCGGACACCAAGGCTTTTGAGAAGCCAGAGGAGGTAGAGCGCATCGTTTTCTGCACCGGTAAAGTCTTCTACGATCTGGTCCAGTATCGCGATGAAATGGAGATCAATAACACCGCCATCGTGCGCATCGAGCAGCTTTATCCATTCAACGACGAAATGCTTGAGCTGATCATCAGCGAATATCCACAGGCCCGTAAGTGGGTGTGGGCTCAGGAAGAGCCCAAAAACATGGGTGCTTGGACTTACATCGCTCCTCGCCTACAGGAAATCCTTCGTTCAAGAATTCGCTACGCTGGTCGGAAACCATCATCCAGCCCCGCAGCTGGCTCCAAGGCCATGCACGTTCGCGAACAGAAAATGCTTATCGAGCAGGCTTTTGAAGTCTAACAAATCACATCACCTAACAACTATCATTTCCCATGGCTACTGAAGTCAAGATTCCTAACGTCGGAGAGTCCATTACCTCCGCCAACGTCGCGCGCTGGCACAAACAAGACGGAGATACCGTCAGTAAGGGCGAGACCGTTCTCACAATTGAAACCGACAAAGTTTCCAATGATCTCGAAGCGGATGCTGCCGGCACACTCAAGATTCTCGTCCCCGAGGGCGATGAGGTAGCTATCGGAACAGTAGTGGCCACCATCGAAGAAAGCGCAGCGGCATCTCAAGATGCCGAACCTGCCGATTCCGCACCAAGCTCATCATCAGACCAAGCATCGGCTCCCGCGCCTGCTGCCTCAGCCAATGATGGCAAAGTCATCGAGATCAAAGTGCCCGCCGCAGGTGAGTCCATCACTTCGGCCAACATTGGCCGCTGGCATATCTCTAACGGAGACAGCGTTGCCAAAGGTGACATCTTGGTGACTCTGGAAACAGACAAAGTCTCCAACGAACTCGAAGCCGAGGATAACGGCACAGTCAACATCACCGTGCAAGAAGGCGAAGAAGTGGACATTGGCACTGTGATCGGCACTCTCACTGTGGGCTCTGCTCCAGCACAGTCACAACAGCAAAGCCAGCCTGAGGCCTCGGCACCAGCAGCTTCCGAGCCAGCCAAACCAGCCGCCGCTGCGCCTGCACCCGCTGCTTCAGCTCCAGCTGCGCCTGTAAGCATGAAGCCCGATCTTGCCGTAGTCCCTGATCCGCCAGAGCGTTCAGGCCAAGCCCAGAGCGAGGATAATGGTCGCACTACTCGTAAGAAAATGTCCATGCTGCGCCGCAAGATCGCCAGCCACTTGGTCAATGCTCAGCAGACTGCCGCTATTTTGACCACCTTCAACGAGGTCGACATGACCGCCGTGATGAAGTTACGCAAAGAAGTCCAGGAGGACTTCGTCGCCAAATACGGCTGCAAGTTAGGCTTCATGTCCTTCTTCGTCAAAGCCACGGTGCAAGCCCTGAAGGATGTGCCCGGGATTAACGCCCGCATCGACGGAACCGATATCATTGAGAACAATTTCTTCGATGTCGGTGTCGCCATCGGCACGGAGAAAGGTCTCGTAGTTCCAGTTCTTCGCGACTGCGATCAAAAAGGCTTCGCTGAAATCGAGCAAGAAATCATCGACTACGCAGGCAAAGCCAAGGAAGGCAAAATTCAACTGTCAGACCTGCAAGGCGGTGTCTTCACCATCTCTAACGGAGGTGTATACGGGTCTCTTCTCAGCACCCCGATCCTTAACCCGCCACAGTCCGGAATTCTCGGCATGCACACCATCCAACAGCGCCCGATGGCAGTGAATGGTGAAGTGGTGATTCTGCCGATGATGTATCTCGCCCTGAGTTACGATCACCGCTTGGTCGATGGCAAAGAGGCAGTCACCTTCCTGCTCCGCATCAAAGACTGTCTGGAAAACCCAGGCCGCCTGATGCTGGAAATGTAAGGTTCCGCATTGCCCGGACCACATGCAAGCTAATGAAAACCTCTGGTCTCAACGATAAAGTCAAAGACCGTGAGAGTTTGGTAAAGTGTGCCAAGTATCCGCGAGCTGCTGCCATAGGTGGTTTGGTTCTCGTCGTGTTATCAGCGTTTGGTATGTTCTACTCAAATCAGTTTCCGGGAACGAGCCTTAACGTGCTTGCCCCAATTACCTTTATCTCTGGTATTGTGATCTGTCTTAAAGCTCAGGTGATTTCTCCCATGGCCCGTGAAATCACCAGACTTCAAGAACGCATCAAACAGCTCGAAAATAGAGGCGCTGATATCTAACGGTTTTAGAATGGAACATTTTTTTACTTTTCTCAAAGGTTTCGCCATGGGGGCGGCCAATGTTGTCCCCGGTGTATCTGGCGGGACTATCGCATTTATCACGGGTATCTATCAGAGGTTGTTAGATGCGCTGAAAGCTTTCGATATGAAGGCGATCCGGATGTTGTTGAAATTCGACATCGGAGCCTTTGCTAAACACGTCGACCTCGGCTTTTTAATCTCCCTCGGCCTTGGCGTATTGGCCAGTATCGTAACCTTGGCGAAAGTCCTCAAGGATGCCTACGAGCACAGCCCAGTGCTAGTGGATGCATTTTTCTTTGGTCTCATCCTGGCCTCGATTTTTTCTGTTGGGAGAATGGTGAAAAAATGGCGGGTTATCGAAATCATCTCGTTATTGATCGGAACCGCCATTGCCGTTTGGTTGGCTTTTCTGGAGCCAGCTGGTGAGAACAGAAACATCGGTTACCTCCTCATTTGCGGAGTGGCTGGTATGTGCAGTATGATTATTCCCGGCATTTCCGGATCATTTATTCTTCTCTTGATGGGGAACTATAAACTCATCGTGCTTCATGCCGTCAACGACCTGCGCGCATTCAAATTTTCGGAGTCATTGCCAATTTTGATGCCTGTCGGTCTGGGTGCGGTATTAGGTCTGATTGTGTTATCGCGCGTGCTTAGCTGGTTGTTTAAAAAATACCACGATACTGCGGTAGCTTTGATTACAGGTTTCGTCGCTGGCTCACTAGTTATTATCTGGCCTTGGAAATCGATTGCCGAATACGTGATCGTTAAGGGCAAGATGAAGGTGATTGCTTGGAATCGCGAAGTTCCCGATTTCCAGGTCGGAACCACTTGGGTAGCCATCGCCTGGTTAGTGGCTGGTATTGCTGTGATTGCCGTGACTGAAAAGCTGGCAGCGAAAAAGTGAAGGCGTAATAAGTCTCTGATCAAGAGCTGTATTCGTAGCCACTGGAGGCTCTTTAAACTATTGTTCAAATATGGACACTTAGGAAAAGCTGCGTTGACCGGCGTGTATTCAAAGTGAATACTAAAAGGCAAATGCTAGCCAGAGGTCCAAGGTGTGTACTTACCAGTAGAAGAGTCAGCCAACACGGCTTTTCTTTGGTCGCTACCATTAGCGTGATGACTCTGCTGCTATTGATCTCTTTGGCGATGTTGAGTCTGGGGCAACTTCATTCACGCAGCGCGAACAACGATCAGGCACAGATACAAGCCGAGGCGAATGCAAGAGTTGCGCTGATGATTGCCATTGGTGAATTACAGAAATACGCCGGTTCGGATCAGCGGGTGACAGCTCGTGCCGACATCACAGATGAGGACTGGCACAAGACTGAGTCGGATCTAGAAAATCCTCTATATACCTATGTGTGGGATGTGAGTGGTTCTGAAATGGACCTAAGCCCGAGTAGCTACGCGATTAATGTTGAGACCAATCGGCACCGCCCAGGGATGATCCCAGGTCACGACTTCAAACGCAAACCTGCGGTTCTGGTGAGTGGTAACGCAAGGTTTGATCTAACGGATGGTAGTCGTTTGTTAGATAAGACGAGTTACCCTGAAGGATATGTCACCGCGGACAAGGCAGCTGATCAAAAATGGGTGAATATCGTGTCCTCCGAGTTCATGCTGCAACACGACGACGCTCCCGCCGCACGCCCAGTGAATGTGCCGCTCGTCGGTATCCAGGGCGGCGAATACGCATGGTGGGTGGCCGATGAATCGGTAAAGAACCGGGTGGATTTGGGAAACCAGCATGAGCAAGACTCAGTGGCTGCACGCATGATGGCGCAACGTGCTCCTATCAACCCATTCCGCGATGGTGCGGATGGTCTGGAAATGGATACTCGGGAGGCGTCTCAATTGGTAACAGTGGGGGCGACTGGCTTAGCTCATGACATGCAGCGTGATCAAACGGGGGGAGCATTCAGTTATTCACCTGATCTAACAGTATCCTCCGAAAATTTGCTTACCGATGTGCGGAGCGGAGGACTGCGCCAGGATCTCACCTATGCGATTTTCAATGATCAAAATGCTCCGGATATGCCGGAGGAGCTGATGGATGTTTCGCCGCAGATGGACGCCCTCTCTGCCCAGGCGTGGGGACCACCTGCGAGTGGAGACAGCAATAATGGTGGCCTAAGCCCGATGCCGGTCTATTTCCGCAACTATGCCAATAGGTTCAATGGGAATGCGAATCAGGAGGTTTCGATTGGCACAGATGGCATTGCGCCGGTGATGAGTCAGGTGCAGTCCGGCATCCATGCAGCGTATCGCATCGTCGAGCCTGGGAAATTCCAGGTCTACTACTCCGTGTTTCCTGCGGTGACTTTGTGGAATCCTTACAACGTGCCGATCCGATTAGATAAGCGGATCGAGATTCACCAGGAAAGGCGCAGCGGAACGGCGAACTGGTGGTTGTATTTGTTCCGGGCGAACTATTCCCTGCAGAGCGAACCCGGAGCCACGATATTCTCGGAAGGTAAGGTGTACAATAACAGCGGAGGAGCCAGAGGGGGGTGGAAATTTACCATGGTCATCACAGCCGATGTAGATGCCGTCCTCAAGCCTGGCGAGACCATGGTGTTCTCACCGGAAGCCAATACATTCGACCATAGTCCAGCCGCGCAATATACATCTCCTCCACCGGGGGAATCATGGACCGGTTCCACCCGTGCGACATCGTTCACAGTCGAATTGGCAAAAGGCTGGCGGCCAGGCAAAGGACACGCCTTCTCTCTGGACGGACGCACCCATGACATGGCGACACTGGCTCCAACGGATACACGTTACCCCAAGATTTCCTTTGGACTTGGTGGCGTAGGAAACGATAACAACCTCTGGTATGCCCGATACGATGACAGCGGGAGTATGAAATACATGTCTTACTGGTCCCGACTGAGCAGCCGCGTCGGGTCGAACTCACCGTTCTTTGATGCTCCCACCACAGACGATTCCCATCAGGACACACGCGGGGATTTCCCCGGCTTGCTTTACAAATACGCACTGCGCATGGGGGAAGACTACCTACCGTTGCAAGCTGACCGAATTCATCCGGACCAGAAGAGTCTGCTGTTTCCATACATGGCGCATTACAATCCCAAGGCGGTCTTCCACGCAGGTATCGGTGACACGTATTCCCATAGCAAGAACTCGGGGCTCACCAAATTCTATGCTTCCGAGGGCACTGAGATTTCCCCCTCCCTCATGGGTGGGCTTTATGATTACCAGAATGCACGCAGCATTTATACTGTGCCAACGGTCGACGCCGAAGAGAGGCAGACATTCATCGGCAACGGATATCTGGGACCTGCAAAAAAGATGGTTATTTCAGAAACCGGATCGGGCCCGGAGCCGGGCTACCCGAATGGTGAATCGGGTTCGATCACCTCGTTGACACAGCTGAATCACTCTGGCTTCACGGCGGGTGCCAACACAACACGCGGCACGCTTCGTTATATGTGGTTGGGAACCTCAAATTACCCAGCTTATCCGATCGGCAACTCCATAGCAGATTTCAGACTCAATGTCCTGCACGATGATGTTTCCTCGCCATCCTTGGTGCACGTCGGCAGCATGGGTAAACGGGACTACCAAAACTGGCGGGTAACCAGCAACCACTACGATATCTCTTATCTATTGAATGATCGCTACTACGACCGTTACTTCTTTTCCACGGTGCCCCAGACAGGGAAATACATGCCTGAAGAGCCGTTGATCAACTCACGCATGCGACCGCAGACCGAGGACGTGGAGATGCTGCGCCAGATTACGAGTGCCAAACGTCTCAGACTGCGTGGTGGCTTTAACATCAACTCAACCTCGGTTGCCGCCTGGGAAATGCTGCTGTCCTCTTCGCTCGGTATCGATCGCGATCAGCTCGGGGGATCGCCTGAAAGCACGGTGAGTTTTTCTCCGCGCATGGACGCCTTCGGCAGCGTCGATGTCACCAGCATCTCCGAAACCGATGCGGCATCGGGGGATAAACATATACGATTAACCTCGGACCAAGTGCGCACACTGGCGGAGGAAATCGTGCACCAGATCAAAAGACGCGGCCCGTTTCCCAGTGTGGCATCATTTGTCAACCGGACCGACCAACTGGAAAGTCTGCTACGCGAGGACACATCCGGTGGCGGGGCGGAGTATGAGGATGTTAGATTTGCGGGCGCTATCCAAGCCGCGATCGATGCAGCGGGACTGTTGGGAACACTGGAAGGTGACAAGGTCATCGATCCGTCAGAATATGTCGACGACATACGATTTTACCCAGGGGCAAAGTCAGTTAGAAAATCGGCGAATTCCCATCTTCCGGGAGCGTTGAAGCAAAGCGACATCCTTCGGCAGATCGACCCCTTCATCACTGCCCGCGGCGACAGCTTTACGATCCGTGCCATGGGAGTAAGCAAAGATGCGGCCGGAAAGGTGCTCGCCAGAGCTGTGTGTGAGGCGGTGGTGCAGCGTGAGGTTGAATACCTGGATCCCACTGAAGCATCCGATAAAGCCCCCTATGAGGTGGCCGTCAATGACGATGGCACCAGGGAGTTTACACCAGTATTGAATCCAGTGAACCAACGCTTCGGTCGCAGATTTATCATTCAATCATTTCGCTGGTTGCCGAAGAGCGAGGTTGCTCATATGACTTCCTCCTGATCGGTGGTAATTTAGCGTCCGAACTTGTATTTATAGAACTATGGAATTTTGTAGTCATCCATCTTCCTTATTTAGGCGCAGTGCTGGGCTGTGTTTCTTGATGATCGGTGTATGTGTGCTGGTTTGTTCTCCGGTGTCTGCTCAGGATGATGCTAAATCGGCGCGCAAGGTGAGATTCAAGATTTACTCATGGGTCAACGATATGGTTCAGCCCGAAGCCAAACCGTCAGGAAAGGAACTCTACTGCCGAACACCGAAGGGCTATCAGGCAATGGTAGTGAACCCGGCCGAAGTCAGCCCTGAGTATGAAGGTCTGCTGACGGATGGCAGTCTCGTATTTTACAAACGCACCGAGGTCGACGGAGAACAAGCGTATACTCCTGTGGCAGAGACCCCCGTGCCCGCCGGTGCTGAGCAGCTGTTCATCTATCATTTTGCCGAAGGCGATAAAAACAAAGTGCTAGCTGTCGACACCAGCTTGCGCAGCTTTCCCATGGGGCAGTTTGTATTTCTGAATACCACTGAGCAGCCCGTGATCCTGAGCATCAACGGCAAGGCGATCGGTGTGAAACCTCGCTCTAGGGGGAAGATGAAATACGCGATATCCTCCAAGGGCACGCTGCGCATTGAGGTGAAATCGACAGACAAGCCCCAGAAGTTACTGGCCGTGATGACGGTCGGTGGCCGCAGTGAGCAGAGAATTATTGGATTTTTTCATGCCTTCCGTGACGGCAAGACACACCGACTGTTACTCGAACGTGGGGTTGACCGGCAGGCAGACATCATCAATCGCGATTAGTTAGGCGCATGATGAGACGACATTGATAACCCCATTTCCCACAACCAAGCTATGAAACACCAAACTCCCTTCATGCTAACATGCATGCTTATCCTTTGCGTTGCTCTCGGTAGTCAGTCATGGGCAGAGCCTGATATCGGTCCTGCAGAGCAGCAGGATACTGCGGGCAAAGAGGTAGAAGCTGTCGCCGTTAATCCTGATGGCGGGCCCCTGCTTGTCGCGAGTTGGGAAAGTGATGATCTCGCTGCTGTCGATCACCCCCTGGTCGAGGCGATCTTTGTCAAAAAGGGTGGTGTGTTTGTAAAAGAAATGCAACGCGCGTCATTGGACGCTGCCGACTACAAACTTTCTCCCACTCAAGAAGGCATCATGGTGATGCGGAAACAGGTCGATGTAGAAGGCATCATGTCCTACAAAGAGGCTTGCAAGTTCACGTTCGAGGAGGGCGTCACCAGAGTCTTCGTCTATCTCCTCCAGAAAAAAGGAAAACTAACAGCTGTTGCGGTGGATCTTGCCGAGCGTTCGTTTCCACTGGGGACTTTTCAGTTTGTGAACACCACGGACAAAGCAGTTCACGTCAGCGTCAACGACGAGACGATGAAGGTCGAGGCAGGCCATCGTGGCGTGGTGCGTTACCAGCTCAGCGATAGTGGAACCATGCGTGTGGTGGCCAGTAACACGGATGATCCTTCGAAGAAGTTGGCGGTCATGACCATCGGTGGTCGCGCGGGTCAGCGAATGCTTGGGCTGTTCCACACCACTCGGGGAGATCAAAACCATCGCATTCTCATCGAACGAGGCATCGACCGGCAGGGCAGAGTGATCAACCGATAGAAGAGATGTTATTCCGCTGGCGTGGAGCGTTCGACGCCTCCTTTTTCAAATCGATTGCGCAGGTGGTAGCGCATATCGAACAGGTCGAGTCGGCGGTCACGCATCGGAGTGACGGAGCCGGTCTCGCGTGAGCGGTAGAGATCGTCGATATCGAGATCTGTCACTAGCATGGTTTCTACATTGGAGTCGGCCTCGGCCTGGATGCCGTCGCGGGCAAACTCAAAATCCGAAGGTGTGAACACGGCGGCGCGACCATAATGAATGTCCATGGCAGGCACGTCTGGCAGGTTGCCGATGACGCCGGCGGTCACCACGTAGATTTGGTTTTCAATCGCTCGTGCCTGAGCGCAAGTTCGCACACGCAGGTAGCCCTGACGGTTGTCCGTGCAGTAGGGCACAAAGATGATCTCCGCTCCTTTTTCCGCCAAGTAGCGAGCGGCTTCCGGAAATTCGATGTCGTAACAAATCAGGATACCGACTTTTGCTTTCGGCGTCTGTACCAGATAAAGCTCGTTGCCTCCGCTGATTCCCCAGTAGATGCGCTCGGACGGGGTGATGTGCAGTTTTGGTTGACCGACGTATGAGCCGTCCGGACGGAATAACATCGCGACATTCTGCAGGCTGCCGTCTTTTTGTAGTACCGGGTGCGAGCCAGCGATGATGTAGAGTCCGAACTCACGGGAGAGATTAGCAATAAGGTCGGTGAAGTCATCTGTTAGGTCGGCAAGCTTCCGAATACCTTCTTGAGATGTTAGGGGATCGAGATGGGAAAGTAACTGCACCGAGAAGAATTCAGGAAACAAAACGAACTCTGAATTATAGTCGGCTGCAGTTTCCACGAAGTATCGAACCTGACCTGCAAACTCGTTAAAGTCTGCGATGCGCCGCATTTGATACTGCACGCAGGAAACTCGCACCTTCGAGTTATCCTTTGCGGCTGCCTGATAGTCTGGATTTAGCCACTCAATCAGTGATGCATGGTTATGGCTACGGGCATCGCGGATGTAGTTCGGCATCACATCTCGAACCACAAAGCCTTCCTTGAGTTGGAAAGAAAGCACCGGATCATGCAGTTCTCCTGCCTGAACTAGAGAGACGTATTCTTCGGCAGAATAGTCTTTGGCGTGGTTTTCGTAGCCCAGCAATCGACCGCCAGATAGGATCCTACGCAGGTTGAGTTTGCGGCAGATGTCACGGCGCACTTCGTAGAGAGCCTTACCGATGCCGCAGCGCTGGCAATCGGGATCAACGTAAACATCGGCACCGTATAGGGTGTCGCCTCGGGCATCGTGATTGTAAAAATATCCGTCGTCGGTGATACCGTAGTAGGTGTGTGGCCGTAGCGGATCCGAACCTAGAGAAACAATTAAACTCGAAGCCGCTCCCACTGGAACGCCGTTCAGCTCTGCGATGATCTGCCCTTCGGCAAACCGTTCCAGATGTGACTGCAGCTGATCGACACGCCATGCAGAATCGGTTTCCACCAACGAGGGGAAAGCCCGGTTGTACAGTGCGATGAGATCCGGAATGTCGCTGGTTTGAGTATTGCGGATGGATACCGTACCAGCGGAGCATTCATATTGGCGAACTTGCATGCCCTATGTTTATCAGTGAGGTAGCCTGGGGTGAAGTTAATACTAGGTCTGTGATCCCCACCGTTTACTTGACGCGCTTATTGGTTTTCGGATCGATGGTGATGGGCCAACCCAGATATGGTTTGTTCTCCGTTTCGTTCGTTGGGCTAGCATAGTAAGGCCAGTTAGCCAGAGTGACGGTTCCGTCGCTTCGATGCAGTGTTAGAATGGAATATCCCACGGCCTTATCGTAGAGGCGAGATGGTTCCTTTTCGATGTCGTAGGGATTGGATGCGGCATGTAGCGTCATTTTGTTGCCGAAGCCGTCTTCAAACTCTCCAGTGTATTTTGGTGCTCCATTCACACGATTGGCTCCACCGTCTTTAGGGAACCAACGGCGCGGCCAGAGATTGGCGATAGCGGGTGATGAAATCCACCAAGCACTGTCGTTAAACTTTTTGACGCCATATTGTCCTGAGGAACCTAAGTGTTGGTCGCCGGTGACGTGAACCGCACCTGCTTTAGTGATGAGATCTACGGCAAGATCGCGTTTGCTTTGTGGCCAACCGTTAGAGTCATAGTCCAACTTTGGAATATCGGTTGATGGGTATTCACCCGGTTTCATCCGCTTGAGTGAAGGGACTACAGCATCGGAGAACTTATCTTCGGGAATGGACTGAAGTGTCATGAGCGGGGTGGCTGAAATGACGAGATTCCACTTGGATTTTTCATCCTTGTTAGATGCCCATTTCTCCAAGAAGGCTTCCTGACGTTTTCCTAATAGCTCAGCACCCGCAACATCGAGTTCGCGTGGGGTTGTGAGGCCAGGGCGTTGTTTATTGCGATTCTGTGGCCAGCCGTTATTTATTTTGGATTCGGGCAGCAGTGCTTTGGGGGCTGACTTCCACTGTCGATCGGCGAGGATTGCCATGTCGATGCCAGCGTATTTCCAATTGGTGAAATAGACGGAGATGCCTGATTCAGTTGGAGCTGGGTCGATGGGCAAAGGAAGAGAACCTGTCTGGGTCTCATGCACGGCGTTGACGAAGCCGACGGACATTTTGTAGCCGCCGCTGTCTTGTGCTCCGGCATAAATGCCTCCTGAGCGATCCGCTAACTTTCCGCCAGAGCCCCAGATGTTGCCGTGAAAGACGTCGTGGTCATCAGGTATGGCAAAAGCTGGTGTGTTGCGCAGAAGTTCACGCCAACTCCAGCCGTGCATGGCGTATTTTCGTAGGTAGCAGAGCACAGTGCGATCGTCGTATTCGGTGTTATTTTTTCCGAACAACAGTCCGTAGCCTCCGATGGGTTCATAGATCTGGTCACCCATGAACGCGATCAAGTCAGGGTTGTGATCTTTGACGTTACCGACGAGCAAGTTGTGGGGGAAGCCAGTGGCGTCGTTGCAGGAGAGAGTCGCTACTGTTAGGTTCTCTTTATCGGTGGGTTCTTTGCGGACGATTCCCGCGAAGGTGTGGTCTTTCCAGGTGACTGTATAATTGTGGTCCTTGGTCACGTCGATACCATCCAGATGGAAAGTGGCGACTCGTGATTGAGCATTGATCTTGGCTGTGGATGTTTGGCCGTCGACCGTGAGTGTTACCGACTGTCCTTCCGTGATAACTGGCGCGATCTGAGCGATGAGGTTCAGTTTGCCACTGTGCTCGAGCGTGTATTGAGTCCAGTAGATCGGGCCGAAAGAGCGGTCAGGGTGGGCGGTGACTTTGTCCCCACTGAGTGACATGTTAGAGATGGCGGCCTGCCAGCTGCCACCTCTGTTTTGTTTAATGCTTTGAACGTTCTTAGGTCGTGGTTGACGCACTAGATGGGTGTTAGGCGCTTGTGTGCTTACCGTGTATGAGGCAAGTCCCGGAAGCCATGAGGCATGAACTCCTTCATTGATAAGTGTATGGTCTCCTGCTGTTAAGGTGATGGTGTAAGTGCCGCTATCGCTGGGCTTAGCGGTAAGTTTCAGATCGATAGGCTGTTCGAAATTTTTGATCAGAGGTTTTTCCGAACTGTGGCCGCCGATGAATAAGGTGCCGTCAGCTTTGATACCTGCTGCGAAGCCAGCACCGTAGATGGCGGAGTCACGGTAATCATCGAATAGACCTTGCAGGCCAAGCTGGAAACCAATGAATCCCTTAGATCCTTTGGCTGGGGCATGGATGGTGTCGAAGGTGGCTGAAATTTCCAGAGGGGCTTTGTCCTCAGAGATTTCGGCGGTCAGGATGACGAGTTCTCTGTCGCCGCCTGCATGGTAATTATGGGCACTGGCTTTGCCGTCTGTGACTTTGGTTTGCCAGTCTTCCATGGGGTTGGCCCAAAGGTCCGCTCCAGTCCAGGGTTGATTGCCGGTGGTTGGCAGAGCAGGAGAGACGTTGTCTGCATGGGACTGCAGAGGCAGTAGGAGTGCGGTGGCTGATAGGATCAGTTTTTTGTGAATCATGATTGGCTGTATCCTGAGCAAAAGACCCAAGTTAGAGAAGGACTAAACTGGCCCAAGTGGTCAAAAAATGGATCCCAATTCCTCACATTTAATACGGATCAGATAAGCCTATCTGCGTTTTCTTGAAGAAGAGCGCTTCTTCTTGGGCTTGGACCTGGACATGGGTTCCCTGAGCTTGGTCTTGGTGATGTCAAAAGGGGTGCCGCAATACATGCATCGCCACCGTTGGGTAAAAACAATATTCAGCACCGCTGTGTGGCCGTAATTCATGGGCCATGCCTTGAAGGATTTTTCATGCTTTAGTGCCAAATTATCGAGTAAAGGGGTACATTTGCACAGGGGGCAGGTTGCTCTACGGCGCATCAAATAGGCGAAGAGCCAGGTGAACGCACAGGCAATCAGCAGACCGGCAATCACATAGGCGGTACGATGCTGAAGCTCCTTCGTAGCTAAAAAGAAAGCGATGATTCCTGCTAACAGAGCAATCACCGACAGGTAAAATGCCAGAGTGCTGAGCACTGCCAAGACGAACGGGCGCTTGTATGGCACCGAGCGATCACGCTGCCCAAGATTGGGCCCCATCTTGACCTGGACCAGGTCTTTGGTAGCTGGGGCCCGATACGTCGGTTGCCCAGGACTCAATTTGGTTTTCTGTTTTTGAGCAGTTGTCGGCATCTTTACTTAACAACTGCTAATATCCTACAAGAGCGGAGCAATGACAAGACTAACAATCGCCATCACATTGATGAGAATGTTCATGGATGGGCCGGAGGTGTCCTTGAAGGGATCACCGACGGTATCACCCACGACGCAGCCCTTATGGGTCTCGGAGCCTTTGCCGCCGTTGTGACCTTCCTCCACGTATTTCTTAGCATTATCCCATGCTCCACCGGCATTGGACATGAACAGAGCCATCAGAATACAGCCTAACAGGGCTCCACTGAGGGTTCCAGTCAGGGCGATAGCTCCTACTCCAGCGATGGCTTCGAAGCCAAATCCAACGGCCAGGGGGGTGCCTACTGCCAGCACGGCGGGGAGGATCATGCGCTTGGTCGCGGCGCGGGTAGCGATGTCCACACACTTTGCGGAATCAGGTGTTCCGGTGCCTTCCAGAAGACCAGGGATCTCGCGGAACTGGCGGCGGATTTCATTGATCATGTCAAAGGCTGCGCTGCCCACAGCTTCCATGGTGATGGCTCCATTGAGGAAGGGAATCACTCCTCCAATGAATAGCCCGACAAAGAAGGTGCGGAGCACGGCGTGATCGGTGAAATCAAAGTTGCTGATGTCTGCTTTCTGAATGAACGCGGTGATCAGGGCGAGTGCGGCCAGTCCGGCGGCACCAATGGCAAATCCCTTACCGATGGCTGCGGTGGTATTCCCTACGGCGTCCAGACCATCGGTGATCTTGCGAGTCTCGGGGCCCATGGCGCTCATCTCGGCGATGCCGCCAGCGTTATCGGCTACAGGGCCATACGCATCGATGGCCATGGTGATTCCGACGGTGCCAAGCATACCGACAGCCGCCAGGCCGACGCCATAGAGGCCGGCGAATTCAAAGGAAACAAAGATTGTAGCGGCGAGTGTAAGCAGTGGAATAGCCACCGACTTCATGCCGACAGATAGTCCTGTAATCATCACCGTGGCCACTCCGGTTTCGCCGGACTTGGCAATATCGCGCACAGGTTTTCCTCCAGTGTAATACTCGGTTACCAGGCCGATGACGATGCCACCGACGGCACCGCAAAGAACGGCAGAGGCGATCTGGCTATTGATTTCAAGATGATTACAAAGGGCGTAGGCACCGACGATGAAAATGATCGCCGCACCGATGGTGCCGATGCGCAGTGCGCTGGCAGGGTTCTTGGCGGACATCATTTTGACCAGCAGGATACCCAACACAGAGCAGAGCAGGCCCATGGTTGTTAGGCCGAGGGGGAGGTACATTAGCGTCTCGCGAGTTGCACCCAGTGCTTCTGCAGCATTGACGGCTAAGGCACCAGCGATGGCGACGGTGGCGATCTGTGCACCGCAGTAAGATTCGAAAATATCAGAGCCCATGCCTGCGACATCACCGACGTTGTCACCTACGTTATCAGCGATCACACCAGGGTTACGGGGATCGTCCTCTGGAATGCCAGCTTCCACCTTGCCAACTAGATCGGCACCGACGTCCGCTGCCTTGGTGAAGATGCCGCCGCCGACACGATAGAACAGTGCGACCAGGGAAGCTCCCATGGCGAAGCCTTCCATAATTTCAGCCACATGCACGTTGTCCTTGTAGAAATAATAAAGTCCGCCGAGTCCGATCAAGCCCATGGATGCTACTGTTAGTCCCATTACCGAACCTCCGAAGAATGCGACGCTGAGAGCATCTGCTTGGCCATTGTCCCGAGCAGCCAGAGTAGTGCGGACGTTGGCGCGGGTGGCGGTGAACATACCTACGAATCCAGCGAAAGATGAGGCTAGACAGCCGAGGAAGAACGCCAGTGACTGCTCCTTACCGTAGTCACCTTTTTGGAAGAAGAAGAGCAAGCCTCCGATGATCACGGCGAAGAAGGAGATCAGCAGGAACTCACGCTTCATGAAAACCATGGCTCCGTTATGGATTTGATCCGCAATTTCTTTCACTTTTCCCTCACCGCCGGAGCGCTTGAGGATACTTGCTAGAATGATAAAAGCGATACCGAGGCCGACGAGACCTGCGATAGGAGTGATGACGGGATACATAATGTTAGTCGTGGATAGTGAGGGTGTTCTGGAAATAGGGGGTGCTCTAAAACTAAAAAGCGGGGGTATACACCCTCGCTCCAAGTAGAGGCGATGAGCATAGAAATAACGGAGATAGTGGCAAGTAAAAGATCGTCAAATTTGCCATCATACAGTGGCTTGGCATGCCCCTTGCTGGCGCGGTTTTTTCCAGAAGCAAACCAACCAAAAAGCAGAGAAAGAAAAAACGCGCAAGCCATGTAGCCAGCGCGTTTTTGAAGGGTGGTGGATCGTGGAGATTTATTCGGCACCGCCGTCAGCGACAGGCTCACTGCTCACAGGAGTGTCACCGGGTTCAGGCAGGATACGTTTGACCAAGCGGTCGATGCCTTCTTGGGCGAACTTACTGTCCGGATAAATGCTCTTGGCTTCCAGATACCATGACAGCGCGGAACCGGTCTGCGGATTGAGATCGTTGTCCTCAAACTCCTTGGCTCGGGTCAGGGCCACGGTGAAGTCGGCGACTTTGGATGAGAGTTTTTCCAACTGGCGAAGAAGTTCCGGATCTTTAGGGAACTCATCGCGCAGGGTGGCGAGGCTTTCCCAGGCAGCGTAGTCATTGCCAATCTTGGAAAACTCCTTGGCCTGAATGATGGAGCCATCGATGCGATGGATGTTCTTGATGATTTGTTCAACGGCGTCCTTACGCTCAGAGTCATCTTGCACCACAGGCACAAATTCATACTGGCGCTTAAAGATCTCACGGAAGTTACTTTCGCTGAGCAGGCGATCGAAATCGTCTAGTAGAGTCTTGGCAACTTCACCTTTATCCAGCATGGAATCGAGACGTTTGTCGATTTCCTTGAGGCGAGGATTGGTGGGCCATACTTGGGTGGCGTTTTTGAGTTCTTGTTCAAACTTCTCCTGATCACCCTGCATCAGGGCGATCTTGGCAGCGCGCACGTGACCATCGGAAACGCGGGTATAGGCCGCGATCGCACCCTCGGCTTTGGTAGAGTCAAAGTCGCTGGAGCGTTTTTTCAAAGCTTCTAAGTAAACCTGAGCACGTGCATAGTCGTGGACGTCCATGGCTTTGACCAAGGCGTGTCCATCGCGAACGTATTCCAGAATTTGGCGACGGTCCTCAGCGGGAATTGTTTGCACGGCAGGCAGGAACTCGCCAATGGCATAGGCCTCGGTGAGACGACGCGAGGCGGAATGTAGCTCGTTGTGCGAGAGGTGATTCTTAAAGGCAGCAACAAAGGTGGTGACTTTGCGCATGGCTTCATTGGCAGCCGAGTCGAGACCGGTGACGGTGGGATCAACCCCCAGACCTTCGCCGAAGAATTTGGACACATCAGAGTTCTTCTTCAGGCGCATCTTGCTGTCTCCGTCGCGGAAGATCAGGTTGTAGAATCGTGTGCCGATGACGACGTGTTCGAAGCGACGTTGGACAAAGAGCTGTGCGAGCAGAGCCTGATACTGAATCTTGGCCTGCACGATGTTGATCTCGTCTTTGGCCTGATGCATTTTCTTCAGGGCCTCGATCTCGATGATGCGTTTTTGCATCTCCTGAAGTTCGTAGGACTCGGTGGATTTCTCGATGGTGGTTTTTTTGGCTTTGCCTTTTCCACCTGTTTTTTTGGTGTTGGCCTCGGAATCACCCAGTTCCTGTTTCTTGGCGACGATGTCGGCATTGTAGATGATGCGTTTTTTCTCCTTCTCCAGGCTTTCGATGTAGTCCTTGGAGTTGCTGATCGAGCCCTTGGAGAGCATAGCCGCGTAGATGGCATTAGAAAGGGAGTCGCAAATCCGGCCGTCACCAGGGTAAGATGAAGCACGGGGGAGAAGGGCGAAGCCGTTGCGCAGTTTCTGTGAAATGGTAACTCCTTTGGTGTGTGGGGAAACGGCATCAAGGATGGCGTCGATGGTTTCGCGGTATTCCTTGGCCGCGGCAGACTGGTTGGGAGTGTCAGCGAGGTAGGATTCAAACTGTCCACCCAGACGGTTATCGCCGAGGTTGAAGGTGTGACCCATCAGGGTGATGGTTTCCTGAGTAGGATCAATGAATGGGACCTCGTTGCCATAGGGAGAGCTGGACTCCTTTTTTTCACGCACGATGGTGGTGTCGCCTCCGCCGGAAGGTGCTGGCTTGGGTTTGGCTCCACCTCCTTTTGTAGGATCGTAAACTTGTGCGGTGACGGGTAGGGCGAAGCAGGGGATGGCTGCCATCGCAATTACGGTGCGTGGGACTCGAGTGTGAAGATTTTTCATAATAAGTAGCTGTAGTTGATGGAGTTTACTTCGCTTTGACATCGAGCGCAACTGGCATTCCTTCGCGATTGATTTCTACCTTGAAGGTGTAGCTGTGCCCTTTTTCGAGATTTACGTTATCGATGCCGGCCGGAACCATGATGCCAATCATGCCTTCATCCCCGTCACCTTGTTCGGTGGTCAGGGAAATTAACTGGCCTCGATCGGAGGTCCATTTGAGCTTTTCGATGATTTTTCCGCTGATGCGATATTCATTGCCACTCAGGCTGTTGGCGTTGTTTTTGAAGTCTGCGATGGACAGTTCGCTCAGGTTTGAGAAATGCTGGGCACGTTTATCGAGGATGATTTTGCCTGCGATGAGTGCGCCGATTACGGCGACACCGACGATGATATAGACGGCGAGGTTACTTTTACTGGTGGTTTTGGATCTTGATCTGCGGGCCATGTGAAAATGATGAAGGTAGAAGAGTGATAGTGGAATGATTTAATCCCAGTGGTGACGTTTGAGGCCGATGTATGAGGCGATTAGGCCGACTGCGATGTGAATGCCGAGTAGATAATGGCAGGCACTGGAGCTCTGGAACGATGTTTCGGTCACCGCATCGATAGCATTGCGATAGCTCGGATTCATCGAGTCGATACTACCGGACCACGCCCAGTAGGCGGAAATGAATGGCCGAGTGATGCTTTCAATGCTCTCAGGCAGAGCCAGGACGGCACCGGAGAGGGGGAGTTGGAAACCAACGAGGTAGATCGAAAGCAGCGATGATTGCTCGGCTGTTTTCATCAGTGATGAAATGCCAAGGCACACAAAGGTCATCGCTGCGTTGACCATCACAAGAAAGACCGTGTGATCGAGGAAACCGGTGTCACTTCCATCGGGGAATTTCCAGAACTGCTGGACAAAGATGGCCATCCATAGCGACTGAATCAAAATCAGACTGCCTAGGAACGCGATCTTGCTACCAAGGTAGGCCGATGGCCGGATGCCTCCGAACTTTTCCTTTTCGAAAATCAATCTCTCACCCGCAACTTCTCGGGCTGAGTTGTTAGAACCCATCAGTGAGAGCAGAACCACTTGGAACATGACGATGCCGGAAACAGCAGAGCCCACGCTAAGGTAGCTTTTTTCCACCATAGTGTGTTCCTTGATTTCCTGCAGGGTGCCTTCATAGCGATCAGAAAAGCGTTTGATGTTCTCGTTGCCCCGATCGCTGAATAAGGCGACGAGGATAGGGAAGCAGACGAGGATGGCGAGCTGGAGAAATACCTGACCGCGGTCTCGGAAGAAAATTTTCCATCGTCTTCCTAACAGAGTGCTAAATTGGCTGAAGACACTTGGTGTGCGCACCAGCTCTGCGGCCTCGCGTACGATTTCATCTTCACCTGCCGGGTCATCCAGAGGTGCGGTTTCGTGGTGGGAGCGTTTTTTGCGGCGGGAGGGTTTTTCCTCCTGCACTTGTTCCGTGTCGGCTTTAGGCGCGGATTTTTTCTGCTTCAGAACGTCTTCGGGCAGCGAGAGTGTGCCTTCCTTGATTTGCTGCTCACGGCGCCTTTCCAGCTTGTCGTAATACGCCACACGGTGTTTCAGCCAGGAGCTTTGCCATTTTTCGGAACGTTGCTTAGCCAGCTGTGGATAGACTTCTTCCATGTCCTCCACGGAGAAATAATGCGTTAGCCCCTCCGGCGGACCATGGTAGGCCACACGTCCTTCGTGAAGCACGAGAATGGAATCATAAAGCTCCAGATGAGCGAGCGAGTGGGTCACCGATATTACGGTGCGTCCGTCACGGCGGGAAAGTTGGTGCAGCAGTCTAACGATGTCGCGCTCCGATCTTGGATCGAGTCCGGAGGTAACTTCGTCACACAGTAGCAGGTGCGGGCCGGTAACCAGCTCCATGGCCAGACCAAGACGTCGCTTCTGTCCTCCTGACAGCACTTTCACAGGACGGTCCGCCAGTGTCGCCAGCCCTGTTTCTTCGAGGATTCGGTCTATGCGATTATCCAGCTCCGCGATGTTGCGAGTTTTCACGCGCAAGCGGGTGGCGGATTCGATCGATTCGTCGACCGTCAGCTGATCGTAAGCGATGGAAAACTGTGGGACGTAGCCGATTTCCGCAGGATCAAAGTCCTCTTCCTCGGCGAGGTTACGTCCGTTCCAGATGAGATCTCCGGCAGACTCTTCGTTCAGTCCTGCGATGGTTTTAAGCAGCGTGGTTTTGCCGCAGCCTGATGGTCCGACAATGGCCATGAAATGTCCGCGCGGAACATCCAGAGTAACGTTGTCGATGAGATTGATGGGTTCTCCGTCTTTTTGGATGGAGAAGCAGACGTCTTTGAGTTCGAGCACGGTGGGATCTAGTGTGTTAGTAGAAACAGGGTAGGTCGTCCTGTTTCAACCGAGTTTATTAGGGAAAGTTGCAAATCGTGGCGAGAAGAAAACTTGTGGAATTAGAGGTCAGAGTTAGGCTTATGCCATGTCGAGACGTTCGCAGAGAAGAAAACCAGCTCGTAGATCATCAGCAGGAAGGGGCGGAGGTGCCAAGTGGACATATCGCATCTTGTCCATACTCGTGCTGGCGGTAATTCTTGCAGGTTTTGGAGGCTATTTTTGGCTGAAGTCATATCTTCACAGCGATGACTTCCGGGTATTTCTGGGTGAAACAGTGGGGGATGCCATTGGAGCTGAAGCTCAATTCGAGTTGTTTGAGTGGCAGGGGATGCAGGCGAGGACTGAGGGATTTAGTTCTGAGAATGGCGATTTGATTCGTGGCATGCGAGCCGATGGCATCGAGGCCAAGGTGAATTTGTCGGGTGTTCGACGCGGTGTATGGGAAGTCTCCGGATTGCGGGTGAAACAGCTCGATCTCGATCTCGATACCCGTAGTGCTAAAAATGAAGACGCAGCCGCAGAACCAGAAAATGATCCGACACCAGTAACTGATCCTGGCGACGAAGTTGGTTTTCTGGCCAGTCTGCTGCCTAACAGGGCTGAGTTGTCATCCGCTCAGATCGAGCGTCTTAATCTGAATCTTGAAACCAAAGCCGGTCATTTGGAGGCGTCCAACCTCATTGCCAGAATTGATGCGGCCAGCGCCGATGGCGCTTATGATGTGAATCTATCAGACGGTTTAATTGAGACAACTTGGTTTGGATCACCATTGGAACTGGATAGTGCCAGAGGCAAATATCAAGACGGTCGAATTTACATCACTGAGTCGAGATCCAAGGTCTACGAGCGTGGCCTGCTAGACTTCAGCGGTGAGATCAATGGTGGTGAATTTGGTTTTTACGGAAACTTACGCGATGTCCGCGTTGAGGAACTGGTGCCGCCAGACTGGCAAAAGCGCCTCACTGGGAATCTGACCACAGAGTTTAAGGTGCAGTCAGGTAGAGCGCAAAGCGACGGAACCCTGGGCGCTACCATCGTCCGCGGTGAGCTGGAGCTTAAGCGAGGAGTGCTAGAGTCACTACCTGTACTCGACCGGATCGCGGCCTATGCCAATTCGCGCCGTTTTCGCCGCCTCGATTTTTCTGAGGCCAAATTGAAATACAGGAAAGAAGGAGACCGCCTCGAACTCACAGAAATTGTTCTGGCGACCGAAGGTCTTGTTCGGATCGAGGGCGAGATGACTCTGGTGGACGGTCGTGTTGACGGTCGCTTTAAAGTCGGCATTACCCCAGGCACCCTGGCTCATATTCCAGGCGCGGAGACCAAGGTCTTTTTGCGTGGCGACAAGGGTTTACTCTGGGCCCCCTTGCGCATCACTGGAACGGTAGATGCTCCCAAGGAAGATCTCAGCGATCGAATGATCGCCGCGGCCGGCGAGCGGATGTTTGAACTCGTGCCCGAAACCGGAAAAATGGCACTGAAATTCGCCCATGACACTGCCACCCAACTGCCTGAAAAAACCGCCGAAACTGGAGCGGATGCGTTGAAGACCGGAGTCGAAGCGGTTCAAAAAGGGCTGGAGGAAGGACCCGCCGCAGGTATCGAGCAGGGAGTCAGAGGTATTTTCGACCTTATTCCCGGTGCACCACGTCAACCGCGTGAGGAGCCCGAGAAAAAGGAGGACAAAGATAAACTCGAAGAGGATCTGGAGAAGACTAAGCGGTAAGAGCTTCTGAGCGATAGTTACTTTAATCTGATCGTAAATTTCTTACCTGCGCCATTCATCCATGCCTTGCGGACGCTGCCGAGGAGTTTATCCAGATCACCTTCATCGGAGATGCGATACTCCACAGTCTTTGCGTGAGTGGTAGTGGGGTATTGCTTGGCTACGATGCTGTTACCGTCCACACCAGTGCGCTCGCCGACTTTGTCGATAATGCCCTTTGTGCGTTCGGTAATACGACCCGCCACATTGGACTCGGCGTCTTCACTGACTGGGATGATGTAGTAGAAGCGCGCTAGCGAGTTGCCACTGGTATCGATCACAACCTCTGTGACCCTTAGATTGCCATCGATGATGTAGGTGTGTTTGCTGATTGATGAAATCCGATCCAAGGCCACCACATAGCTGCCCCCTGGAAGATTCGCTTGCCAGAAGCGGCGAGGACCTGCTTCTTCACTTGTGGCGCTGTTAGACGTTGACTCCGGATTGGCTGTGTCTTGAGCCATGATTGCGGGCGATGCGACTATCATGAGTGATAGCGCGGCGAGGTGAGTATAGATTTTTTTCATGTTGATGAGTCGGTATGATGAGGATGGACGATAGTTGTGAAACTACAGACTGGCAACAAAGTTTCATGAAAAGCTTGATGAATCCTTGATCGTTCAAAATCCTGTAGTTAATAAACACCCCGTCATGGCAAGTTATCGACCGAACGTCGCGGCACTAGTGATTAACCGCGAGGGCAAACTCCTGGTTTGCGAACGTGTTAAATCCAAGGGCGCGTGGCAGTTCCCCCAAGGCGGCGCAGACTCAGGTGAAAAACTGACCAAGGCCTTGATCCGAGAGGTTGAAGAGGAAATTGGCCTGCCAGCTGACAGCTACAAGATTCTAGAGAAAAGAGGGGGCTACACCTACCTCTATCCGGACCAAGTTCGAAAACAGAAATGTTATTTCGATGGTCAGGAACAGACATATTATCTGTGCCGCCTTAAAAAGAGCGCCCCGGAAATCAATCTGAACGGACATAAGAATCCGGAGTTCGGCCGTTACAAATGGATCAAGCCGGAGCACTTCAAACTCAAATGGCTGCCTGAGTTCAAGAGACAGGTTTACCGGGCTGTGATGTTGGATTTTTTCGATGTCAGACTGTGATCGGCACTACTTGGCAGGCATGATCTCCGCGCGGAATGTATCGAGCGAATCGAGCACTTCGTCCATGGCGAGTAGATACAGGTCGTTGTGACCTGCTCCTTGGATATCGATAAACGTCTTCGGGCCACCGTGGTGCTGATAGAGTTTTTTCCCATGCCACTGGCTGATGACTTGGTCCTGATCGCCGTGAACAATCAATAACGGTGTCTGAATCTTGTCGATGCGTTTGATGTTTTTGAACTGATCACCTGGGAAGAGAGGAATTCGGGTGACTGCGCGGAATGCAGATACGAAAGGGGATACTAGCATCAGCCCTGCGCAAGGTTTCTGTTCTGCCAGCCAGACCGATGGACCACTGCCCACGGACTGTCCGTAGATGATGATTTGATCGGAGGGAATATTGAGTTTTTGAGTCAAATGCTCCCATGCTGTCCGACAGGCATCATAGCAGGACTCCTCATTGGGTTTCCCGACACTTTTCCCATAACCGGGGTAATCGTAGGCGAGGATACCGTAGCCACGAGCGTGAAACTCGTTGAACCGATCATTTAAATACCCAATGTCCTCAGCGTTTCCGTGCGACCACAAAAGGGTCGGCATGCCTGCTTTGGCTTCCAGGTAATACATCGCCACCGGATCTCCATTGGAGCGAGGGATCAGCAGGAAATCGTCTTGGCCTATTTCGTAGCCGGATTTCGGTGGCTGGAAAAGAAGCTTGTTTGAGAAGCCCAGCGCCACAACTAGCAAGGCTAGATAGATGAAGGCAAGGGACTTGAGTGGTCTTGTCCAGCTCCACTCTCCTAGAATCCATTTTTTCCACTTCGCCATGATTCAAGTTTCTACCGAGGTGGATAGCAGCAAGCGAAGCATCCAGAAAGTAGCAAATGCGGCTTGGCTAAATCAATGAGCAGGAGTATCAAACGCCTCCCCCTCAGTATCATAACGACCCTAACCACATGAGTTTTTTACCAGAACCCTACCAACATCCCTTCAAGATCGACGACAAATACAAGAAGAGCGTCGCGTATTTCAGCTCCGAGTTCGCCATCGACCAGACTCTGAAAATTTATTCCGGTGGCCTGGGTTTCCTGGCCGGTTCTCACATGCGCAGCGCCTATGACCTGAAGCAGAATCTGGTCGGAATCGGAATCCTTTGGTCCTACGGCTACTACAATCAAGCTCGCGGTGAAAACCGTGAGATGGCCGTGCAGCAGCGCCGTAAGCACTACCACTTCCTCGAGGAAACAGGCATCAAATACACTATCAAAATCCACGGCCATGATGTCTGGGTGAAAGTGATGTATCTGCCCGCCGATACTTTTGGCTCCGCTCCTATGTTTTTCATGACCACTGACATCGAAGAGAATGATGTCATGTCACGCACGATTTCGCACCGTCTTTACGACTCTGATTTCCTGACCCGCACGGCTCAATATATTCTGTTAGGAATTGGTGGGGCGACATTGTTGGATAAACTAGGCGTTGATCCCGATGTCTGGCACCTCAACGAAGCTCACGCTCTTTCCGCCGCGTTCCATGTCTACGGCAGAAACAAGTCACTCGACGATGTGAAGAAACGTTTCGTCTTCACCACCCACACACCCGTCGAGGCGGGTAACGAGAAATCCAGTTTCGATCTGTTACACAAGTTTACCTTTTTCAATGGTCTGACCAAGGATGAGGCACGCAAACTCTGCGGTGTCGAGGGGGATGAATTTAACCACTCGCTCGCAGCTCTCCGCCTCAGTAGCAAAGCCAATGCTGTTTCCAAATTACACGGTGAAGTCTCACGCAAAATGTGGAAAGGCCACAGCGGCATCTGCGAAATCGATCACGTCACCAATGCCCAGAATAAAAAATACTGGGTCGACGAACAACTAGAAGCAGCTCGTGTAGCCGGAGACATCAAGGCTCTGGCAAAGCGCAAAAGAGAGCTGAAGAAGCGCCTATTCAAGGAAGTGGCCGATCAAACTGGCCGCCTCTTTGATCCAGACTACCTCACCATCGTCTGGGCCCGCCGGTTCGCTGGTTACAAACGCGCCGATCTCATCGCCCGCGATGTCGAACGCTTTGAGGCTATGCTCAAGAACGCCGACCGACCAGTGCAGGTCATCTGGGCCGGTAAGCCGTATCCAAAAGACTACGGCGCGATCGACACCTTCAACCACCTCGTCAAGGTCACCCAGCAATACGCCAACGCCACTGTCATGGTTGGTTATGAGCTTTCGCTCTCCAAGCTGCTCAAGGATGGCTCCGATATCTGGCTCAATAACCCTGTGGTCACTCTCGAAGCATCCGGCACATCCGGCATGACTGCTGCGATGAACGGTAGCGTGAACTTCTCCACCAACGACGGCTGGGTATGTGAGTTTGCCAAGGATGGTCACAACTCGTTCATCATCCCGGAAGCCGATCCAAACCTCACACCCGAAGCGCGTGATCAACACGACATGTTAGGTTTTTACCAGATCCTCGATACCGTAGTGCTTCCTACCTATTACGAAAACCAAGACGATTGGTGGAAGATCGTTCTCAACAGCATGAACGAAGTCGTCCCATTCTTCGACTCCGACCGCATGGCTGACGAATACTACACTAAGATGTATTCCTGATTAGATTCCAGAGACTAAATTTCAGAATCCAGAATGAACCCGGATGCCGCAAGGTGTCCGGGTTTTTTCATACCCTGATTCTGGCCTCTGGATTCTGGGGTCTTGACTGTGTGCTTCAGCACAAACGGATCATGTCTCTAACAAATTGCCTCCAGAGGAAGAATAATCCCTTGATGGTATATCTGAAATGACCATCACCTGTTAGGCGGATGATGCCATTGCTGAGATTGTGATCAATCTGGTGTCGGAGTTCGTGTTCGATTTCCTCCCCTACGTGATCCGGATCAGGGATGAGAAAGTCATCGTCGATGAATCCTTGCTTCGTCAAATACTCGTGGTGGTCGTTGATCAATTTAAGTGCGCATTCATTGCTGCAGCTGATCTGATTCCAGTGAACTTTTGGAGCGGCCTTGAGAGTCGGTGAAAAAGGAAAGTTCGTAGTCCGCCAAACGCCGTCTTTGAGATCGCGGGTGGTGAGGGTGAGATAAGTGAAGGTGACGTTGGCCTGCTCACAAAGGCACAATGAAGCCACCGATTTGGTTTCAGCATTCCAGAACAATTGATAATTCTGCATCATGCCCCCCAGTTTCCAACCACAGTCGCGGATATGTTCATACCCCGCTTTCTCCAAGGTGATCAGATGCGTTTCGGCATTGGGGAAAACATCGAGATTGGTGGAGTAGCGGTCTTGCAGTCGGTTCTCCAAAGGCATCCGCATTTTCCGAATCCGGGTGAGCAGTTCCACCCAAGGCAGAAAAAACCATGCCGCGGCGGCTGCGATGCCAGCCCACACATTTCCGGTGAGGAAATAAAAACAAAGTCCGGACGCGATCAACATCACCACCGCACCCATTTTGCGGAGGAACATAGTTCGGCAGGAACGCAGGGCGAAACCGAAAACGATGACGGCAATAACGATGTAAAATTCATTCATAACTCAACTGCCAGACACGCGCCCAAGGATAAACAGCCCGCGTGAACGGGCTGATACCGAAGAGTACCGTCTATCACGGCCCCTCCGGCAACTTTGCCGGCGCGCAAATATGCCACCGTCCTGCGTGGATTGCAACTTGTGAAAGCCAACGTCGTCGATATGCTCAACCCATGGCTATCGAAACCTTCGACGGAATCAGTCCGGATATCCACCCAAGCGTGTTCATCGCAAGCAGCGCCGACGTCATCGGTCGGGTGAAAATTGAGCAAGATTCGAGCATCTGGTATAACACCACACTACGCGGTGATATCAACGAAATCGTCATTGGTCCGAGGTCCAATATCCAAGATAACTGCTGCGTTCACCTTGCGGACGACTACGGAACCTACATCGGCGAACTCGTCACCGTCGGTCACGGTGCCATTGTTCATGCCTGCACGGTCAAAGACGAGGTGCTGATTGGAATGGGGGCCTGTATTCTCGATGGAGCCGTCATCGGCGAGCGCAGCATCATCGGCGCCAACGCTCTGGTCACCGGCGGCATGGAAATTCCTCCCGGCTCTTTAGTGATGGGGAGCCCGGCCAAGGTGGTGAAGACCTTGGATAAGGATCAGCAGGCGGGTATCAAAAAATGGGCGGAGAAATACGTCACCGTCTCACGCAAGTATTTGAATCGCGATAATCATGGATGTGCCGAGTGATCTGCCTGGCTGGCCAGTTGTCGCGGCCGGGTGTTTATTAGAAAGGCAGGTGTCCAATGAAGTTGACCGCTACAATGCTTCCAGACGGCAGAGCCAGGAATTCCAATGGCTGGATTTGAAACAACTGGAACAGGCACTTCTAAATGGCGAGGTGGCGTTTGGTCCGGTGGATGTCGTCGCTCCACAGGTGATGAAGTCAGCTGCTATGAAGGCTGCGAGGGAGGCGTTTGAGGATGGATTGGTGATGATGTTCATCGATGGTGAAGCCGTTCGTAATTTGGACGAAACTCTTGACCTCAAACTAGGCAGTCAGGTTCTCTACATCAAACTCAGCCCTCAACGAGGAATCTAACAATATTTGAAATGGTCAATAAGAAACGACTTGAAAGACATGAAGTGGAAGCTCGGAGAGTTGGCACATGGCGCGCCGAGAGCATCGCCAAACTTGCCGAGGTATCCGAAGTACTCGCCGAGGGCCTGTTTATTCATTTTAAGAAACGACAAACTATTCTGTTAGCGGCGCAAACGCTGGAGGATATGTCATCGGAGCAACGCAAGAAAGTTTGGAATGTGTTGTTTCCTCGCATGGTCGATGAAGTCGAGCTTGGCTGGACGCACCTCGATCCGGCGATGATGGTGCGCCGTGACGCGGGAGGTGACGGACATGGTGATTGTTTTGTATGGCATCTGGAGCCGCATGTTCTGGAAATAGCCAAAATTGAATGGCTGCGGAAACTGCTCATCGTGGCTGGGCCATTCCCCGAACTCGATTTCATGGAACTCCTCGACAACGTGGCAACTGTGACCTGTGGCGGAACCGAAGAACATCAGGGGGACTATTTCAAGAACTCCACAGGTATTTCCTATGACTCGGATGCACTGGGTTATCTGGGAACAGCCATCTTGAATCAAGTGCCGGAGTCTGAGTTGACGAAGAGAATGTTAGAACTCTTGATTGAGCAACTCATGGGTCGGTCGCCAAGGTTATCGAGTCGGCACATTTTCAGCGCCATCCTTTGTTCCGAAAATACAGCTGCTTGGAAGCTCGTCGACGATCAGCTCAATGATACAGGTTTGGAGCCCGGAGTGCGTGAGGAATTTTTCCATAGCCGCCGTGGTATTCACCCGGAGGCGTGGACACATACATTGCAGCTGGTTCATGATCGCGGTTTGCTGCGACACAAGGATGTTAGGGAACGGGTGAAATCATGGTTCGCGATTCCGTGGCAATGGAAAGACCTGTCTGTAAAGTCCATGGAACCGTGGTTTGATCGGTGGCTGGAGATGCATCGGTCGGGCGAAGCTCGTGAAGCCGCCTTTGCCGGTGAGAGTGGCGGAGACTTTCTTCTGGCTCTCTGGGCGGAGTCCACAGTGGACGCTGACAAGGCTCTTGCACGTGTGGCCGATCCCACAGGGTTTAGTGTAGAAGTCGCATTGGCGGCCGCTCATTTCCTGCGCCGCTGCCCCGGCCGAAAACGTGCAGCCATCTCGGTGAACTACGCCTTTCATCCGGATCAGAGAGTTTCTGCGGTTGGGATGGATCTCCTGATGGGCGAAAGTGGGAAGGTGCCTACGAGGGACGAGGTGCCGGATTTTTATGCACGATTAAGTCGCTTTGTGGAAACGATGCCAGAGCCCACTGAGTGCGAAAAGCCTCCCTACCCATTTCCCAAAGTGGACTTCAACATGGAGCAGGTGTATATGACCTTGGCACGAGAATTCCCCGATGGAGAGGAGCTTGCCATCGAGCGTCTTTTGCCGCGCATGAATACTGGGGCGAGAGACGCTGTGGTGAGTCGGTTGAATCGTTACTCCCTCACTGATTTCGATGAAGGCTTTGCAAAAATCATTTACGCGGACGATCCCCAAGGCATGAAAGACTGGGTAGCCGACCATGATGGGGAAACGTCCCTGAGGCAGAGAAGTCTGTTGTTCAAAATGATGGGAGACCGCAGTTTCGAAGTGGCGGAGCATGCATGGAAGGCCGTGAAAAAATTCACCCTAACTGATGATGAGTTTGAGACGATCAGGCCGATTTTTTCATCAGCCAATGCGCGGAAAAGATTGCTGGCCACCCAGCTGCTCGCCGCCCAGCCGATCAAGACGGCCATGCAAAAAGCGAGCGAATTGATGGGCAGTAAAAAAGCCAAAGAACGGCTGTCGGCCTTGGAGGTATTCCGCGTACTTGCCGATGATGAAGCCGACCTCATTCGAAAGGCGTGGGCGTCCTTCAATTACCGACCGAGCACCGCCGATGAAAAACGTGCCACGGCAGTGCTTCAAGAAGCGCTCGTTGATGGGGAGGCGATGGAATACAATGTGGATAATGCCTTTGGTTTGTTGGATCCTAGAACATTGCCGAAACCAACATCGCCGAAAGATCGAGGTGTTGTTTTTTGTCCGCCTGCGATTTTGAAGATCATCGAGTTTCTCGATGAATGGTTACAGGACCACTTGGATGCTGAGGTCCCAGTTGCGACCTATCTAAGTAAGACTGGGGTGGGCAATATTCGAGCTCACGGTATACCCGCATGCTACCATTCACAGACAAGGGAGAGTAATCTTGAGCGCTTCCCATTGGCCTTGGAGTTACAAAAATGGTGGGAACAGAGACCCGCGGAATACAGGGACGCTGGTAAGTTTGAGTTGATCAAGGCTGAGATTGTCGTGAATTCCTATGCCATGGCAGACAGCGGGCGTGCTCATCACTTTCCTGTAGATGTCTTGTTAGGCCGAAAGGATCCCATCGCTACAGTCTCGCAGAGCCGGATGATCGCAAATCTAATCAATTGGTTAAGATATTTGGTGCCTACGGAACCCGGCTGGACGGACTACCTCATTGATGCAGCTGAGACATTTGATGTGAGGCTTCCAGAGGGTAAGCGGAACTGGACACACATCATTCGGGAAAAAGCTGTTCGTAATGTGTTCAGAGAACCGGAGGAGTGCATGGAGTCAGCGAAGCGGCTATGGGCATGGCTCCGGCCAGGTAATCAAACGACGGGTCACTTTTACGTCAGTTGGGAAGTGTTCCGTCTGCATCGCGCAGGAGTGGTGTCAGACGATGAGCTTGTCTGGAATCTGTTAGGTAGTCGGGACATGGGCCGTGATATGAATCATAGGCCATTTGAAAATCTTCGATTTGCAACGTCGGAACCAGGGAGAAGACCTGAGTTCCAGCATGCTGGTTGGTCGCCACTGATTCAAAAAATCACTGATCGAATCATCGAGCTGGAGTTGGCACGCGGCGAGGAACCAGAGCAATATTCGATCGCAGCACTGGCGCTCTCAAGAATTACCGTAAGGAGGCATGTTGTCTTATTCCTCGTGGCGCTGGGTGATGCGGTGCTGAAATTAAAACACCCAAAAGGAGCCACGCGTGAATTTGTGCTCACATCCATGCTCAGGGTGACCCAACCCACCGATGAAGATACACCGGAAGCATTTGCCGCGGATGTTTCCAAAGCTGGGATCAGTAAGAATCGCCTTCTTGAGTTATCGATGTTGCAGTCCCGCTGGGTGGATCACGTTGCATGTGCGCTTGGCATTGAAAGCCTGCGCGAAGCGGTTGGTTGGATCTACGCCCATGCAAAAACAGCCGACTACATCTGGAAGGATCACGCGCAGACTCTCTGGGAAGGCGAGCTGGCACGAGTGACCCCACTCACGGCTGAAGCGCTCATGGAAGGGGAAGTGGATGTGGAATGGTTCAAACGCGCCTATCAATCTGTGGGCAAGGAGGTGTGGGAGAAGCTCTACGATTCAGCCAAATTTGCCAGCACGACAAACGGGCATACCCGTGCATGCTTGGTATCGGATTCTCTATTAGAAAAAGTGACCGTCAAAGAGCTAGTAACAGAGATCAACAAACCTAAAGGTAGACTGGACCGCGCCATGGTGATCGGTCTGGTGCCACTGCCTAAAGCGAAAAAGCAGCGAGATAAAGAGATCTTGCATCGTTATGAAATTTTACAGGCATTGAAATCTCGATCGAAGAAGTCCAAAGCCCAGCGTCGAGCCAGTGAGGAGAACGCTTATGAGATAGGCGTGAGAAATCTGGCCCGTAGTGCGGGATTTGAAGATACATTACGCTTCGAGTGGGCGATGGAAACCATGGCATCCGAGGATCTAGCTTCCGGGAAACTCCAGGTAGAAAAAGAGGACACACTCATCAAGGTCGAGGTTGCCAGTGACGGTAAGTTGGAATTGGCAGTGACCAAGACAGGAAAACCGCTCAAGAATGTTCCCGCTAAACTCAAGAAAGTGCCAGAGGTTGCAGCTTTGTTAGACCGAGTGGTCAGTTTGAAAAAACAAGCAGAGCGCATCAAGCCTGCCTTGGAGGACTTCATGGTCAGGTCCGTGAGTATGCCATGGAGTGAGTGGAAGGTCATTATTATGCATCCACTCGCCGGACCTCTGCTGGCAAAGCTGGTCATGGCTACCGATGATAGAGTCTTGGGCTTCCCCGCTCTTGATGGGAAATCATTCATCGATTCAGAGGGGAAACCAATGGATTGCCCAGCAGCCAAGACCCCTGTTCACATCGCTCACACGGTCGAACTATTGCCCGCGGCGAAGTGGCATCAATGGCAACGTGCGGTTTTCACCGCCGAGACCGTTCAGCCGTTTAAACAGGTCTTTCGTGAAGTTTATATACCGATGGGAGCCGAACTCGAGGAGCAGGTGGTGGCACGCTACCACTCACATCAGGTGAAGACCAGAAATGCTCTGGCCATGTTAGCCAAACGTGGGTGGGCCTATTCTCCGGATGAAGGGCTACTCCGTGTTTTCCGCCACGAAAATATTGCTGTATCCATTGGTTTCTTGGAACACTTTTACCATCCTTCAGAACAGGAGACGGTGACCTTGCAGGATATTGTATTCCAAAGTGCAGTTTCACACGAATATCTCCGCCCAGCTGATGTGCCTGGGCGGATCTTTAGTGAGGTGCTGCGTGACATCGATCTGATTGTGAGCGTTGCCCACGCCACAGGCGCAGATCCAGAGGCCACCGGATCAACGGTTGAGAGTCGCGCTGCACTGGTCCGCGAAACATGTAACATGTTAGGTTTGTCGAATGTGAATGTCTCCGGCAAACACGCGGAAATTGAAGGTGAACTGGGGAACTACCGAGTGCATCTGGGGAGTGCAGTGGCCCACCGCATTCCGGGAGCGATGATCCCATTTTCCACCGACCAAGAGGCGGGCAGAGGGCGCATCTTTCTCCCCTTTGCCGATGATGATCCGCGCACGTCGGAAGTTCTCGCAAGAGTGATTTTACTCGCGAGAGATTCCACCATCAAGGATGCGACACTGGCTCAAGCTCTCCGCGAGCATTGACGTGAGGAATGGATGGCATACACTAGTATCAAGATGTCCGACGAATCCAAAGTAAAAGTCGAACCCGTCGCGCTCATGCCGACGTCGGCAGGCTGCGCGGTGTTTCTTGGTGACGGGGATAAGGTGATCGTTTTTTACATCGAACCAGCCATTGGGGCATCCATCAATGCAGTGATGTCTGGGGTGAAGCCGCCGCGACCACTGACTCATGATCTGTTTTCGCAAATCCTAGATGCCTTCGGAGCTAAAGTTGAACGTGCCGTCATCGTCAAAGTCGAAGGAGATGTCTTCTACGCCCGACTATTTATCGTCGCAGAAAACGAAATCATGGAGCGCAAAGTAATCGAGATCGATGCCCGCCCGAGTGATTGTCTGGCTCTGGCTGTCAGGCAAGAGGCTCCGATTTATGTGTTACAGCACGTATGGGACGACCTTCGCGACATGTCGGATGTACTCGCCGAACTGAAGGACAAAGGCGAATAAAGAGCCTCTAAGGTAGGGTAGATTGGCCGCAATCTGCCGGATCGGAGCTATTAGTCGCTACCGTTATGGAGTCAGTTCCAACATCTTCGATATCATCTATCCGCTTCTGAACCAATAGGGGTGTAGCCCGGCAGATTGAGGCCAATCTGCCCTACCAAAGTTAAATGCCTAACAAGACTTTGACGTGTCTCAGCGCAGCATCGCGGTCGTCTAAGCGGCCTTCCAGTTGTTCAGTCTGAATATCGGTGAGGATTCTTTTAAACTCGGGTCCGGGTTTGAGTCCAAGATCGATGAGATCCCTGCCGGTCACAAGTGGTTCCGGAATCAGTGGCTGGGCGGCAAACTCTTTTTCCTTTTCACGGAGGAAATCATAGTTCTCGGTCAGACCGTTGCTGCTGGCGCAGTCGACTCGATGCAGCTCCATCTCCTGCTCGAACGTAGGGCGCGACATGAAGCGTTTTACCTTTGCCGTGCGCATGTTCATCACGTTCATGAAATTCATGTGGTTTTTTACCATGGCGCAGACATCTTCGATGGCGCTGTTAGAATATCGTAAACGGCGAAGGATGACCTCGGCCATTTCCGCTCCTACGCGATCATGTCCGTTGAAACGGATACGATCTTCCGACTCGTCGTAAGTATATGTCGGTGGTTTGGCGATGTCGTGTAGCAGCACTGCCAGTGCGAGTTCAGTGGAGACTTCACCCTCTAACATATCGAGCATAATGCGGGTATGGGTGTAAACATCGCCCTCCGGATGCCACTGCGGAGGCTGTTCGCAGCCGATGAGATCATAGACTTCGTGCACGATATGGCGCATCAGTCCACTCTCGGTGAGTAGGTCGAAACCTCGAGCCCGGCCAGGAGCCACTAGCGTCCGTGTGAATTCATCGCGCACTCTCTCGGCACTGATTTGGCTTAATAGGTTGGCATTCTCATTGATCGCTGTCCATGTTTTAGGATCAATTTCAAAATCTAACAAAGTGGCAAATCTCACCGCGCGCATGAGTCTGAGCGCATCTTCCTGAAAGCGATCTGCTGGTGTTCCGATTGCCCGCAGTGTCTTGGTTTCAAGATCAGCCATGCCGCCAACGTAGTCGATGATTTCGCCGGTTGTCGGGTGTTGGAACAGACCATTGACGGTGAAGTCACGTCGCTGAGCGTCTTCCTCGGGTGTGGAAAATGTGACCGATTCCGGATGGCGCCCGTCTTTGTATGATCCGTCGTGGCGGAAGGTGGCGATCTCGAATGGAGTCTTGTTCTCCTTCACCAGAATCACCCCAAAGTGTGCGCCGATGGCATCGGACTTGGGGAACAATGCCTGCACTTCGTCAGGCGTGGCTGATGTGGCGATGTCGTAATCCTTGGGTTCTTTTCCTAACAATGCATCTCGAACACAACCACCTGCAAAATAGGTGGTGTGTCCGGCATCGATCAGACGCTGAGCAGTTGCCACAGCTGTTGTTTTCAAATCGCTCACTGGCAAAACAAGTAAGTGGCTGTCATAAAGAAGCAAGGCGATTTGGTAATTGGCCTTTACTAAAGAAACATGTAGTAATCGTCATGCCCACTTTTCTCGACAATCTGCAGATGGTGAATTGGCAGCATCCGGTGCTGGTCATTTCCGCTTTTGTGCTTGGAGCCTGCGTTGGATCATTTCTCAATGTTGCGATTTACCGACTGCCACGTGGGCTCTCGGTCAACACTCCGAAGCGGTCATACTGTCCGACATGTGAGAAGGACATTCCCTGGTATCGTAACATTCCTCTTTTCACGTGGCTGGCCCAGGCTGGGAAATGTGCCGAGTGCAAGTGCCGCATTCCGTTTCGTTACTTTGCTGTCGAACTGGTGACGGCCTTGCTTTTCCTGCTGATGTGGACGGCTTTCCCGACATCTCCAGGACTGGCACTTTTCTATATGGTGATGATGGCACTGTTAGTGGTGGTGGTGTTTGTCGATGCCGAGCTCATGGTGATCCCACTACAGGTAACGTGGCTGGGAACAGCACTCGGCGTGGTGGCAGCGGTTTTGATCCAATATCACCTCAGGGCTGATGGTTGGGTGGACGGCCTGGTGAAATGCGGCCTTGGCATCGTGGCTGGCTTTGGCGGTCTTTGGGCGGTTGTCTTGTTAGGTAAGATTGCGTTCGGAAAAAAGAACATGGAGTTCACCGAGGCTGTTGAGTGGGAACTGCGCGAGCCAACGGAAGATCCGGACGACGATCAGCAGGAACTGTGTTTCGTCATCGACGGTGTAGCCCACGGATGGTCGGATTTATTCTATCGCGATAGTGATCAGCTAATCATCGAGGGAAGTGGCTTCGTGGTGGATGGTAACAAGGTGAAAGCCAAAAACCTTGTGATCAAAGGCACCTCGATCGAACTCAAAGGGAAAACCATCAAGATCGAGGATCTGAAATCGCTAAACGGCAAAGCGCGCAAGGTGGTAATCCCACGTGAAGCGATGGGTATGGGAGACGTTTACCTGATGGGAATGCTCGGAGCATGCCTCGGTTGGCAGTCGGTGCTATTCACCATTTTTGCCGCGTGTCTATTCAGTATCTTCCTTGCGATCTTGGGCCGCATGGGCTTCGGCCAGCGCCTGCCTTTTGGACCGAGCCTTGCCTTCGGTGGCTTTGCTTGGATCTTCTTCGGCTGGCAAGTATGGGATTGGTATTTCTCCCTGATGGGCCCACCGCCTATTTAGTCGGAGCGAGGTCATTAGAGTCGTCGATTTCTGACCTGTCTCGCTGGTCTGTCGGTTACTGAACAATCTCGCTGCCGATACCGGAGCGGGTGAAGATTTCCAGCAGCAGTGAATGCGGCATCCGACCGTCAATAAAGTGAACTTTACCGACTCCGTTTGCCAGAGCGTCCAGAGCGGAGTCGATCTTGGGAAGCATGCCACCCGCGATGGTGCCGTTGGCGATGAGTTGTTGGGCCATGTTGCGATCAATTGATGGGATCAGACTCGTGGCGTCATTGCGATCAGACAAAATCCCGGGGACATCTGATAGATAAACCAGTTTGGTGACTTTCAGAGCCTTTGCCAAACACGCGGCAGCAAGGTCTGCATTGACGTTGAGAGGTTTTCCGCTGTCGTGTTCTGCAGCCAACGGGGAAATCACAGGCACGGTCTCAGAGCTGATGCAGGACTGGATAACGTCGAGTTTGCAATCGATCGCTTCGCCCACACGTCCGATATCAACCTGTTCGCCATCGTCATTGGTCGCTTGGATACGCCTGCCGATGAACACCTCGGATCCGGGCAATCCTTTAGCTTTGCCGCCGAGTTCAGTGAGCATATCCACCAGACCGGGATTGATTTTCCCCGAGAGGGTATGTTGCACGATATCGATGGCCTCAGGTGTGGTCACACGAAAACCACCGATGAATTTTGCCTCGAGTCCGGCTTCTTGCATGGCAGCAGAAATCGCTTTGCCTCCGCCGTGCACGATGACGGGATTCACTCCGGCTACTTCGAGAAAGACGATGTCGCGCATCACCTTGCGGACTAGTTCAGGATTTTCCATGGCGGAACCACCCATCTTGATGAGGAAGGTATGGCCACGAAACGACTGCAGGTATGGCAGGGCTTCGATGAGAACGGAGGCTTTGCTAATAGTGGCGTCCAGAGACATGCTGCCTTTCTAAACGGCAAGCCACAAATATCAAGCTTATGCACGTAGCACCGGTTTAGGATCGGAGGTGCTGTATTCTTGGATTGAAGTGGTATGTTTGCGCTTCCTGACCGGAACCAACCAAGCAACGAGCACCGTTACTAGTAATGAAGACACACTCAACCAGTGTTGGGTGAGATCCATGATTGAAAGAAGAAACGGATAGCTGAGAGCTGCTGTTAGGGCGAAAGCGAGATGGCGACCACCGCGCGAGAAACTCGTAAACCAGCATGCGGCGAGAGCAATGTCAAAAATCAGCACAATCTCAGCCCAGAGCGGCAGGCGCTTGTAAGTGATCGATCGGCCAGGCTCCGGTGATAGCAGATTTTTAGACCAGTTCAGAATAGCCGCCAAACGGACGGGGGAAAGCTGATTGGTGGGTTTTGTTTTTTCTCCCACAGCATGGACCAAATAAACACGGCGGTCTTCTGGTGTCTCAGCGCCATCCTCCTGTCTGGTGATCAAGTCCTCGGCCGCGATTGCATCCTTGGTTAGATCAATGAGGTCAGATTTCTCCGCCTTTTCCGGTAGAATGGTTTCGCCGTAGGAATCGATGTTGATCACCGGGCCTTGAAGTCCGAGCCGGATGTGTTTGCCGCAGCGGACGATGACTTGCTTTGGGTTGACATTGTGGGAACTCATCAGCGCGAGAAGTTCGAGAGAGGGGATCAGTCCCTCACCATCCCAGTGACATAGCATTGGCACATAGTCTTTGCTGTCAGGAGTGCTCTCGATGGTACTGAAACCACCGAGCGAATTTTTTCCTCCCGAAATGACAGCAGGTAGAGCCACTTGATTCACCACTGGAATCAGTCTGAGGTTTCCACTGACGTTAGAAAAGGGGATCAGTGCACGCTGGAGAGCCTCTGGTAACGGCTGGGCAGTGGCCCCTCTGGTGACGGGGACTCCGAAGGATGCCCGATCGAATGCCGCGAGTTTATTGCTCAGCGCTTCTGCGGTGATTCCAGGATCCCCATCCCAGCTCATCCGAGTTGTTAGGATAATGTTGTTAGCCCCCTTTAAACGCAGTGAGTGCAGCATCACGGCGTAGTCCAAAGGCGAGGGGGGAGTCGACTCGTAGACTTGGTCAGGATCATCGGTGACTTCAACCATGCGAAACGATTTTCCACGATCAGGCTGTGCTGTTAGGAGCCGAGAGGTGATGGTTCGCGCATTTTGATCCAGATCGTAAATTCTACCCTCCGACGGTGAGGCGGCCCGCACACAGGTGATGTCAAAATCTGGAAGGAATGTGGTTAGGGGGCCGAAGAATAGCACGAGCAAACCACTGGATATCGATAAGACAAAGATCCAGAAATAGGGACGGATATTCAGAGGCGACTTTGGCTTGGCGGCTTTACCGTCAGACTGATCCACCGCTCCATTTTCCTCATCCGCAGTGGTCTTGGCGGATGTGGAGTCTGGGTTTTGGTCTGCAGATTTCATGACCGCATTATGAGGCTGGGTGACCTGTCGGCCATATTTGAGCTTATGCCTTTTCTAGCTCGTCCAGCACAGGCAGCAGAGGTTCTTCCAGATCGGACCCTGCGATGACTTCGCGAAGGATTCTGCCAGCTGTGGGCAGCTGGTCTAGATACCATTCCTGGTGTGGCTGTCTGCCAATTTTTGCGTAGGCTCCCATCGCTTGCATCAGTCGCTGGGTAGCGCACTTCTGGAGAATCTGAGCGATGGGTTCTTCCTCGGAGATTTCTTCCCAGAGTTCTAACAGTTTCTGCCTATCCTCTGCGGAGTGATCCATGTAGGGATCGTAAATCAAGGAAGCCAGATCATACTCTTGGCGACCGCGGCGCATGCCTTGGAAATCGATGAGCCAGGCTTTGCCTCCGTTGGCGATGATGTTTTGCGATTGGAAATCACGGTGCACAAGACTGCGCGATGAGGCTCCGAGGTCTTTGGCCATTTGTGCCAGTGCCGGATGCTCTGAGAGTTCGTCGACAACAGCAGGGTTCATGCCCAGATATTCGTCAGCGACTTGATCGAAAAAGTAATCCTGCTCCCAGCGGTAGAGTGTTTCATCAAATGGCGGCTGGAATTCGAGGTTTTTAGGGGCTCGGGTGTAAAATAATTTGTCCAGCTGCTCGAGTGCGGAGCGATAGATTGGTTCGCGTTTTTCCCACGGCTCATCTTTCATGCTGAGCAGATCAACGTCTCCTAGGTCTTCTACAAGTGCCACACGCCGACCAGGATGATCGTAAATCACTTCAGGTACATTGAATCCAGCATCAATCAGAAAATGGGAAACCGGCAAGTAGTTGGCATTGTCCTTCCGGTCCATTGTGTAGTGGATACCGATGTAGGTAGGATATCCCTCGGCCTTAAGACGGACGATGGTGCGTCCGGAAGCTCCCTTGGTGATCGGCTCGATGACACAGGAGTGGCTCGGGCTCAGTTCGAGGTGGTTGCGGATGGCTGTGAGTAGAGTGTCGGCTGGCATGGCAGTTGATGGTGCATGGGAGATTTCAGAAAACGGGCTCTGTTACAATGGTTAATTTGCTCCTGTGAGAATAGCGTCCTTGTGAACTGAATTTGCTTTGGCTGTGACTCCGGGCCAAACAATGCTGTTTTCGAGTCTCGCTCCGGCTTCGATAATGGCGCCCGGACCGACGATGCAGTTGGCTCGATCCACCACGGCGTCAGGGTGAATTTGGGCATCGGGGTGGATGGCATCGGTTCTCTCTGCACGCATGTGATCGTGCACATCGCGGTAGGCTTGCGGATTTCCAATATCAAACCATTCTCCCTCATCGAGGACTACCGCACCGAGTTTGCCAGCTTTGATCAGCTCAATGAATGCGGGCACGATGGAGACGACCTCTTGGTCTGGAATGAGATCAAGGATCTCTGGGGAAATACAATACACACCGGTGAATTGATGGGTGCCCGGGGTGCTTCCCAATAGATTGCGCATGTCGCTAACATGGTCGCCGGAGATGTTGACGTTGCAGTTTTCTCCGGATGACCTGAGCGCGAGGGTGGCGATGTTTCCTGAGGCGTGATGCTGATCGATCAACTGCTTGATATTGATGTCGGTCATGATGTCACCGTTGTAAATCAGCAAGGGATCATCACCGATGAAGCTGGCGATGTTGCGGATGCCGCCGCCGGTTTCCAATAAAACGGGCTCGTGGAAAAAACTCAGCGGGCAACCGTCGAAACGACCATCAGGGTAAGTGGAGTCCCAAGCCTCGGGGATATGGTGCGTATTGATTGCAAACTCAGTGATTCCCGCTTCTATGCAGTGACGCAACGCGTAGTTTGCCATCGGTTCATGGAAAATAGGAACCAGCGGCTTCGGCAGCACATGGGTGAGTGGTTGGAGTCGGGTGCCGAGTCCGGCGCCGAGGATGAAGGCCTTGTGAATCACAGGCAGAGACTCAGAAATAGCGGTCAAATAAGCAAGAAATACATTGAAAACAAAGGTCCGAGGAGAGAGTAATCAGGGAGATGAAATACTACCGCATTTTCAAATGGATCATCGCAGCTGGGCTGATGACCGCCACCGCCAGTGCCGATGAGGCCAAAACTCAGAACGAGCAACTCTACAAAGGCAAGCCAATCAAAGCACTGCTCATCACCGGTGGTTGCTGCCATGACTACAAATTCCAGTCAAAGGCGCTGACCATGGCATCAGAAGCCAAAGCCCCGATCCAATGGACGGTAGTGAACAAAGGTGGCCGAGGGACTCACGCAGAGATCGATCTCTACAATAATCCCGACTGGGCCAAGGGCTACGATGTGGTGGTGCACAACGAGTGTTTCGCCAAAACCAAGAATCCGGACTACATCAAAAAAATCACCGACGCGCACAAGAAAGGTGTGCCTGCCGTGGTCATCCATTGCGCCATGCATACCTACCGCGATGCCAAAATTGACGACTGGCGTGACTTCTTAGGAGTGACCAGCAGACATCATGAACACCAGAGCTCCTATCCAGTTACGACGGTGAAAAAGGATCATCCCATCATGAAAGGTGTGCCAGCCGATTGGAAAACGCCGAAAGACGAACTCTACGTGATCTTGAAAACCGCGAAAAACATGACCCCACTGGCGACTGCTTCCAGCGAGAAAAATGGCAAGGCTTACCCTGTCATCTGGATCAATGATTTCCATGGAGCCCGTGTCTTCGGCACCACCTTCGGTCACACCAATGAAACCTTCAGCGATCCAGTTTTCCTCGATTATGTCACAAGGGGAATTCTCTGGTCCGCTGGGAAACTGGAGTAGGGTAGCTTTGTAAGCTGCCGACTAGCCATGGAATCATCATCCCCGGCACATTGCGTTCACAAAGCCTGCTGACAAGATGCAATATTGTCCTACCCTAACAAACTCTCCAACGCCCTCCGGTCCGGACTAGGCATCGGCAGGTTTTCGAGATCCTCCACCAAATGCCATTGCTCAAATTCCTGCGCCTCAGGACTGTTAGGATCACAGGCGTAAATCCGTAGAGTCACATTGTAGCGGGTGATGCTGTAGTTTGTCTTTAGCGCTAATGGCAGGTCGAGTGTGTCTGCATGTTCTCTACGTGGCAGCGACCACATGCCTTCGCGGCGCTTTCCCTGCTGAACTTGATGCAGCAGTATCCGACCATGTGAGTCCACGGCAAACAGTGCGAACTCATCTACACGGGTCACCTTGGCGGCCGATTTTTTAATCGGCAAAGTTGTCGGGTCAGAACACTGGCAGAAAAGGTTCACCGGGCAATCGGCACAATCGGGTGATTTGTTAGAGCACTGGCGTTGTCCGAGTTCCATCAATGCGGAGTTGTAAGCACGTGGATTTTTTTCCGGCACCAAGTCCGTAGCCCATTGCCAGAGCTGTTTGGTGCCGGCCGTGGTGTCGATGCGCTCTTGGAAGTCGAATAAACGTGAAAACACCCGAGCCACATTAGCATCCACAATCGGTTGAGCCTCGTTATAGGCAAATGATGCCACCGCTCCGGCTGTGTATTGACCGATACCTGGCAAGGCCCGCACTTCTTCATATTTCGCAGGGAAATTTCCAGCATGGTCACGTGTAATCGCGCGAGCCGCAGCGTGCAGGTTCCTCGCCCTACGATAGTAGCCCAGCCCTTCCCAAGCTTTGAGAATTTCCTGCTCAGTAGCCTCTGCCATCGCACGAGGTGTGGGGTATAGCGCCATGAAACGGGTGTAGTGGCCCTTGCCTAACACCGTAGCCACCTGAGTTTGCTGCAGCATGATTTCGGAAACAAGGATCGCCCAAGGGTCGGTGGTTTCTCGCCATGGGTATTCCTTTCCTTCGGCTTCGAACCATTTCACCAAGGCGTTCTGGAACGCCCGCATGTTAGTGAGAGGATTTTTTTTGGCTTTAGGTTTGCTCGCGCCAGAGGGCATGGAGGGAGTAAAACCGGAATCACTGAGATCGAAATTCTAATTTTGCACTTTTTGCATGGGAATAAACAAATAAGCGGAGCACTCTAACCTACAGTATGACAAAACCTCTGATCTTGGTGCTCTGTACCGGAAACTCGTGCCGTTCCCAAATGGCGGAATATTTACTTCGGGCCGCCGCCGGTGATGTGGTGGAAGTCGCCAGTGCCGGATCTGATCCAGCTGGCTATGTGCACCCCTTGGCCATCCAAGCGATGTCTGAGCTAGGCCACGACTTGACCGGAGCGATTTCCAAATCTCTCAATGAGTTTAAAACACAACCAGTCCACGTGGTCATCAGTGTTTGTGGAAATGCCGATCAGTGTTGCCCGGATTTCCCAGGTGAGCAGGCTCACTATTGCTGGACCTTCGACGACCCTGCGCATGCTGAGGGCTCCGATGAGGAAAAGCTCGAACAGTTCCGTCGCATCCGCGATGAAATTCAGCGAGTCTTCACCGCCTACGGACGTGGATTAGCAGATGGTTTGATGGGTGAGAAGCTGGTCGATTGCGGCTGCTGATTCTGCATTGAAATTCAGCCTTACCCCATGTATTGTGTAGTGTGCCAATCAATCAAAGGAGCATGCTATGGAAAAAATTCACTTCAAAAAGAAAGACCGTGATCTCTTTGCCGCGCTGTTAAGCGTGCTGCCGGGCGCGGGGCACATCTATAAACATCACTACCTTGCAGGTGTAGGAATTATGATCGGAGGAAATTTGTTGATGATCCTAGTGACCGCACTGCTGGCACTCGCCACGTTTGGGCTCGCAATTATATTGGTGCCTATAGCCTATGTGCTGGGTGTCGCCTACGCTGCGTATGAGCTGGAAGACTGGCACGGTAAACACGGTTATTTACACCCGTGGAGTGGGGCTAGCAGCCCGAAAGAATGATCGAGGTCGAATAGATCTTACATCATGCTGTGTGCCTGAAGTTCTTCGTGGCTTGGGTGCATGATACGTGTAATATATCACTCATGATCGGATGGATTGTTTTAGGATTGATAGCAGGGCTCTTGGCGAAATTCATCATCCCTGGTGATGACCCGGGCGGACTGATTGTGACCATCCTCATCGGCATCGCAGGTGCGTATGCTGGCGGATGGCTGGGTAAGTATCTCGATTTCTTACCCGCCAAGGAACCCGGAGGCATGATGCCCGGTATGGGCAGTATCGCCACTGCCACGATTGGAGCCATCCTCCTGCTGGCGATCTACCGGAAAATATTCGGCTAGGGCCTTGGCTCAAGACTACTTGATAGCATGAAAAATCATCCTCGTCTCTTTGTTGCCTGTTTAATGGTTGCTGCAGTTGGTTTCAGCGTCCTTGCCAGCAGCTGTGCTTCTACTGCTTTTGAAGCACGCACAGCCCCTGGCGCAGGATTCTATGATGAAGACTACATGGGTCCGCCAGTGATCATCAGCCCATGCTGAGGATAGCATTGTTAGGGAGAGTGGGTCTCACTCTCTAACCAATTTTATCAGCGCCGAAATACGGAGCCAAAACCTCGGGGATGAGGATGCTGCCGTCAGGCTGCTGGTATTGTTCGATCAGTGCGACGTATAGACGAGGCAGTGCGGTGCCGGATCCGTTCAGGGTATGGCAGATCTGGTTTTTCCCATCTTCGTCTTTGTAGCGCAGCTTCATCCGGCGCGCTTGGTAGTCGCCGAAGTTCGAGCACGAAGAGACTTCGAGGAATTTGTTCTGACCGGGCGACCACACTTCGATGTCGTAGGTCTTGGCCGATGAAAATCCGATGTCACCGGTGCAGAGTTCAATCACACGGTAGTGCAGTCCCAACTTTTGAAGAATGGCCTCAGCATGTCCGGTAAGTTCCTCTAACAATTCGAGCGATTTTTCAGGCTGCACGATTTGAACCAGCTCGACTTTGTCAAACTGATGCATACGGATGATACCACGGTTATCCCGACCAGCACTACCAGCCTCCCTTCGGAAACATGGTGTGTAGGCGGTGAGCTTGATTGGCAGGTCCTCGTTCTTGAGGAGGGTGTCGCGATAGAGATTAGTCACCGGAACCTCGGCAGTAGGGGCGAGGAAAAGTGTGTTGTCCTCGAGGCCGTACATATCGTCTTCAAACTTCGGCAGCTGGCCGGTGCCTTCCATGCACTCACGTTTAATGATGTGCGGCACGTTGACTTCCTCGTAGCCGTGTTCTTCGGTCTGGGTGTTGAGTAAGAACTGGATCAGGGCACGCTCGAGTCGGGCTCCTTTGCCACGATACACCACATAACCAGATCCGGTCAGGCGTGTGCCATCATCGAAGCTGATTAGGCCGTGTTTTTCTGCCAAAGCAACGTGATCGAGTGGCTCAGCGATCTCGGGTTTTTCACCCCAGACACGGATCTCTGGGTTGGCGTCTTCGTCGGCACCCACCGGGCAATCGGCGTGTGGCAGGTTGGGGATGCTCATCAACAACTCGGTCTGACGGCTGCCGGCGGTTTCGCCTGCTTCGTCGAGTGCGCTGATTTTTTCACCGATCAAGCGGACCTCTTCTTTGATGCTCTCTGCCTCGTCGGCCTTACCTTGACCCATGAGGGCTCCGATTTGCTTGGAAAGCTGCTTGCGCTGGGACTGGAGCGATTGTTTATCGGTCTCGGCACTGCGGCGGGATTCGTCACAGGCGAGAACTTCATCGATGAGCAAATGCGCATCTCCGCCTCGGGTGGCAAGGCGTTCTTTGATGGCTGCGGCGTCTTCGCGAATGGCTTTGATATCAAGCATGGCGGGGGAGTGATAGCGGAAAAGGCCAATTTTAAAACCACGAATCTTGCTAATCGGGCGAATTTTTTTCGGACCGCGAAATAGGCTAAATACGCGAAATTTTCTCGGGTTGTGATTTGGGTAGGATGGAAAGGGGCGGAAGATGCGGAATAGGATGAGGTGTTCTAGAGGTGATCCATGCTAAATCCCAAATGCTAAATTGTCTTGGAGTTTGGGGTTTGAAACTTAAAGTCATCGCGATGTCAGGGAAGAAAGCTAGCTGGGCGATGGTGTGTGCAGGACTTGCGCGCATGATTTTGCACTCACGCGAAATGCGCCGGAAAGTGCTGTTTCAGCTGGTGATTGTGTTAGTGATCATCGTCACTCTGGGAGCATGGCCTCTCGCAAACTGGCTCAGTGGCAATGTTTGGCTGTTCCTCATCTGGTGGGCCGCTGTGATGTTTTACGGACTGATGATCATTCTCTTAGCCATTTACGATATGGCAGCCGTGGTGAAGGAAGAGCGTAAAAAGCATCGGCAGTAGTGAACTATTTAAAACGGTTGAGCTCCTGTTAGTCCCTTACAATACCGCCTACAACAATTACTGTTTGCCCGAATAAGATATGCAATGCGAAGAAATGCTCGAGGATGAACTGGATGGTCCTGACTTGTGTCTTTGCTGTCTTTCACCGGTTAAACATGCTGCAAACTTTTGTTCTGATTGCGGAGCGCCGTTGGGCTTTTTAGCGGCTACGATTCCTTATCAGAGAGTGCTTGCGGAGGGATACCTATACCGTCGGGCCATTCAGTCGCCCAAATCAATTCTTACGGTATCAGGAATATGGCTCATTTTTGGAACGCAGATGATCGTGGGATATTGGGGGCTGCGAAACATAATTCCTCAGCTATCGATGGTGAGAAGTCTGCTGGATACAGTGTTTGTTGGGATGCAGTTACTGTCGTCTGGATGGTTTTTCATAGGCTTGGCTGGGGTAATTATGGTTACATTGAACTACACGAAGCATATTCGGACTAGTCATCAAGCCGACTCACCAGCCTCCGACTAACAGGGGCGTTCCGGCAATATTCGATCTCAGTCCTTTCAAAGATAATTCCTATTCAAACCGTTATGAAGACTACCAAAGAACACGATGAACGCATAGCGAACCTCACCTTTGCCTCTGTCTATCCACATTACGTTACGAAGGTGGAAAAAAAGGAACGAACCGTGGATGAACTTCATCAGGTCATTACGTGGCTGACAGGTTTCAAGGAGAAGGATATGCAGCGCCTTATTGAGGAAGATGTTACCTTCGAGCAATTCTTTGCTGAAGCCACGCTCAACCCGAATGCGAGTCTAATCACAGGCACTATCTGTGGTTATCGGATTGAAGAAATCGAGACCCCATTGACCAAACAAGTTAGATACCTGGACAAGCTGGTGGACGAGCTGGCAAAGGGACGCAAGATGGAGAAAATCCTGCGGACAGCCTAGTGAGAGAAGCCTGCAACCTGAGATCCGTTTCTCTCTGTGTTGAAAAACGAACTGCTACCAGATGCGTGTGATGCCGTAGGCGTCTAGCTGCCCATCGCAGGAGAGGATGGGGAAGTCGCGGTTCTGGCACTCGGCGACTAACAGACGGTCGAAGGGATCACGGTGATGCATCGGTAAATAGGCAGCGTTTCGCATGGCTTCCCAGTCCGGTTTAATCATGTGAAAACCCATCGAAGTTAATAGCTCCGGTAAATCGGCCCGATTGGCATAGTCCACTGTCAATTTCCCCAGAGAATTCTTAATCGCAATCTCCCACAAGCTGGCCAGGGAGACATGGCTTCGGGTATTTGGATCCTCAATCATTTGGGCCAGCGCCGCTGGTAAACGAGGGCTGTCTTCGAGGAAGAAAAGCAGGACATTGGTGTCCAAAAGGTGGTCACTAGCTTTCATATTTCTCCTTATTTTCAGCTACCATTGAGGGGGTTTGATCATCGTCTGCATTGAAAAAATCCTCAAAGCCAGTTTCAGAGGCATCAAAATCATCAGCCATTGAAAAGTTAGCCGACTTCAGACAGCCGCGAACTGGTGAGGAGACGGGAGTGGGGGGGGACAACTCCGCCACCACTTTACCGTGCCGCGTAAGTTGGATGGTTTCTCCACTAGCCTCTATTTCTGCGATCAATGCAGAAAGCTTGGTCTTGGCATCGTAGAGACCGATTGTTTTCATGGGTTAAACATAGACTAGACTAGTCTGACCTGTCAAGGTGGGGGTCACGAAAAACCCCGGGTGAATACCCGGGGCTGTTGAATGATTGGAGGTTGTTAGGAGGGTTGACGGTGAATGCAAGCACTGACCACCGTCCACTTACTACCTACTACTGCAACTAAGCCTCACGGCCGCAGCATTTCTTGAACTTCTTACCTGACCCGCAAGGGCAATCCTCGTTGCGGTTGATCTTGGCCATGGGGCGGCGTTTGGGCAGGTTGATCTTGATTTGCTGACCGTCTTCCACTGGGGTCATTTGCAGATCCTGAGAGTTGCCGGTCTGGGCAATGTTCTCGTTGGTAATGGCTGGGCCGGCGTTGGCGTCACTGGTGAGGTTTTGCTGGCCACGCATGAAGTTTTCAAACTGCTCAAGGTTCGTGGTCGAGCGGAACAGGTTGCCGAGCGTTTCGCTCTCGATGCTGCCCATGAGGGTCTCGAACAGTGAGTAGGCCTCGTTTTTGTATTCAACCAACGGATCTTTCTGACCTTGGGCGCGTAGATGCACACCTTCGCGCAGAGCATCCATGTTGTAGAGGTGCTCCTGCCAGAGTTTGTCGATACCGGTGAGGATGATGTGGCGCTCAAGCATATCGAGCAGTTCAGGGTCCTCGTGTTTGATCTTGAGCTCGTAGGTTTCCTTGACTTTTTGCACCACGAAGTCGGCATTGCCTTGGGCATCACGATCGTGGAAGCCACTTTCCTCAAGGCTGAGTTGCAGCGGGAAGGTGGTGTTGACCCAGTTGAGGAGTTCGGCGTAATCAGGTGCTCCTTCATCGCGATCTTCCATGAAGCCCAATACGGCTTCGGGGATGGCGCGCTCGATAACTTCATCGATGAGTTCGCGTGGGTTCTCGGAGTTGATGACTTCGTTGCGGTAACCGTAAACAACTTCACGCTGCTTGTTCATCACGTCATCAAAGTCGAGAACGCGTTTACGCCAGGTGTAGTTCCGCTGCTCCACACGCTTCTGGGCGGTCTCCACGGATTTGTTGAGCCACTTGTGCTCGAGGGCCTCTCCGTCTTCCATGCCGAAGCGTTCCATCATGTTGGTCATGCGTTCGGCGGCGGCGAAGTTACGCATCAGATCGTCCTCAAAGGAGATGAAGAACTGGCTCATGCCGGGGTCACCCTGACGGGAGCAACGACCACGCAGCTGGCGGTCGACTCGGCGAGATTCGTAACGCTCGGTGGCGATGACAAAAAGTCCGCCAGCTTCAGGAACACCCGGGGCGAGTTTGATATCGGTGCCTCGACCGGCCATGTTGGTGGACACGGTGACGGCTCCTTTTTGACCGGCATTGGCGACGATCTCGGCCTCCTGACGGTGGAACTTGGCGTTCAGAATGTTGCAGGGGATCTTGGCGCGCTTGAGCATTTTTCCTAACAGCTCAGACGCTTCCACGGATGCGGTTCCTACGAGAACCGGCTGGCCGCGATCGTGCGCTTCCTGAATTTTGCTAACAACGGCGTTGTATTTCTCGCGACGGGTCTTGAAGACCTGATCGTTGTGATCGATACGGATGTTAGGGACGTTGGTAGGGATCGGGAGAACGTCGAGTTTGTAAATGTCATGGAATTCCGCGGCTTCGGTTTCGGCGGTTCCGGTCATGCCGGCAAGCTTCTCGTAAAGACGGAAGTAGTTCTGGATGGTGATGGTGGCGTAGGTTTGGGTTTCCTCTTCCACGTGCACTCCTTCCTTGGCTTCCACAGCCTGGTGAAGACCATCCGACCAGCGACGTCCGGGCATCTCACGGCCGGTGTTTTCATCCACGATGATGACCTTGTTGTCGGCGATGACGTATTCAACGTCTTTTTCGTAGAGACAGTAGGCTTTCAAAAGTTGGGAAATGGAGTGCATTTTCTCGCCTTGGGTATCGAGGCGGAGTTGCAGCTTTTCCTTTTTCTGAGCGCGCTCTTCGTCGCTCATGTTGAGATCGGCATCGATCTCGCCATAGGCTTCGCCGAGATCGGGGAGAACGAATGCTTCCGGATCATCCGGAGAGAGGAATTCGCGGCCCATTTCCATGAGGTCGGCATCGTGTGCCTTTTCATCGATGGTGTAGTAGAGCTCTTCCTTGATGGCGAAGAGATCGCGCTTCTGGGAGTCCTGATACATCGAGAGCTCGGTCTTCTCGATCAGGCGGCGGAGTTCGTGGTCCTCCATAGCACGCATCAGCTGACGATTGCGTGGGTTGCCTAGTTTGATTTTGAAAAGTGCGCGACCGGCACCGACTTCGTCACCTGCCTCTTGGCATTTCTTGGCTTCTTCGGCGAGTTCGTTGCAGAGCGTGTTCTGGCGTTTGACGAGCTGCTCAATGAGAGGTTTGTAGCGACCGTATTGCTCGGTGTTGGAAACGGTGGATGGTCCGGAGATGATGAGAGGGGTCCGGGCTTCATCGATGAGAATGGAGTCCACCTCATCAATAATGGCAAAGTAGTGGCCGCGCTGAACTTGCTCTTCCTTGGATGAGGACATGCCGTTGTCGCGGAGGTAATCGAAACCGAACTCGGCGTTGGTGCCGTAGGTGATGTCACACTCATATTTCTCGCGGCGCAGGTGCGGAGGCATCTGGCTCTGAATGCAGCCAACAGTGAGACCAAGGTATTTGAAAACAGCACCCATCCACTCTGAGTCACGACGTGCGAGGTAGTCGTTCACAGTGACCACGTGCACACCGAGGCCGGTGAGGGCGTTGAGGAAAACGGGCAGGGTGGCGACGAGGGTCTTACCTTCACCGGTCTGCATCTCCGCGATCATTCCACGGTGCAGGGCGATACCACCGATCAGCTGCACGTCGAAGTGGACCATTTCCCAAGGAAGCTGCTGGTCGCAAACTTCGATGCTTTGGCCGCAGAGACGACGGGCGGCGTTTTTGACCGCGGCAAATGCCTCGGGCATGATCTGATCAAGATACTTGGCGCGGGCACCACGGAAGTGATTTTCCTCGATTTCGCGGAAGGCAGCCTTGGCGGATTCGATGGAATCGACGCTAGTAGACGCTTTAGGCAGGCTGGGAAACTCATCGCGGAGAGAGTCGAGTCTGGCATTGACGGCATCGGCTGCGGCTTGCAGCTCATCAGGCTCCATGCCGGCAAGCTCACGCTTGGTGGCTGTTTCGAGCGGAAGGAAGCGATGAAGATGGGTTTTCCAACCGTCTACCTTGGCTCGCAGGGCTTCTTCGGACTCCCGCTGGAATGCCTCCTCGATCTCATTGATACGAGAAACGACAGGTCCGAGGCGTTTGACCTCGCGTTGATTTTTACTGCCGACGATTTTCTGAAGGGTCCACTTGAGCATTGTTGAAAAGGTAAAAGGTGCTGGAAATTGGGCGTTTTTATAGCGCTTCGCGGGTTTCCATACACCTGCTTAACTCAGATGGCAAGGGGGGATTGGTCATGTAATGCTGGCCGTCTCCGGGGGAGGCTCGGGCAGATTCATGCCAGCTTTGATCTCGGCAAGGATTTCAGGGTTCTTTTGGAGGTGGTCTGAGAGGGATTTGATCACTTCCAATGTGGGTCTGGAGACGTGATGTTCCATGCCTTCGACGTCGCGATAGATCGTGTCCTCATCGATCTCGAAGAGCTCCAGAAAGCGGGTCAAAGCCTGATGCCGGTCGATGATCGCCTTTGCGATGCGCAGTCCCTCCTCGGTGAGGGTGGTGCCGCGGTATTTTTCATGTTTCACCAGTCCCTCGGAGTCGAGCTTGAGCAGCATGTTGGTGACACTGGCCTGGGAAATGTTGAGTTTTTTAGAGATGTCGATGGGGCGTGCGTATCCCTTTTCCTCGATCAGATGGAGGATCTGTTCGAGATAATCGTCTCTAGCGGTCGATCCGCTGGTACGGTGGGACAAAGGCATGTTGGAGAGAGTCAAGATTCCAGAATCAAGAGTCAAGGCGCAACCGTGTATCTAGGGTTTCTTACCGGTGGATTTAATGATGTTAGGTCGATAGAGGTCTTTGTTAGATGCTTGGAACTCGGCCTTGAGGCGGACGTGGAAATGGGACAGGTCGCAAATTTCCCAGCCGGTGAAGGTCCATGCCTGATTGTTGCCATCGTGGCTGATGCCGATCAAGAGGTGAAGGGCGTCGTACTGGATCTTATTGGTATGTTCGCGAGGCTCGTAATAAAAGGTGCGCAGTGACGAGGAGCGGGATTTTTCTTCGAACAACTTCGGATCGAGATAGGCGCGGGTGACAGTGCCGTCCGCTGCAGTGTGGGTGATAAGCAGATCCGGGTAGCCTGAGCGTTGTTCGTTGCCCTTGGCGTTCTTTGGGATCTCGCAGGTGATATCGTCCTCGGCGTTGAGGTATTCAAGGATGCCGTCCTCAAAATAGCGTGAGGCCTCGTTGATCCGGCGGAGCTTTCTGACAGGGGAATCCTGAGCGTTGAGTTTCACGACCGTTGCTCGGGCTGCCGCATTCACTTTTTCCAACAAGACTGCGTGAGCGGAATTCTCTTTGGATAGAGGTAGCACCTGTTTACCCGTGGCGGAGTGAATGACCTCGGAGAAGGGGAATTTACGAGTCCCCAGGTCCTGAGCGAGAAGGATACGGATCAGTTGCGCAGTATCCGCTTTCTCAGGAGTGTCAGGACAGGCCGACGCAGGGGACAAATTCATAACCCCAATCAAAAAACAAAAGTGGACGATAAGATAGGGGCACATTTTCGACTTCATACCAAAGATCATGATGTGTGTATGGAGGAGGTCAACCGCTAAGCTGGGCTATGCAGGTTGTGGAGGGATACGTGGGCGAATCAAATAGACTTGCCAGCGGGTGTGCTTCGGGGTAATTGCCCCTCCCGCCAGTCGGCTTCTCCCCCTCTCCGCACTAGGAGACGAGGCTGGGATGGCACTACCACTATTATGAAATTGGCGAGTCTATTAACACCGCAACAGGTCATTCTTGATCTGAAAGGTGAGGTGTGTGTGGATGCGATATCCAATATCGTGGATCACCTGATCGAGAAGAATATGCTCTCGGCAGATCTGCGCGAGGAGGTCCTCAACGCACTGAAAGAGCGCGAACAGCAGATCAGCACGGGCATCGGTTCCGGCGTTGCTATTCCTCACGCTTTTTCTGATTCTGTCGATAGTGTGGTAGCCGCATTTGCCCGCTCCAAGGAAGGTGTGGATTTTGAAGCATTGGACAATGCTCCGGTGAACTTCATCATTCTTTTCGTGGTTCCCAAAAAAGATTACTGCATGCATTTGCAGACACTGGCGGCGATCGCCAAGATGTTTAATAATTGCGCCATCCGTGAGCAGCTCAGCGAGGCTGAGAGCGCGAAGGATGTGCTTGATATTTTTGCATCGCGCCCATCTCGTATTCACACTGAAAAGTGAATACCTGAGTCCAGGTGCCAGCTCCGTTTTTTCGGTTCATGTGTGCCCTATAGAATTTAGAACGATGATCGAGAAATTAGAAACATCCTTGCTCGCCGCGCTGAAAGCGGTGGGTGTCGAGCTACCTGAAAACTTCAGTGTGCAGGTGGACGCCTCCGCTGATTTGCGATTCGGAGACTACCAGAGCAACGTCGCCATGGTGCTCGCTAAACGCATCAAAACCAACCCGCGCGAACTCGCTACCAAACTGGTGGAGGCGCTTGATCTCGGTAACCTCGCGACGGCAGACATCGCAGGGCCTGGGTTTATCAATTTCAAAATCAAAAACGAAGCCTGGTCTCAGCGTGTGGGTCAGTTGTTAGGTGATGATCGCCTTGGCGTGCCACTTGCGAGCCCAGCCCAGACCATCGTCGTCGATTTCTCAGCACCAAACGTGGCGAAGCCAATGCACGTCGGCCACATTCGCTCTACTATCATCGGCGATAGCTTGGCGCGCATCGCTCGTTTTCTGGGACACAAAGTGATCACCGATAACCACATCGGCGACTGGGGCACGCAATTTGGAATGATCATCCACGGCTGGAAAACGGTCCTCGACCAAGACGCGCTGGAGTGCGACCCGGTGGCCGAGCTGCTGCGCGTCTACCGCACCGTCAACGGACTGTGTGGCGACGATGAAAAAGTGCGTGAAACCTGCAAACAAGAGCTGGTCAAACTCCAAGCAGGTGACCAAGAGAACCTGGAAATCTGGGAGAAGTGTGTCGAGCTTTCCAAGGATGGTCTGCAGGGGATTTATGACCGCCTCGATGTGGAATTTGATTTCTGGTATGGCGAGAGTTTTTACAACGATCGACTCGCGCCACTTGTCGACGAAATGTTAGAAAGTGGTGTTGCGAGAGAAAGCGAAGGTGCCGTCTGCGTCTTCTTCGACGGTGATGCCAAGCTGGGAGATAAACCTACAGTTGTTAGGAAAGCCGACGGAGGTTTCCTCTACGCCACCACTGACCTCGCCACGATCGATTTCCGGGTCGAGGAATGGGATGCCGATCAGATCTGGTATGTTGTGGGAGCTCCCCAACAGCTTCATTTCCAACAAATTTTCGAAGCCACCCGCAAGCGCGGATTGAGCCCTGAGATGCAGCATGTTTCCTTCGGATCCATTCTCGGAGAGGATCGCAAGCTGATGAAAACCCGCAGCGGCGATAACGTGCAGCTTGTCGATGTTCTCGACGAAGCCGTGGAGCGCGCGGGTAAAGTGATCGAGGAGAAAAATCCCGACATGCCTGCTGATGAAAAACATTCGGTGGCTGAGATCGTCGGTATAGGATCGGTCAAGTTTGCCGAACTCTCGCAGCACCGGATGACCGACTACGTGTTCAGTTGGGATCGCATGTTGGCGCTTCAGGGCGACACCGCACCTTATCTCCAATACAGCTGCGTGAGGGTGCGTTCGATTTTCCGGAAACTGGATGATGGGGTGAAGCTGGATATCGAAAAAATCGCCATCACCGAGGAAGCCGAGATTCATCTGGCCAGAACGCTGGTCCGCTTCGGTGCTGTGGTTCCATCCTTGCTGGATGATTTCCGCCCGAATCTGCTGGCAAATTACCTGCTCGAACTCGCCAAGGCATTCCACTCATTCTTTGAAGCCTGCCCGGTTTTGAAATCGGAGGGTGAAACGCAAAACACCCGCCTGGTGCTCTGTGAGCTTACCAGCCGGGTGTTGGTTAAGGGTCTTGGTCTGCTCGGGATCGAAGCTCCCGAGAGAATGTAGTTCAGACGTTATCTGCGGCTACGACCGCCTGGAAAGAAATCCTTCGCTTCTGGTTTCTTTCTCTCGACCGAGTTTCCACGAGATCTACTCGAAGTGCTAGGAGTCACGCGTGGTTGCTTGCGGGAGACCACCATGTTGGTGTTCCTAGGCGAGCTGATCTGTGGTTTGACACCACTTCTGATACCGGGGTTGATGCTGGTATGGCCACGACCACGGTAGTCTGAGCGACCGCGATCATTTGATCTCCAGCTAGGCTTGGAACTTGGGTGGTATGAACTAGGTCTGGAAACTCGGTAATACTTGCCGTCGCGACGTTGATACCAACTGTTGCCATGGCTGTAGTAGCGAGATCCTCTGATCGTGTGGCTGCGGTAGCCACTCGGAAGATGGCTGATGTGGCCATGTCCTGAGTGATGCCCACCAAGTGAGCCACGGTAACCGTGTGGTCGCGAACAGCGAATGTATCGGCCGTTACTTCTACGATACCATACATTGTTGTGGTAGTAGTAGGGATTGCCGCTGACGTGAACGGTTTGGTAACCATAGGGTAAAGAGCTTACATAGCCTCCCGATGAATAACCGGAGCCGTATGTGCCGCCGTAATACACTCCTGGGTCGCAGGAAGGCAGAGTCAGCGGAATAATGGCCGCGGAGGCCAATAGGAGTAGTTTTGTTTTCATATCACTAACATAGACGTCTAGATTTGGGTAAAATTCAAACTATTTACCAAATAATGTGATTTTATCCTCCAGCCAGCGTCGTCCGAATACTTCATTAAACCATACCGAAAATCACGGTGGATCGAGGAGGCTGACTGCTTACGAATGCTTGTTGTCTGCCCAAGTCTTGCCATCTGTGACGGCTTGTGACCAGATGAGGGCGTGGACACGGACTATTGGATTGCAGCGGATAAGGAACATTGCTGGCACCCGTTTACCCGCCAGTCTGAGTGGGCCGATAGTGAGCCATTGGTGCTGGTCGATGGCGAAGGGGTGTGGCTGACCGATTCCGAAGGTAGGAAATACATCGATGGCAATGCTTCCATCTGGACCAATATCCACGGCCACAAGCATCCCGTGATCAACGAGGCAATCAAGGCCCAGCTGGATAAGGTCGCTCACACCAGCTACCTCGGGTTTTCCAATCCACGCGCAAGTGAGCTGGCTGAAAAGCTCTGTGGATATTTTGCAAAGGATACTCTTAACCGGGTGTTTTTCTCGGATGATGGGTCGACGGCCGTGGAGTGCGCTGTGAAAATGGCGATCCAATACCGATTCCAAACCGGGGCGCCTGAGAGAACCGAATTCATTGCTTTTGATCAAGCTTACCACGGAGACACAATGGGTGCGGCTTCACTTGGAGGCGTGGGTGCGTTTTTTGATCGATTCAAAAAATTTGGGTTTCCCGTGACCCATCTGTCCGGTCTCGGCGAGCTAATAACGCTGAACAAAGACCAAATTGCAAAGACGGCGGCGGTGATCATTGAGCCGTTGGTGCAGGGGGTGAATCAAATCCGCCCGTGGCCGGAAGGCATGTTGGCAGAAATCCGGCGATGGTGTGACGAGCATCAAGTGCACCTCATCCTCGACGAGGTGATGACGGGATTTGGAAGAACTGGAACGATGTTTGCCTGCCAACGCGAGCAGGTGGTTCCCGATTTTCTATGTTTGGCCAAAGGTCTAACAGGGGGGTATTTGCCATTGGCCGCTACGATGGTTCAATCGCAAGTGTATGATGCCTTTCTGGGTGATGCGGACAGGGCGTTTTACTACGGCCACAGCTACACCGCGAACCAGCTGGGCTGCGCGGCCGCGTTGGCCAATTTGAGTATCTTTGACCAAGAGCAAACGTTACTGAAGTTGCCAGAGAAAGTGGAACTCCTGAAAGGCTTGTTAGCTGATCTGGCAGACCGACATCCGATGATTTATGAAGTACGCCAATGCGGCATGGTCGTCGGGGTTGAACTGCGTGGCGCGAACGGTAAGGCGTTTGATGTTTCCCCCCGAGTGGGGGAAAAGATTTGTCTGTTAGCCCGTGATCATGGGCTGTTAACACGAGCGATACTCGATACCATTGTGTTACTTCCACCACTGAGTATCACTGCGGATGAAATCCGCCAAATGTGTGAAGCTCTTGGTTCCACGCTAACAGATTGGACAAAAAAGAACCTGCCCTCCCATTAAAGGAGAGCAGGCAATTGGGTAGATGAGTGTGTGTGATCGTGTCGCCATCTTGATACCCTTGTGCGAACAATTAACTCCTACATCTTAAAAGACGGAAATCAAAGTGTTATTACCATGTATCGACATCCAAACGTATGTTTTTCAACTCCGCACTGCCGTCATGCTGTGGAAGAAAATAGTCATCCAAGCCTATGACAAGTAACAAGAAGGCCAATTCTACCGATCCTTTGACGGAGCCATGGCATATCAAGAAGGTTGCCATCGTAGGCTCTGGCGCTGTCGGCAGCTATTATGGAGCGCGGCTTGCTAAGGCGGGTCTGGAAGTCGTGTTCTTACTACGCAGTGACTACAGCCATGTTTCCGAACATGGGATGAAAATTAGCAGTGTTGCCGGTGATTTTGAATTACCTCAGGTCAATTGCCGGCGAAGTAGCCGTGAAATAGGCGTCGTGGATTTGGTCATTATTGCATGGAAGACCACATCTAACAGTCAGTATTTCGATGTGGTAAGTCCTCTGGTCGGGTCGCAGACACGAATTCTAACACTTCAGAATGGTTTGGGCAGCGCGCATGAGCTTTCCAACTTGTTTGGTGCTTGGCGCGTTTATGGCGGGCTTTGCTTTGTTTGCATCAACCGGCTTGGTCCGGGGCAAATCAGTCACACTGCATCCGGCCTGATCCGGGTGGGGAAATATCTCGGTCAAGAACGGCGGCTGACCCAAGATGAACGAGTGGAGCTAGATTATTTGGTAGCGTGTTTGAGCAACGCTGAGATTGATTGTGAAGGCGTCTCCAGCTTGGAGCGTGCGCAGTGGATGAAGCTGGTCTGGAATATTCCATTCAATGGACTCGCGATCTCGGAGGGAGGTATAGATACTAAAACTTTGTTAGCCATGCCTGGAATGGAACAACGGGTTCGGCGTATTATGCGCGAAGTTCAGCAAGTGGCCGCGTCCTTGGGACACTCGATCGAAGACTCATTCTTAGACTCTCAAATCGAGGTGACGCGCCCCATGGATGCGTACAGGCCCTCTAGCATGATCGATTACGTTGAAGGTCGTGCCGTGGAGGTTGATTCAATATGGCGCGAGCCAGTTAGGCGAGCTCACGAGGTGGGAGTTCCCGTGCCGGAAATAGAGACATTGCTCCAGGAGATCGAAACGCGATTATCAGAGCGGGAATAGTATCCCTTCAGCGTTGAAATGTTTCTGTTAGCACCTGTCGCATCGCCGCTTGAAAAGCAGCAGGGTTCCCCATGTGCAGAGCATGGTCCGAGTGGGGGAATTCGATGAAGGTCTTACCTCGCGGGGCCTTTAAGTTGTCGTGGAATCGCTTCATCAGTTCCGGACTCAAGATCGTATCATATTTCCCTGCTAGAAAATACACTGGGACATCGACCCGGCTCACGTGTTTTCTAACATCAACTGTGTAGAGCATGTCTTCCAAGGCGAGTTTGGAGAATTTACTCCCCTTCAAAATACCAAAGAGTTCGTGCAGACAATAGTCGTCTGAACCGAGTGCGATCATGGCGTATTGTTTGATTCCGATGGGTTGGTTGATTTTGTCTCTGACAAGGCCAGCTGCTATGTCATTGATCCGTGTCTCCACATCGTGATCCGGATAGGGCGGGGGATTGGTCTTGGCGAGATATTGTAAGGCTGTTTTGTTCTTCTGCTCTTTGGCCAGTCGCCGTATCCGCGTATCCAATATTTTTTCCGATTCGGGAATGTCTACAAACTGACTGATTCCAACGTAGGCATGATAGAGCTCAGGTGATTTTGCCGCCGCTTGAATACCCACGAGTGAACCAAAGGAAAACCCAGCCAAGTAAATTTTCTTCTGCTGAAAACGTGTCGTTAGATAACGACTAAGCTCAAGCGTATCTTGGATGAACTGATCGATGGTCATTGAGTCCATGGGAATGTCTTTGTGGTAAGATTTGCCAGCTCCGCGCTGGTCCCAGTGCACTACGGTGAAGTCGCGCTGAAGCCCTCTGTTGAGGTGGGCAACTGGCATCTCGGGAATCCCCGGGCCACCGTGCAAAAATAGCAGCACCGGATTCGTGTCGTCATTTCCACGAATTGAAATCACCTGCGGCTGACCACCGAGCATGATCGTTTCCAGACGTTGAATCGACCGGTCCTGCGCTTGTGGCAATGCAGCAGTCGTTTTACCGGCGGACGATGGTGGATTGGCGCAGCTTGAGAGTAAAAATAGGGCGATCACACATGTGAAATTGAGGAGTAACAAGCGTGACATGGGGGTATGAAACACCAGATTTCGGGTTTATTCCATGAATCATCGGCCATTCGTGGACTTGAGAAGTGACGGATTTGAAAAAAAGCGGGCCCGAAACCCCCATTCCTTGGGAATGTGCATAAGATAGAAGCATTTTTTTCGGGACAATTTCATCGGTCTATGGTTTTCCCAACCCCGCACAGGCGATGCACACGCCTGATGCTAATTCATTCATTATCTGATACTCATGGAAACAATTACTAAACGCGATCTGGTCACCAAGCTCAGCAATAAAACCGGCCTCGGCCAAGCTGACGTCCTCAATGTTCTGGAATCTCTGCTCGAAACTGTCACCGGCGAGCTTGCCCAAGGAAATACTGTGGTCATCCGCAACTTTGGCTCATTTCAAGTGCGCGAAATGAAAGGTAAAGTCGGCCGTAACCCTAAAAACCCAGGTCTCGACATGAAAATCCCACCACGCGCTGTGGTGAAGTTCAAGCCTGGCAAGGAAATGAAGGAGAAGGTTGCCCGCATCCTTCCCGTGCTCCAGCAAAACGCTAGCTAATATGGGAATCGAGGCAAAAAAGGCAGAGCTACTGGAGGAACTTGGTTTTTTCCACGACTGGACCGAACGATACGAATATGTCATCGGTCTCGGCAAGTCCCTGCCTGCAATGCCCGAGGAAAACCAGACGGCTGACAAGCTTATCAAAGGTTGTCAGTCGCAAGTCTGGCTCGATGCCAGCTTCTCGGACGGCCTGATGCACTATCAGGCCGATTCCGATTCACTCATCACCAAGGGCATGATCGCCCTCTTCGTTCGGGTGCTCGATGGTGAGACACCCGATGCCATCTTGAAGGCTGACATGTCCTTCATCGATCAAACCGGCCTCAAGGAGCACCTAGCACCCACACGTGCCAATGCTCTGAACCTGATGGCCACCCAGATGAAACAGCGCGCCCTTGAGCACGCAGCGGGCTAACAGCCGTGCCTTGAAAGCCCGGCTCTATGTCAGTGGCGAGGGCGGTGCTGTTCGACGATGGATTTGAACATCGGTTCGAAAATCGGAGCCAGCAGGGTGCTACCATAGTCCGAGAGGTGATCGTCATCGCGGTAGAGTGATTTGCCGTCTTTCTGCAGGCGGTAGTGTTGGTTTTCCATTTCAAAGACCGGTAGGGGATCGATGATGTGCACCTGCTCGGAGGCCTGTGCGTCGATCACTGAATTGACAAATGCCTGACGTTTCTTGTGCTCTGCAATCGTGGAGCCCAAGGTGGCGATATCGCGATCCAGCATCACGGCACGGGCCAGACTTTCGTGAGGATGGCGATCGTGGTAGGGCACTTGTTTCATGATCCAGACCTCCACTCCTGCCTCCCGCAGGCGCGCGACAGTGCTGGCCATGTGAGACTGGAACACATCTTTCGCGGATGAGTCGTCTTCTTCAGTAGCCCCACGTTGCCGCATGAGCGCATGGTTGGGGGTTTCCTCGATGTAGGCTCGCCAGCGAGACACGAGAACAACGGTTCTGATCTTGTTTTCCTGAATGAACTTGAAAACCGCATCGTTGTATTCGGCGGCGTTTTTCAACATCGGTTCGAGACTGACATCGAGCAGTGGAACGTGTGAATCACGGGTGGCGATGTAGATGTTGACTTGGTGTTGGTCGCACAGCTTGCGAAACATCGGCGCGAGCACCCTGCCATGGCTGTCGCTCCAGACCAAGACGGGTAACACCGGCGTGCCGTTGTCGGCCGGGTTGACGGTGGGTAGTGTGCCTTCCTTGGTGACAGCGCGTGTTTGTTGGATGGGGAGTTCCTCCTGTCCGGCCTTCGCATAGGTTTGCGCCTGCTGGCTAAGTCGCGAGGGAAAACCGTTGGTGGAGATCACTACCGAGGCCATAAGCAGCAGGCAGGCCGTGGTGACGAAGAAGAATGAAAAGACCTGATTGCGGTTTTTCAGCGTCGATTTGCCACGGAACGGATTCTCGACGAATTTCCAAGTCAGCGTTGCCAGCACGATGCTGATTACCACCATGGAAATTCTGACTGTTAGAGATGTTTCATCGATGGCCAGATGGCGCGCATAGACTAGCAACGGCCAGTGCCAGAGGTAGAGTGAGTAGGAAATTTTTCCGATGAAAACCAGCGGGGGCAGGGCGAGGATCCGACCACAGAAGGTGGGTTTGTTTTGATTGGAAAAAAGCAGCAGTGCGGTGCCCAGACACGGCGGCACGGCGGCCAGTCCGGGAAACGGCGTAGCGTGATCGTAGTAAAAAACGGCAAAGCCGATGAGTCCGATTCCAATGGCACTCAGGATTTCGTTCAGTCGTGGCCCGCAGGTCCGCGATGTGCCGGCCAGAGCCAGCAGGCTGCCTGTGAGTAACTCCCATGCACGCGCCGGCAGGAGGAAGAAGGCGGAGTCGGGGGTGGTCCGGGTGGAGTGAATGCTCCAGAGAAATGACAACACAAATATTGTGCCTAGCAGCTTGATGGCTGTGCCTGAACTGGTCCGTTTCCTACCCATGGCAAAAACCAACAGCAGCGGCAGAATGAAATAGAACTGCTCTTCGACGGCCAGCGACCACGTGTGCAGCAGCGGTGCGAACTCCGCTGAGGGCGCAAAGTAGCCGGACTGATCCCAGAAGTAGAAGTTCGCCGCCATCATCGTCTGCGCAGCGGCTGATGAGCCAAGATCGATAAACTGCTGCGGGAGCAAAATGAAAGCACCGGCGACCAAGGTGCAGAACACAACAACTGCAGCAGCGGGTATGATCCGGCGGATGCGGCGTTCCCAGAAGTGCAGCATCGAAAACTTCTGTTCGCGGATGTCCTTGGCTATGATCGAGGTGATCAGGAAACCTGAAATCACAAAGAAGATATCCACTCCCACATAACCTCCGGTAAAACCCAGACCGGCATGGAACAGCAGCACCGGCACCACAGCAATGCAGCGCAGGCCATCGATGTCCGGACGGTAGGAAAGTGATGGTGATTTGTTAGTAGTCATGGATGACAAGTGACGGGGCTATTTTGGCACTGATGCATAGACTCGTGCAGCACACTCTAGGAAACAGCGCGCCATTGAGCAAGCAACGTAGGACAGTCTTTTCAGGCTGTCGGCAAGCCAAGGCATAATCATCCTCTGATTGCCTAGCTCACCTAGGTTGTCGCCAGCGTGCAAAGCTAGCCTACTTGGTCACCGCGGAGCGGTAAACATTGATGCCGTTCACAATACTCTCGACGAGTATTTTCTGGAAATCATCAGCGGTCACCATCGCGGCTTCTTCTTTGTTGGTCAAAAATCCGGCCTCGATCAGTATGGCTGGGTGTATGCAGCCATTGAGTACATTGAAATTAGCGCTGCGTATGCCTCGGTCTTTAATGTGACCCTTACCCAGCGAAAAGATCGCCCGTGAGTGGACGGCTGTGGCGAGAGCGACACTGGCGGCATGGGTGTTTTTGCCAGGAATACGGCGGCTCAAGACGTAGGTTTCAAATCCCTGAGCGTTGGGATTTCCAGAATTGAAATGCAGCGAAATGAAGACGGCGTTCTCATGAGCATTCGCCATTTGCACCCGATCAGCTAGAGGAACAAAGATGTCTTCTTCACGTGTCATGATGACGGTGTAACCCTTTTTTTCCAGCAGCGGCTTGAGCTTTTTTGCCAGCTTCAGCGTGTGTTTAGCTTCCTCACCGGCGGAACCTTGGTCTTTGCCTCCATGACCGGCATCGAGGATTACGGTTTTGAATTTCCCGGCATTCTTAATGAACTTCGGACGTAAGATGGGGTCGATCAAGGCGCTCAAATCAAATTGGGAAACGAGATACCCGTCATCTTTTTTGACCAGCGGATGGGTGAGCACGAATTTTACGCCATTGAAATACGCAGCACGAGTTTCGGTACGAAAAATGGCTTCAACACTTCGGCTGCTCAAGGTCAGAGTTTTGGCTTCATCTTGAATCTGCAATTGGGTGAAACGATAAAAGGTTTTCACCTGATCCAGCGGCACATAATTGTGGTCTCCGATTTCAGTGACCTGCCATTGGAATTTGTCAGCAGCGGCTATCTGGGTAGCCAGCGATCCGGCGAGGAGTAACAAGAGGATAAAGAATTTCATGGGATGATGTTGTATCGTCTTTAGAAGGTATGATTTATTTCAACAAGGGAAGAAGCGCGGCTTCACCTCTAGCGTCCTGACCAATCTCCCAGACGATCAGACCGCGCAGTTGATGACTAGTGACCATTTCTTTTTTGATACGGCATGATCTGGGATTGTCATAGAAAAATCCTCCTGCAGTTTGTGATTGCTGAACAGCTTTCCCATAGATCTGAAAGAGCTCTGCGTAAGTTTTGACTTCGTTGCGGTTTTCCATTTTTCTGCCGTAAAATGCGACGCCGATACATAGCTTGTTCGCAGGCACACCACGCTTTTTCCACTCTTGGATGGCTGTCTGTGCCACGGTGGTATCGCAGTGTTTTTTTCCAGCGTCGTAAGTCATGAGGTGGATGCGATCTAGCTGCTTGACCACCTCGTTCGGAATAAGGTGACGTGGATGAACCGCCACCGACCAGATGAACGGCCTTGCGCCCATCGCCTTTTTACCAGCTGCGATCAGCTTGCCAAGGTCATGCCATTGCTGCGCGTTCTTAGGATATTCCCAGTCGAGATCGACACCATCAATATCGTATTTCTTGGCAAATTTAGCCAGAGTCTCGGCGAAGGTGACTCTGGATTGCTCGGAGGAAGTGACAGCTGGGAAGTGTTCGTCTTTTTTCCAGCCACCAAGGCACAAGATGAGGCGAGTGTCAGTACCTTGCAGTCGGGATTTAATGGTTTTAAGATGTTTGCTTGCCACTGGCGACATCGTGATGGAGCCATCGGCAGCGAGCGTGTTGCCGAAGTAAACAACATCTGTGCAATGTTTCATCGACGCCAAAGTCTGGTCGCTGACCCGATACTCGGGGAGATAACCAATGACCTCATGAGCCATCACCACAGCCTGTGTTAGAATCAGTGAGATGGTCAGAAATAGAACTTTCATGGTGCTACCTTCTATCTTTCGTGCAGTTGTCGCAGGCATCACGCTAGCTGCTATCGGAGGGTGTTTTTAAAGACGTCTATACCTCTGACGATGGCAGAAGCTAGGGTGTTCTGATAGATCGGATCTTGAATATGTCCGGCGTCAACCTTGTTACTGAGATAACCACCTTCGATGAGAACGGTGGGGTGCTTGATGTTCATAAAAACGTTGAATCTGGCACGACGAATGCCGCGATCAGGCATTTCGAAGTTGTTGCCTTTTGGGTTGTTCAAATACAGCAATGCACGCGAATGCATGGCCGTGGCGAGGGCGATGTTATCAGCATTGTTATTCATTCCCTGGCCGTTGAGGGTGCTCGGTATATAGGTTTCGATGCCTCTTACTTGCTTGGGGCCGGCGTTGAAATGAATCGAGACAAAGACCGCGTTGTTTTTCTTGTTAGCTAGGCGGATGCGTTCGGCAAGCGGAACAAAGTTATTTTTCTCTCGGGTTAATGCAACGGCATAACCCCTAGCTACTAACATCTTCTTGATCTGCTCTGCCAGAATCAGAGTGTATTTCGCTTCGAGGCCGGCAGCTCCTTTGTCATGGCCTCCGTGACCGGGATCGAGGATCACCGTCTTGATATTTTCCTTTTGAAGTTTTGGGGGCTGGGGCTTTTGTGGCCGGAGGACTGGATCCAACAGTGTGGTGAGATCATGCTGTGATAAAAAATATTTGCCATTTTTGAGAATCACCGGCTCGGCACTGAAGAACTTCACCCCGTTAAGCCGCACCTCGTGTCCTCCCACGGTGAATGCAACTTTGACCGAGTTATTTTCCAAGGTGAGCTGCTTCTGTTGCATCTGCATCTGGTCAAAACCATAGAACTGCTTTACTTGGTCTATCGGCACGTAGGGCACGCCGTTGATTACTTCCGGTTTCCATGGAAGCGCGGCAGGGTTACCCTGTGCAAAAAGTAAGCTGGTGAACGTGAGCAGGCATAAGATGGATCTCAACATGCTAAGAATCTGACCGTTGCGAGAGCTTTGGACAATGCGAAAATAAAAACGCCGGTGGAAGGTCGCGACCCTCCACCAGCGTGTAGTTAGATTCTAAGAACGAAACTTACTTAATGACGGACTTGTGGAACTCGTCCCAGTCGTCGAGGTTGTTCAAGTTGATAGCATCGCGTGGCTCACCGTCTGGTAAGCCAACGTTGCTGAGGATTTCCTGACGGGTTTCATCCTTGTGGATGTAGCCAGTGATGGCGGCGTTGAGCTCGGAGATGGATTCGGCATTCACTTTGCTGCCATTGGCTTGAACCCACTTCTCACATTCGACGTAGGTAGGTTTGGTGGCAATGAATTCGAGGAAGGCGTCGCGATCCAGGCCTAGGCCGTCGAGCACCATCTGGTCGTAGCCTTGGCCGCAGCCAGGGTAGCCATCGGCGATCTTGCCGGCGTTTTCGAGAGAGGCTTTCTGCCAAAGGCGTGGGAGGTGAAGAACGCCAAGTGGGCCGGCTGTGCCGGAGCTGATAAGTGGTACGATTTTGCTCATAGTGGTCGGAAGCTAATCGTCGGTTTCCCAATTGCAAAGAGTAAAGGTTCTGATTTTTGCTATGGATCCGACACATGTGTGTCAGGATAGCTGATAGATTACTGGGAATAACATCTATTATCCGGCCTCGTACATTTTATGCACCGTTTCATAACGCCGTTTTTTTTGATTTCAGGACTGATGATGAGTTCATGCTCTGACAAGAAGCCGACACTGAAAATCACTGGGTCCACCACGGTGAATTTAGCCGTGGCCGAGGCCGCTGAAGCGTTGCGCGGTGAGAGTGATACCAAGATTTTTGTCGATACCCAAGGTGGCTCCAGTGGCGGAATTACTGCCATTGGTGAGGGCACTGCCGATATTGGCATGGCATCCAAACCACTGACCAAAAGTGATCGCGATCGTTTTCCCGGAGTAGATCTGAAGGTGACTCAAATCGGCGCCGATGCAGTGGCTCTTGTGGTCAACGCTGATGTCTGGAAAGGAGGAGTCAAGTCGCTGACCAGAAAACAGGTGCAAGCGATCTACGAAAAGAAGATTACAAATTGGAAGGATGTCGGCGGCGCTGATGAGGCGATCGTGTTCTATAACAAAGAGCCCGGCCGCGGCACTTGGGAAGTCTTTGCCAATTATGCATATGGCAGCGCAGATAAGGCCCCAGAGGTGAGCCATCCGGAGGTAGGGGCTAACGAGGAAACACGCACCAAGGTGGCGACCACTCCTGGTGCGATCAGCCAGCTATCGATGGCGTGGGCCGATAATGAAACCGTCTATGCTCTCAATCTAACTGACAATGATGATGCCTCTGTCGCCGCCACCGGATCCAACATTGCCTCTGGAAAATACCCAATGAGCCGACCTCTCAATTTGATCACTCGGGGGGAGCCTACAGGCAAGGCTAAGGTGTTGGTCGACTACATGCTCAGCGAGCCGGGGCAGAAGCTGATGGAAAAACATGGCTACTTACCGCTCAGCAGATTGAAATAGCCAAACACATCCATGCGACCCCCATCTTCCAAGAAGTCATTCACTCTGGTCTCCTGCTACATCGGCAGCGGGGTGATGGTGCTTTTTATTGTGCTGATGCTGGCGGCTTTTTTGATCCATAGTCTTCCAGCATGGCGTGGTGGTGTCTGGGATTTGTTAGCGGGGACGGAGTGGTATTACCGCAGTGAAAAATTTGGTATGCTCTCGATGATCTACGGCTCGGCTGTAGTCAGTCTCATTGCGATTCTCTTTGCGGCACCCTTGGGCATCGGTGCGGCGGTTTATACGGCAGAGATTGCTGGCCACCGCTGGCGGATGATTGTCAAGGGGATCATCGAGTTGTTAGCCGGTGTGCCTTCGGTCATTTACGGTATTCTTGGTATTCTTTTTCTGCGTGAGTGGGTCAGAAGAGGTTTTGATCTCAACACGGGCGATACATTGCTAACAGCAGGGTTGCTGGTAGGTGTGATGATTCTGCCGACTGTGGTGACTCTCTGTGATGATGCTTTGCGTGCAGTGCCTCGCATTCAGCGCGATGCTGCGCGTGGCCTTGGCATGACCCGTTCTGAAATGATATTTTCCGTGCTGGTTCCTCAAGCTGGATCAGGAATGATGGCTGCCGTTTTGTTGGCGCTCGGGCGTGGTGTGGGCGAAACCATTGCGGTGATGTTGGTGGTGGGCCGACAAGATAACCAGCTACCTGCATCGATCGTTGATTTTGATAAAATTTTAGAACCAGGCCAAACGTTGACATCCAAGTTAGGCGGCTCCGAGGTGAATATTGCCTTCGGCGACCCCGGACACTGGGGCGCGATCACAGCTCTGGCATTGGTGCTTTTGTTAGGTGTGATGGTGATCACTGTATTGGGCAGGTTTCTTGTTCACTATGCTGAAAAGAGGGGAGGTGTCTCGTGAAACTATCTTCATCTAGACGGTTGAAAAACCGAATCGCCACAACGCTGTTTTCTGCCTGTGCATTGTCCGGAGTAGTTCTGTTTGCGGTGTTATTTTTCGCGGTGGTCGGTAAGGGAATCGGAGCTCTGAGTTTCGACTTTTTGAGCAAAGGAATGGAGCAAGCGGGTGCTTCAGGGGGGATTCTAATGAACTTGTTAGGCACTGCTATTTTGCTTGTCACGGCAGCTATTGTGGCGGTTCCCATATCTACAGCGCTGGCCTTTTTGGTTCGGTATTTCCGGAAGCGCGACAAGCTGTCCGGGGCTTTGGAAATGTTGCTCTACATTCTCAATGGCGTGCCATCGATCCTCTTGGGCATTATGGGGTTTATTCTTTTTGTCCGAGACTTGGAAATGGGGAAATCTTGGCTCACAGGTGGGGTTTTGTTAGGCATGATGATTGTGCCTACGATCACCGTGGTGTTGATCGAACGGATTTCCGCGATCCCATCGGCCTACATCGAATCGGCACGGGGCCTAGGTATGAATAAAGCGCAGGTGGCGTGGACGGTTGTTCTGCCACGCTGCTGGAGTTCCATCTTAACCGGCCTTCTGTTAGGGCTGGCTCGTGCCGCAGGAGAGACTGCCCCAATTCTTTTCACAGCCACGGTTTTCTCCGGTGCTGGATTGCCTGAGGGCATTAAGAACTCGCCGGTGCTGACACTGCCGTATCATATTTTTGTGCTCGCCCAGGATTCCTTGGAATCAGCCAGCGGTAATCTCTGGGGCGCGGCCCTGGTGCTTTTATTGCTGGTCTTTGCCATGAGCATGCTAGTCTTACCAATACGCTTGAAAACCCACGACGAATCACGCCATGCATAAAGAAAACAAATACGCCAAACTTCATCGCATCGATGAACAGGCTCCAGTTAACTCCATCATCGAGGTGCGAGATCTTTGTGTGAGTGCGGACAAGGTCTGTATTTTCAACAAGGCGACACTTGGATTTGAGAGGAACACAGTGACCACGATCACAGGACCGTCAGGAGCTGGAAAAAGCACTTTCTTGAAGTGCCTGAACAGGTTGATCGATTTTACACCGGAGCTGCAAGTGATCGGCGATGTCTTGCTCAATGGGATGTCGATCAGGTCCAAAGACGTCGATGCTGACGAGCTGCGTTCTCGAATCGCCACCTTGTTCCAGCAGCCCGTGATTTTTCCAGGCTCCATTGCGAAGAACGTGCTTTTTGGCATTCGCCACCAGCCGGGCTATGATAAAAAGGAAGCGGAGGAAATTGTAGAGACCGCACTTAAGTCAGCCGCCATCTGGGAGGAAGTCAAAGACAGACTAACAGCACCCGCATCTCAGCTGTCAGTTGGGCAGCGTCAGCGTCTTTGTCTGGCCCGTATTTTGGCTATGGAGCCTGATGTGATCTTGATGGATGAACCGACGAGCGCCCTCGACCCCAAGGCCACCGCAGCCATCGAAGAACTTATTCAGCAGCTGAAGGGGAGCCGAACCATCATCATGGTCACTCACGATGAGGCTCAGGCCGGACGCGTAGCGGAAAAAAACATCTGCTTCACGGTGACCGATGGAGCTTGTTGCATAGAAGCTGGAATTGCAGCTTCCTGATGATGGTTGCGACTTCTGTTAGGGTGCGGGTTTACGGTAAGTTTTAGAAAATTTCTCAAAGATCGGATCGAACAATGGCTGAAGTTGGAGGCTGCCAAATCCTGAAAGATGGTCTCTGTCTCGATAGAGTGATTGCCCGTCGAGTGCGATCCGGCAAAGGTTATTCTCGGTGAGAAAAACAGGCAGTGGATCGATGACGTGACAGTTTTTAGAGGCTGTGGAGTCGATCACGCCATTCACGAAGGATTGATTTTTCGTGTGCTCCTCAAGAGTCACGCCCATTGTGGTAATATCGCGGTTGAACTGTACCGCGTGAACCAGAAGCTCAGGTGGGTTCCGTGGTTGGACAGGGACCTGTTTCAAGATCCACACCGTCACCCCCGCCTTGGTGAGAGTATCGATGGTCGCTGAGAATCTTGCTTTGAAGACTTCGGTGGATGGTTTGCCCGGTGCATCCGGGTCGCTCATACCATGAGTCCCTCTGGAGGTTCGGGCATAGGCTGCCCAACGGCATACGAGGATCACGTGTTTGATCTGATTTTTTTCGATAAATTGGAAGACTGCCTTGTTGTAGCGCTTCACGTTCCTACGCTCTGGGTCGACATCGACACCGAGTATGGCCGGGTGGGCATCTCGTACCGAGTAATGAAAGTTCACACGGTGCCGCTCAGCGAGTGACCGCATCAGTGGAGCGAGACTGCGGCAATGACTGTCACCCCAGAATAAAACCGGAAGCTGGGTTTGATCCGATGAGACGGGTAAAATGGTCGGGAGTTTACCTGATGTCACAACGGACTCGGTGCGGTTGAGCATTTTTGCCTCGGCGGCTTGAGCGTAAACTTGCGCCTCTGGACTTAGCCGTGAGGGGATTCCCTCTGCTTGGTAAATACCGGTGCCGATGAGAATAGGTAGCAGTGTGCCGACGACGCCAAACCGGGCGATTTGTTTTCTGTTCCGGCAGATTGATTTCGTGCGGAACGGATTCTCTACATACTTCCATGTTAGATAGGCAAGAATAAAGCTGGCCAATACAAGCGAAAGCCGAAGAGTGAGTGATGGTTCAGACACGGACAGATGACGGCCATAAACAAGTAGCGGCCAGTGCCACAAATAAAGAGAGTAGGAAATTTTGCCGACAAACACACATGGTTTCAATGCAAGTAGTTTGCCTGCTGTGGTAAGCATCGACTGGTTAGAAAAAATGAGTAACACGGCACCCAGGCACGGTGGAATAGCTGCGAGTCCGGGAAACGGTGTCTCACTCGTCATGAAAAAGACGGAGCCTAGGATTAACAAAACCCCGGCGATACTCAGTAATTCGTTCCATTTTGAGGAGAGTGGTTTTTTCAACGGAACGAGTGCTAACAGCGAGCCGGCAAGTAACTCCCAAGCACGGGTAGGTAGCAGGAAAAAGGTGCTCGAGGGATGATGCTCGAGGTTATAAACACTCCATGCGAGTGAGATCACAAAAATCAGACTGAGCACCTTGAGTGCCCTAGCAACACGGCCGGAATTCCCCCGCATCAGCCAGACCATCAGCAGAGGCAGGATCAAGTAGAACTGCTCCTCCACCGCGAGCGACCATGTGTGCAGAGTGGGAAGGAATTCCGAGGCGGTGGCGAAGTATCCATCCTGCTGCCAGAAGTAGAAATTGGAAACCATCAGCGCCTGCGCACAAGCGGCTTTCCCAAGGTCTTCAAACTGGCCTGGAAGCAGTATGAAGGCTCCTGCAATCAGCGTGACCAGTAGCACCAGCACCGAGGCTGGGAGAATTCTGCGAACACGGCGTTCCCAGAAATGGGTCATGGAAAAGCAATCATTTCGGATATCCTTGGCTATGATTGATGTGATCAAAAAACCTGAGATAACAAAAAAGATATCAACACCGACATAACCACCGGGAAACCCGAGGCCTGCGTGAAAAAGGATCACTGGGATAACGGCAAGGCTGCGTAATCCGTCGATGTCAGGACGATAGGAGAGGGAGTGTGTAGGAGTGGATGACATGAAATGTAAGGGCTCGCTCTGGTTGTCAGGCTGAACGGTTCAGCCAGTTTTGCATCTGTTCTGCGGTTTTCTTACCGATACCTGGGACGGATTCCAGTTCTTTGACAGAGGCTTTGCGGATTCTTTTGACACTGCCGAAGCGGCGCAAGAGAGCTTCCTTGCGGTTGGGTGACATTCCCGGGCAGTCATCTAACATGCTCTCGCGCACACGGCGACGGAGTAAGAGTTCGTTGTAGTTGTTAGCAAAACGGTGGGCTTCGTCTCGTATGCGTTGAAGCAGCTTAAGCGCTCCGGTATCGTGGGGTAGAAGCAATGGTTCGCTATTGCCGGGGCGGAAAATTTCTTCGTGCTGTTTCGCCAAGCCGATCACCGGCAGGTCATGCAGGCCGAGACGTTGGAGTTCTTTGACGGCCATGCCGAGCTGGCCTTTGCCACCATCGACGATGACGAGGTTCGGTAAGTGAAGTGGTGACTTACCCTCGCGCGCAAGCCGGCGCAGGGCCTCGAGTGGCGACTCTTGGCTGTCGTCAGCTTCGGACTCATTACCAATTCTGTTTTCTAACAATATTCGTGAATAGCGTCGTCTGACCACTTCAGCCATGCTTGCGAAATCGTCTTGGCCTTGCACGGTTTTGATGCGGTAGCGGCGGTAGCCTTGGTTGTCCGGAGCACCATTCACGAAGCGGACCATAGAGGCGACGATGTGATTGCTGGAAACGTTGGAAATATCAAAACACTCCATGATCTCCAGCTTATCGGGCAGACCGAGTGCGTCCTGAAGTTCGATAAGGTCTTCGCTAGGATTGACGGTGCTGGGAACTCCGCCGCGCCCACGCGAAAAGTTGCGAGTCGGGCTAAGGGTTTTCTCCAGATTGCCGATGATGTCACGCAGGCGGGCGGCTTTTTCGAACTGAAGTTTCTCCGCAGCCTTTGCCATGTCGTCTTTCAAACTCTGGAGACGTTCGCGTTTTCCTTTTCCTTCTAACAGGCTGACAGCCTCCATGACTCGCGCGTAGTAATCTTCTTGCGAAATCTTGGCAACGCATGGCGCGCTGCATTTACGAATGACGTCGGCATGGCAGTGGCGGTAGTCGTTTTCCCCAGGAAACCGAGGCCGGCAAGTGCGCAGTCCGAACTCGCGGTTGATCCACTCGAGCGTCGCCTTCAGAGCCGAGGCGTGCACGAAGGGGCCGAAGTAGCGTGCGCCATCGTCTTTTTTCAGACGGGTCAGCATGAAACGCGGTAGGGGCGTGTCCAGCTGCACCTTGACCATGTAAAAGCGTTTGTCGTCGCGCAGACTGACGTTGTAGCGCGGGCGGTATTCCTTGATCAACTTGCTCTCAAGAATGAGGGCTTCCTGCTCGTTGCGCACGATCTGGATGTCAAAATCGCAGATGCTATCGATCAGGGCGCGGGTTTTTAGATCTGCCCGCATCTTGCGCGAGGGCATGAAGTAGCTGCCGACGCGCTTTTTCAAATCGCGAGCCTTACCGACGTAGATAATGCCGCCGAGCCGGTCTTTCATCAGGTAAACTCCCGGCTTGTGCGGGGTTTCCTGCAGTTTCTTTTTCACCTCGGGCGTGCTCATCGTAGGATCGGGCGAAAGCATCATTCTGGATACTGAATAAAGCAAGTGATATGAGCCGGATTGCTACTGGTGTCCTGCATTTGTGCACTTCCATTTGCCGCTTCTCAAGGATTTTGGATCTGATAGCATAGAGACTTATGCTACCTTTTCATTCTGACCGTTCCACGAACCGTGTCCTTCGTTGTGCAGTGACACTTTTGTTCCTTGCAGCAGGATTGGCCTCATCCTTGCGCTGTGAAGCCGCTGAGAAAAAACCACTCAAGGTGTTTGTCTTGGTGGGGCAATCGAACATGCAGGGGCACGCCAAGATTCAGACTTTTGAGCACATCGGTATGGATCCGAAAACAGCACCCATGCTCAAGGATATGCAAAATGCAGACGGCACACCGCGCGTTTTCAAAGATGTCTGGATCTCGTATCTCTCCAAAGATGGCGTGAAGAAGGGCAACTTGACGGCGGGCTTTGGAGCCGACTCCACGAAGATCGGACCGGAGTTGATGTTTGGGATCACGATGCAAAAACGCTTTGGAGAGCCGATACTGATCATCAAGGCTGCCTGGGGCGGCAAGAGCCTCAACACCGACTTCCGTCCTCCGAGTGCCGGACCGTATACCTTTAATAAAGCACAACTCGAGGGCCTAGAGAAACGGGGTAAGGATGTTAAAGCGATCCAGACTGAAAAAGCCAAAGCCACTGGGCATTACTATCGTCTAACAGTCGAGCACGTAAAGAATGTGCTGGCAGACATTTCTCAGGTCTATCCTGAATACGACGCAGCCCAAGGTTATTCATTGAGCGGTCTGGTGTGGTTTCAGGGATGGAACGATATGGTGGACGGGGGGACATACACGGATCGTGGAAACAAAGGTGGCTACGATGATTACTCGAAGGTGATGGAGCATTTCATTCGCGATATTCGCAAGGATCTGTCCGCTCCAAAACTCCCTGTCGTCATCGGCGTCTTAGGGGTCGGCGGCCCCACCGATCAATATGGTCCTGACCAGCAACGCTACAAAGCAACCCATGAGAACTTCCGTGAGGCAATGACAGCACCCGCAGCATTACCTGAGTTCAAAGGGAATGTCGCGGCTGTGCGCACAGAAAACTATTGGGACATGGAACTGAACGCCTTGATCGCACGCGATAATCAGGTCAAGAAGGCGGCAAAGAAAATCCAATCAAGCAAGAAGCTCGATGGTAAGGATGCGAAAGCATTGCTCAGTGACCTCCGTAGCAAAGAATTCACCAAGCGCGAGCTGGAGATCCTTGCAAAAGGTATTTCCAATGGTGGCTACCACTACCTAGGTTCGGCCAAAATCATGGCAGGCATTGGTAAAGGTTTTGCAGATGCTATGATAGAGCTTCAGACCCAATAAAAACCATGCACAGGCATCAATGAACCGTGGTATCTCTCACAGCAGTTGCCTATGGGGCGGCAGGCTATTTTATATCGATAAAGTACCGAAATGAATGGAAAATATAGCCTGTGCTTAGGTTCGGCGATGCATCAACGTGTCTTAAGCTGGAGAAAGACTTGATCTTCTCGTCACGTAAAGCGACTCCACAAAGGAGGCTGAGGGCTTAAATTAAGCAAATTTAAGCCCTTGGCAGCTGTGCGCACAGTTCCCAGATACCATTCCCTGCGCTTGCGCCCCAGCAAAATCAAGCTACAGTGACCGCGACCTTTTCTATGAAATCATCCATTTTGACCTCCGGCCTGACTCGGGCCCTTACCTCTGCATTTCTATTGGCAGCGGCTCCCATGACCTATGCCGCCGATGCCGCCGGAGCTGCCGCAGCTGGGGCTGGCGAGAACAAAGATATCTTGGAAATCCTCAAAATGGGCGGATTTATGATGTATCCGCTGGCTGTGCTATCGATCATCTGCGTGGTGCTCATCTTGCTTTATTTCCTCACTATCCGACGTGGTTCCGTGGTCAGTGACAAGTTCATGAATGCTGCGGAGGCCCTCATCCGTAAACGCGATTATCTTGGGCTGGTCGCTCACTGTAACCGTCAAAATCAAAGTGTCGCTCGGATCACCGAGAAAACGCTCGATTTCATGACCAAGAACACTTCTGCATCATTCAAGGAAGTGCGTGAGGTCGCACAGGCCGAGGGATCCCGCCAGACTGGGATTCTAACGCAACGTATCAGTTATTTATCCGATGTAGGAACCATCGCACCGATGGCCGGTCTTTTGGGCACCGTGATCGGAATGATCCGTGCGTTCATGGAGATCGCCTCCGGCAACTACGAAGGCGTGCATGCTAACAAGCTTGCCGAGGGCGTTTACCAGGCACTTGTCACCACGGCATCCGGTTTGGTCATCGGTATTACAGCCGTTATTTTCTATTCCGTTTTCCGTGGCCGGGTGCAAAAATACATCGCCGAGCTTGAAGCCGCAGCTACTCACCTGATGGCTTTGCTGGCAGCGCAGTACAATCGTCGGGGAGGAAATGCGCCCCAACCGGTTTACACAGGGCAACAACGCGCGTATGATTCAAACTACAATCCTTCGAACGGATCGGATGACGATGATGATGACATCATTGATGATCGAGTGATGCCAGTTCAGCGCCCACGCCCGCAGCACGATTGATTCATTCGAAATCCAGCAGTCGCTAATTTTCCATGAAATTTCAAACCAGAGAACCCGAATCAGCCGCCTTCCCTTTGGCGCCGATGATTGATGTGGTGTTCCTCCTGCTGATTTTCTTCATCGCCACCATGCAGTTTTCACAGAGTGAGCGAGAGTTGAACGTTTCCGTGCCAGTGGCCGAAGAGGGTGCTGATGCCCGTCAAACCGTCGGTGAACTGATCGTCAATGTCCGTGATAACGGCGAGGTCGTGGTTGATCATGCGGTGATGACCCAGGAGCAGCTTTATTCAAAACTGACCCGCATCGCCGCTGTTCACAAAAACCAAGCGATCCGCATCCGCGGTGACGGCAAGGTGGAATATCAGAAAATCGTGGAAGTGATCGATATCTGCCAGAAAGCCGGAATCCCGAATATTTCATTTGCTACTCAGGTGCAGAGTAAGCGAAAATAAACACCAATTTCCTGAACTCCCTTTAACTTTAACCTTTTATCATTATGGCCAGCTTTGGTTTGTTAAGCCTTCCGTTTTTCTTCACTCTTCCGGCTCCATTTAAATTAGCCCTCATCGCGTTGGGTGGCTTTAGCTTCTTGGGGTTCAGGGCTGTTGAGGTGAAACAAGCCGAGGTGCAGCGGGTAGAGGCAGTTCGTCCAGCCGCTCCGGCACCAGCCGATGCTGCTCCTGAACTCGTTGCTCCCAAAGTCAAAGTGAAGCCCGCACCGGCCATGGTTGCCCTGGATCTCAACGGCGAGTATACCCTCAACGGCGAAAAAGTGTCACCTGCAGACCTCGTTAAAAAACTCAAGGAACTGACTCTGGCCAATCCTCGTCAGGCCGTGACGCTGAAGGCCGATGCCAACACACCGGTTCAGTTAATCACAAATGCCATCGAACTTTGTAAATCCACTGGTGTCACGAATGTGACATTTGCGGCTCAGAAACCGATCGCACCAGTTGACCCCTCCGACTCTCCTTAATCGGGCCACCACGGCTCGGTTTATTTTTCTGTTTCCCATTCTATTATGCGATTTCCCGCAATCATCTTCGCCGTCCTACTCACGGTAATCCAGTCTCCAGCACAGGAGGCGCCGTTGGAGGCTAACCCTGCGCACGATCAGTTTGAGTTCTGCAAACATCTGTATCGTCAGGCCAATGCGATCCGCAATCACGACAGCCGGGTTTTGGCATACCAGAGATTGGCCCCTCGTCTGGAGGCCTACATCGAGAGATTTCCCAACAATCCCAACGTTCCCGCCGCCAGCTATTACCTGGGGGAATGTTACTATCAATCGGGCTCTGTGGAAGATGCCAAGCGAGTGCTGGTAGGCGTGATCAATCGATTTAAAAAAGGACGCTACGTAGCCCTGTCATCGAACCGGCTCGGTTACGATGCCTTTTATAACAAGAAATACCGACAAGCCGCCGTGCACTTCGGACGCGTAGCTCGTCTGGCCGAGACCGCTGCAGAGCGTTATCGCGGTATGTATCAGGAAGCCTCCTGCTATCGCTTCGCCGGTGATTCTGGTGATGCTATCCGACTCTATTCGATTGTCGAAAGCGCGCAAGACGCCGAGGTGGTTTATCGCGAAAATGCCAAACTTCGACTGGGGCACCTCTATCTTGCTAAAAAGGACCTTGAGAAAGCCCGTGAGAAGTTTGAGGCATTGATATTGCCCGCTGTGGAAGAATCGATCCGGATAGAGGCAGCATTCAATGCTGGGCTCATTGCTCTCGAGCAGAAGGAGATCAAAGAGGCCGAAGGTTATTTCAAGACCGTGCTCATGTCTGGTCAGGATAAGTTCAAAGCACGCTCACAGGCAGCTTTGATGAATTGCATGTTTGCCGAGGAGGATTACGCAGGTGTGCTCGGAGTGCTCAAACGCGGACTCTACAAAGGCAAACCAACGACCGAGGCGATCAAATACACCATCGCTGGTAAAAGTGCTATGCAGCTGAAGTCGTATGACCTGGCGATCAAATACTTTGCGGAAGCTGAACGCCAGATCCCACTTTCCAAGGAAGCTTTCACCGCGGCCTATTATCGGCTTTTGTGTTTCTTTAACATCGAAGGCGAAAATATTCCCAAGCAGGTGGATGGATTCCTCGTTGTCTATCAGCCACGTTACCCCAAGCATGAGCGGATTCACAAAGCTCTGCTCATGAAAGCGGAAACGCTCTTCGACAATGGCAAGGCTCGCGAAGCAGCAGCTGCCTACAACCAAATTGACTCCACCATCGTAGGTAAAGACAATGTGGCGAACCTTCTCTACAAACGTGGCTGGTGCCTCTCGGAGTCCGGCGATCACAACGGTGCTGTCCGTAATTTCACCGATTTCCTCAATGGTTATCCCGATGATGAACGCTCGGCCAATGCCATTGCACGTCGTGGAAAATCTTACATGGCACTGGGCGACCGAGCCTCGGCCCTGAGAGACTTTGATCTGCTCATCCAGCGGTTTCCGAAAGACAAACTTGCCGCTCTCGCCTGGCAGAGTAGTGCGCGAATCAAAAAGGAGGACAAGGACTACAAGGATATGATCCGCCGCTACGAGGCCTTGCTAACCAATTTCCCAAATCTCGAGGGGACCAAGGCCAACGCCAACTATTGGATTGGCTGGGGCAGCTACCAGCTCAAAGACTACGCCAGAGCGATCTCGGCACTCGATAAGACACTGCAGTTGGAGCCGAAAAGTTACGGTTTCCAAGCAGGCATGTTAGTGATCTACAGCAGCTTTTCGATGAAGGACAAAGCGCGCCTGCAGAAAGCCGTGGATGACCTCATGGCGATTGATAAGGGGGATAAAATTCAAAACCCGATCTACCGTTGGCTAGGAGTTCAGTGTTTCAACGGTGGTGAAATGAAATTGGCCGAACGTTACCTCAGCCTTGGAACCACAGCGGCGGATCCCAGACAGACGCCTCAGGCATTCTGGAAAATGCTGGGCAAAGCGCGCGTGGAAACTGGTAAATATGAGGAGGCTCTCGTCGCGATCAAAAACTACCTCGATGTCGTGCAAGAGCCATTCTGGAAAGCTGAAACCTTACTCGATCAATCCAAAGCTTACCTCGGATTGGAGAATCTCGCTGAAGCGAAAAAATCTGCTGAGGCCGGCCTGCAACTTCGCCCGAAAGGCAGCGTCAATGCCGAGCTCCGCATGGTCTTGGGTGACATTGCCTACAACGAAAAAGACTTTGCCACCGCAGCCCAATTCTATGTGGTTGTGGTGCAGTTCACCGATGATAAGAATCTGCGGCCTGAGGCACTATTCAAGTCGCATCAGGCCCTGCTCAAGAAAGGCGACACCGAGCAAGCACGCCATTATCTCAATACCTTGAACAAGGAGTTCCCCAACTACTTGAAAAAGAACCAAGCTCCATCCGCGCCCAGCACTCCTTCAGCAGCTGAAACAGCGGAGGCTCCTTAGTCGAAAGGGCCTGGTTCGGGGTCTTGCGCAAGCAGCCGAGTGTCCCTGAAGAATGATTCTCAGCTGTACGCAATCTGGTTTGCTTTCCGAGCAATCGCCCAGGAACCCTTATTTCAAAGGCTTGGAGTTAGGGTTGACGGTGGTTCCACCGCTGTTTTCCTTATTCCATGGGTCCGAGCCATAGTGGCTGGAGCCGTATTTTCCGAAGAGTTTTTCAGCCATTAATCCGGCAGGGGCACAGACCACGATGGGTTTCAACTGGCGTCCTTGGGCGTCATAGCGGTGGCGTAGACAGCGAACCGGCTTCTCTTTGAACACTGCTTGGTTCGTTTTCGGATCAGTGATGGTCTCTCCACGTTTCATGCGGGCATCAAACATGTCCTCGGCAACCAGTTTGCCGTTGGTTTTGTGATATCCGTAAACCACGCGATAGAGAACCTTACCGGTGCCGTCATGGATCTTGCCGCTGCGAAGCTTTCCGTGCTTGTCCTTGCGATAAATAATGGTCATCCGCAGCACGCGGTCACCATTGCCGCCGTTGCGGTCGCCGTAGGTGCGGCGCTCGATCACTCGGTCGTCAGCACTTTTACGAAACTCGGTGAATGACCCGTCTTCGTTGCGCATGATCCGCACGTTCTGGGCCTCATTGTCTGCCTTAGCCTGGGCTTGAACCGCTTGTGGCATGCTGAGGGAAGCTGTGATGCCGACAATGATGAGACTCATCGTGTTGATCGATCGGAGGGGGTGGATTTTAAAGATTGTCTTCATAGGTGTGTCCAGTGACCCTAGCTGCGCTTTACCACATTTCAAGCCATCAATTATGATCTGGAAAACCCGACGTATATCACTGGACTTCAACGATAAGGATCTCCACGAAGGTGTCGTGATGGCGATCCTGAATGCAACGCCCGATTCGTTCTCCGATGGTGGCCAGCATGATGACCATTCCAAGGCTGTGGCTGCTGGCCAGCAAATGATCTCCGATGGAGCCAAAATCATCGATATTGGCGGTGAATCGACCCGGCCCGGAGCCCCCAGTGTTTCGGCTGAACAGGAAATTTTCCGCACAGAGCCCTTGGTTCGCGCTCTGCGAGCTGAATCAGAGGTCTTGATTTCGATTGATACCTCGAAGGCATCTGTCGCCACCGCAGCGATCAATGCCGGCGCGGATATCGTCAACGATGTCACTGGCCTCACTGGAGACTCTGCCATGGTGGAGGTTTGTGCTGAGGCGGGAGTGGGCGTAGTGGTCATGCACATGCAGGGCACTCCTCGTACGATGCAGCAGAACCCGACCTATCCAAATGGAGTTGTCACCGAGGTCGCAGATTTTTTTAAGCAACGACTCGATACATTGACTGCAGCCGGCATCGACTTGGAGAACATCATTTTGGATCCGGGCATAGGGTTCGGCAAAACCCTTGATCAGAATCTCGAGCTGTTGAGAAATCTGGGAACCCTCCAGCGGCAACTGGGTCGACCTCTCCTCTTAGGCGTCTCTAGGAAATCATTCATTGGCAAAATCACCGGTATCGAAAATGCCGCTGAGCGAGACAGCGCCACCGCAGCGCTTACTGCGATGGCATGCCAGCAGGGGATTCTCTTGCACCGTGTACATCATGTGCCCGCGAATCTCCACGCGATGCAATTAGCCGCTGCCATCCAGCAAGTGTAGGGCCATGGCTTTGGCCTTGAGGAATTAATAATTTAGTTTAGAGTTCCGAACTATGCCGACTCTGAAAAGCCTCCTCCCTGCAGCGATTCTGTTCACCGCCTCCGCAGTCATCGCTGAGGAAGACAAACCCATCTGGAGACCCAATGTAGGTGATTCATGGACTTACGAAGTCACAGTGGAAGTGCAACAGGGATCTGAGCTTCCCGACGACGTGGAAGGTCAGAAAATTGAAAAGCTCGATGGCAAAGTGCGAGCTACCTTTAAGCAGACCAATGTTTACAAAGGTCTTCAGCCTATTTCGAAGGAAGGCCCTGAGCTTCATGCCTTCTATCTCTCTAACGGAAAAAGGTTGGAAGAAATTCAGTATATGAAAATCACCGACACCAGCGTGGAAGCGATGGGTGTCAAACCGGAAGGAAAGAAACCCCAGCCGGTGAGACCACTCAGCAAAGCAATTCCTCTGGTGATGTCAGATTGGAAAGGCGGCGAAGCATTTCCATTCATGATGGACCACGTTGCCAATGGTCAAAAAATGCGCATGGCGCGTAAATTCAAAGTGTTAGGCTGGGAAACTCTGGAAACGAAAGCTGGAAAATTCCAGGCCATACACGTCCAAGTCACCGGCACGAACGGCCCCGTAGAGCTGAAACGCAGCTACTGGTTCACTCCCGGCAAAGGCTTTATCAAGGAAGTGAAAAAATACTACGCCGGTGAAAAGACCGTCTTCACCCAGACACGTGTTCTGGAAAAGATGGAACACAAAAAGTAGCCTGCGCGACCGGCCTGAGTGTCTGCATCATGCTTATACTAGCTGGCGCAGCCGTTAAGAAAAATGTCGACGGTGGTGGCTGCGATCTCCTTGGATTCCTTTTTTGTAGGCATGGGATCGACACCGAAGAACTGAGGCCAGAAGACAAACTCAAGAAGCAAGGCGCTGAACTGTCGTCTCAGATCGAGCGGACAAGTTCGGTTGATCATTCCCTCATCCATGGCGCTTTCGAGCCAGCGATCAAATCCGGTGTCACCACTGCGGATACGCTCGAAGGCATCCTTAGCCAGCTCGGGATTTCGTACGCGTTCAGGTAATGTCACCTTGGCCATCACCACAAACTCGGGGCAGGTGCACAATGCTATTTTGCGCTCGGCATAGATGATCAGTTGATCGCGCAGGGGCACGGCTGCGTCAAATTTCTCCGGCACCACATTGGTGATGGATTCACACAGCTGCATGCTGATTTCACCGAACAGAGCTTCCTTGCTGCTGAAGTGATTGTAGACCGTACGCTTGGAAACTTTCGCCCGGGCAGCAATTGCGTCCATGTTCGAGCAGTTGTAACCGGAGATGTGAAATTCTTCGATCGCCGCCTGCACAATGGCCGCGCGCTTTCGTTGACTGAGTGTGGGTGCCATGGGAACTCATTTTATGGCGTATGACGAAAAAGACAAGAAATAAGTAAACTTTAGAGTTTACTTTTCACGGGCTTAAAAGTAAACCGCACGGTGTAACCCGCCCGTGCCGGGCAGAACACCCAAGAAATTTCCCATGAAGAATCTTATTTCATACCGCGGAGCCGGTGCCTTGCTTACTTTGTTATTGATGGTGACCGGCTGCAGCCTGCCCAGCACTGATCTGGCTAAACCTGATGCATCCGTGCCATCCAACTACCGTTATGCTCCTACGAAAAATGGAAAACGCGCTGCCGTAAGTGATAAGTGGTGGCGTTCCTTTGGTGATTCGGGATTGAATTCCCTCATGACTCAAGTGCGCACCGGTAACCGCGATCTACGTGGCGGGATGAAACGCATAGAGCAGGCACGTGCATTGGTGGACTCCACACGTTCTGGTCGCATTCCGAGAGTGTCGTCTTCACCTACAGCATCACGCGATAAAACCTCAGGCGAGGTGGTCCGTGGCAGTTCCGTCGGTAGTCAAGAGGGTTACATATCGAACAATTACACCCTGCCAGTTTCAGTAGACTGGGAGCTGGATCTGTTTGGCCGCATCCGTCGAGGTGAAGATGCGGCCAAAGCCGATGCACAAGCGGCCGAGGAGGACTATCTTGCACTTCGGTTGTCGCTGGAAACACAAACAGCTGCTGCATATTTTTCTCTGCGAGCTCTGGACAGTGAAATAGGAATTGTTAGGGAAGGGGTTAAAAGCCGTAAGTCCTCTCTGAAATTGGCTAACGACCGCAAGGATCTAGGCGTGGTGAGCGAACTCGATGTGGCTCAGGCCCAGGCGCTGTTAGCCACCAGTGAAGCCGATCTAGCAGCCCTGCTTCGTCAGCGTGCGGCTCAGGTATCAGCCATTGCAGTTCTGGTCGGTAAACCGGCTTCAAGTTTCTCTTTGGCTCCACGCGGTCTAACAGGTCGGCCGCCGTCGGTTCCAGCTGGCATTCCTTCCGAGCTGGCACGTGCGCGGCCTGACATACGCCGTGCTGAACGCCGACTAGCGGCTGAAAATGCCCGCGTGGGCGTAGCCGTGGCTTCCTTCTACCCGTCGATCAGTTTGAGCGGTCGCATGGGACTTCAGGCATCTGACATTTCGGATTTGTTCACCAAAGGGGCGCAGTTCTGGGGCATCGGGCCTAGTGTCTATTTACCCATTTTCAGGGGCGGACAAGGCAGGGCAGACTTGAGAAGGTCCAAGGCTCGCTATGAAGAGGTGCTGGAAAGCTATCAGCAAACAGTTTTGGAAAGTCTGGCCGAGGTGGAGACCGCGCTCTCGGCGGCTAAACATTATCGCAGCCAAGTGTCGGCACAGAATCGGGTGGTTACCGCGTCTGCTCAAGCCCGCGACATCGCCAAGGCTCAGTATGAAGGCGGCACCGTCAGCTACTTAAGTGTGTTAGACGCCGAGCGCACCTCCCTGAATGGCGAGCGTGAGCAAGCTCGATTAAAGGGCGCAGAATTTGTCAACACCGTGCAACTGATCCGCTCTCTGGGAGGACGCTGGTAGCACCGAAGCTTTAAAACAATACATTGAATATGAAAAAATTAATATGGATGGCCTCAGGCCTGACGCTCGCTGCTCTGACAAGCTGTGATAAGAAAGAAGCCCAACAAGGAGGCCCTCCGCCCAAGGCATTGGTGGAGTTTGTCCATCCAGTGAAAAAAGAAATCATTGCATGGGATGAATATAATGGGCGGCTTGAAGCGATGGAACGTGTCGAGGTGCGCGCCCGTGTCGGCGGTATGTTAGAAGAGATCCACTTCAAGGACGGACAGATGGTGGAAAAGGGGGACCTTCTATTTTCGATTGACCGTAAACCATTTGAAGCGGCCTTAGCAGCCGCACAAGCAGACATGACCCAGGCTGAGTCTGCGCGTGATCTGGCCAAAACTAACTTTGATCGAGGTCAAAAACTATTGGCACGGAATGCCATTTCCAAGGAGGAGGCCGACATCCGTTCCGGAGACTTTGCCGTTGCAGAAGCCAAGGTGCTATCTGCTAAGGCTCGGGTCGACACCGCCAAGCTCGATGTGGGCTACGCAGAAGTCAGGGCCCCGATCTCCGGACGTATTTCAGACCATTTTGTCTCTACAGGAAACCTGATCAGCGGCGGCTCGGCTCAGTCGACATTGCTGACGCGTATTGTTTCTGTTAGCCCGATCTATTGTCGTATCGATGCCGATGAAGCGTCCGTCTTGAAATACATGCGCCTGGATCAGGAGGGAAAGCGCAAGTCTGCCAGAGACCACAAAGTGCAGGTGGAACTCGCCGTTTCCGGTGATGAAGGTTATCCGAGAAAAGGCTACGTTGATTTTGTCGATAACGCGTTGAATCCTGAGACAGCTACCATGCGTGCACGCACCATCTTTGAAAACAAGGACGGCTTTCTAACACCCGGCATGTTCGCCAAAGTCCGGCTGCCCGGCAGTGGCAAATTCATGGCGACCTTGGTGCCGGAGATTGCCATCCAGAGCCAGCAGGATTTCACTTCACTGCTGACCCTCGATGAAAACGATGTGGTGCAGGTGACTCCGGTCAAACTCGGCCCAAGTTACGGCGACATGAGAGCTATCGAAGGAGAGCTGCCTGAGAACCTGCGGGTCATCGTTTCCGGAATCACCAATGCCCGACCGGGTGCTCCGGTGGATGCTAAGGAGGCCGCGAAGTCCGAGTAGTCTCACACCTTTTACAAAAGTCATGAAACTACCACAGTTCTTCATCGATCGCCCGATCTTCGCCACGGTGATCTCCATCGTGATCATGCTCGTCGGGGGCATCGCTTACACCACCTTGCCGGTAGCGCAGTATCCGGAAATTGCGCCTCCCACCATCCAGGTCACCGCCAGCTATCCAGGTGCCAGCCCTGACATTCTTGCGGAAACGGTGGCCACGCCCCTGGAGCAGGAAATCAACGGGGTGGAGCGAATGATTTACATGACCTCCCAGAGCACCAGCAACGGTGCTGTTAGTATCACCATCACCTTCGAGCAGGGCACGGATGTTGATGAAGCTCAGGTGCTGGTGCAGAACCGTGTGGCGCGTGCTGTGCCGAAGCTGCCGGAGCTGGTTCAGCGCACCGGTGTGGTGACAGAGAAAGCAAGCCCTGACCTTCTGTTAGTTGCTCACTTGATTTCTGAAAAAGGGGAGTTCAGTCAGTTGTTCGTGGGGAACTTCGCGTTCCTGCGCGTTCGCGATGAGTTGTTACGATTGAACGGCGTGGGAAATGTGACGGTTTTCGGTGCCAGCGAATACAGCATGCGCGTCTGGCTGGATCCTCAGAAGCTGGCTGCCCGGAATCTAACATCCGGTGATGTTCTTGCTGCCCTAAGCGAGCAGAACGTGCAGGTGGCAGCCGGAACCATTGGCAAGCAACCGCTGGACACGTCCACCGCATTCGAGATGAGCGTGCTGGCCCAAGGTCGGCTGAAAGACGCCAAGGAGTTTGAGGAAATCATCGTCAAAACCGGTGATGCCGGTCAGGTGGTGCACCTGGGCGATGTCGCACGCATCGAACTCGGCTCGCAAGATTATTCCCGCGAAAGTTATCTCGATGGCAAACCGGCTATCGGCATCGGTGTGACTCAAAAACCCGGTTCTAATGCCGTGGAAACCGCCAAGGAGGTCAAGGATACCTTGGACCGACTGTCGAAGGATTTCCCCGCAGGGCTCGAGCACACCATCGTCTATAACCCGACTATTTTCGTGGAGGAATCCATCAACTCGGTATTCCACACCCTGATCGAGGCCGTCATTCTGGTGGTGTTAGTGATCCTCGTCTTCCTGCAGAACTGGCGTGCTTCGTTGATTCCGCTGTTAGCCATCCCTGTTTCATTGATTGGTGCTCTCGGTGTCATGGCGGCCATGGATTTCTCACTGAATAACCTGACGCTGTTCGGCCTGGTACTGGCGATCGGTATTGTGGTGGATGACGCCATTGTGGTGGTCGAAGGTGTCGAGCGTCACCTCGAAGAAGGTCTCTCCCCAAAACAAGCCACCCGAGTGGCGATGAAGGAGGTGAGTGGTGCCTTGGTTTCCATCGCCTTGGTGCTGAGTGCCGTCTTTATCCCCACCGCATTTATTTCCGGAATATCAGGTCAGTTCTATCAGCAGTTCGCCATCACGATTGCGGCGGCAACGATCATCTCCGCCTTTGTCTCCCTGACATTGAGCCCTGCGATGTGTGCTCTGCTCTTGCGTGCTCCGGACGCGAAAAAGGACTGGTTCCAAAAGGGCGCGGATTTTCTGTTCGGATGGTTTTTCCGTTTGTTCAACAAGTTCTTCGGCAAGCTCTCTGAGTTTTACGGAGGTGTGGTGAAAAGAATCACCCGCTTTGCCTTGCTGATGCTGGTGCTTTATATCGGATTGGTCAGCATCGGTGGTTTTGCCTTCACCAAGGTGCCTGGCGGATTCATTCCGGCGCAGGATCAGGGATACCTGATTCTTTCGATCCAACTTCCGCCAGCGGCCTCTCTTTCAAGAACGCGCGATGTGGTCAAGGAGGCGGCAGAGCTTGCACGTCAAGTGGATGGTGTTGATCATACGGTGGAAATTGCCGGTTTCTCCGGTGCCACCCGCGCGATTGCGTCCAATGCGGCTGCGATCTTTGTGATCCTCGATCCCTTTGATGAACGCTCGGCGTCCGGTCGCACTTCTGATATGATATCGGCTGACCTGCAGAAGGCACTGGCTCCAGTGACCGACTCCACCAACGTCGTTATTTCACCTCCACCTGTTAGGGGGATCGGCACCGGTGGCGGTTTCAAGCTGATGTTACAGTCGCAAAGTGGCGGCAGCTATGATGAGCTGGAAAAAGTAGCCCAGGACTTTTTGGCCAAAGCGAATGCTGATCCCACAACGGCCTTTGTCTTCACCACCTACAGCGCGCAGACACCTCAGTTCTATGCCGACATCGATCGTGCCAAGGCCAAGATGCTCAACGTGCCGATGTCCAATGTTTTCCAAACTCTGCAAGTGGCACTGGGCTCATCATACGTGAACGATTTCAACCAGTTCGGTCGCTCTTACCGCGTGACCGCACAGGCAGAATCGAAGTATCGTGATGACGATAGCGATGTGCGACTTTTGAGCACCCGCAACAGCAATGGAAAAATCATTCCCTTGGGTTCGATGGTGGAGATGAAGCGCATCACTGGTCCGGATCGAGTGGTCCGTCATAATCTCTATCCCTCCGCAGAAATCATTGGCATCACCGCGCCTGGAATTAGTTCTGGCGACAGTCTGGATGCCATTGAAAAACTGGCGGCTGAGCTGCCTCCGGGATACAGTTTTGCATGGGTGGACATCGCCTATCAGCAAAAGGCAGCAGGGAACACCGCAGCTCTGGTGTTTGCTCTCGCCGTGCTCTTTGTCTTCCTTCTGTTAGCCGCGCAGTATGAAAGCTGGGGCCTGCCAATGGCGGTGATTCTGATCGTGCCGATGTGTCTTTTCAGCGCCATCGCCGGAGTGATGATGCGGGGAATGGATAACAACATCCTGACCCAGATCGGCTTTGTGGTTCTGATCGGTCTGGCGGCGAAAAATGCGATTCTGATCGTGGAATTCGCCCGCCAGCAGGAGGACGAGGGTAAAGACCGCTTTGAAGCAGCCGTGGATGCCTGTCGTCTCCGCCTCCGTCCGATCCTGATGACGTCCTTCGCCTTCATCCTCGGCGTGGTTCCCCTGGTGATAGCCTCTGGCCCTGGAGCAGAAATGCGTCAGGCGCTCGGAACCGCCGTATTCGCCGGTATGTTAGGAGTCACTTTCTTCGGCCTGATCTTCACGCCGGTATTCTACGTGCTCATTCGTGGCATGTTCCACAAACGTCGCGAGCGGAAAGCAGAGATTGAGGCCTCGGCCGATCTGGGCTAGGTTCTCAGTATGAAGCCATTTCTCGTTTTTGCATTCCTCAGCATAGGGGTGGCCACTGCCCAGTGGTCACCTAAGGAACAGGAACTGATCGATCAAATCAAACCCACTGCCGAAGAGTCTGCCTGGCAGAAAATAGGATGGCGCACCGATCTCTGGCAGGCACGCAAGGAGGCGGCGAAGGCTGGCAAGCCGATCTACCTCTGGGAAATGGACGGCCATCCGCTCGGCTGCACATGAAACAATGGCGTGACCGACAGGTTGTTGGTCTTTTCAAATCCTGAAGTGCAGAAGCTGTTGAAGGAAAAATTCATCCCCGTCGCCGGAAACGATTGGTATCAACGCCGCCGCCAAGACGCTGAAGGTGAGTTTTTCAGAAACATGGCCAGCCAAGGTCCTCGAAAAGGTGAAGGTGGATCCACCCGACAGGGGCACTACGTATTCACATCAGGAGGAAAATTGTTAGGCTACAACAATAACCGAGGCGCCGAGCGTCGACTCGCAATGATTCATGACGCTCTCAAGAAATGGGAGGCATTACCCGATGCCGAGAAAAAGGCCGAAGTTCCTGACCGTGGAAAAGTAGACGCCAAGTTCACCCGCAATCTTCCCGAAGGAGGGCGTATCATCAACGTCTACATCCGCGCTTTGGAGAAACGCAATGGCAAAGCCATGGCAATGACTGGAGAGAAAGTAGGACGCTTGGCCGCAGTCGACCATTTGTGGTTGCGTGCTTCCGAAGAGGCGGAGTTGCACCGATTAGTCAAAGCCGGTGGTGGAGAATTGCCCGCATGGTTCACTCATCGGATTTTACGCTACCACTTGGTCGATAGCACTCGTGGGGAACCGCCTCTGTGGAAATTTTCTGAGGTGAAAACGAATCAGATTAGTATCGATGCCAAAGGGAAAGTGCACGGAGCCTTTGGCATGAGGACAGAGGACCAGAAACGGGGCTATGCTGGCGCGTTGCATGGTCGCATCAGTTTCAATTCCGACGGGAAGCTAGCCAGTGTTGAGCTGTTAGCCAATGGCCAGCACTGGGGAGAAGGTCGATATACCAAGGGGGCCAGACCAGGGAAAACACACTTAGCCGTCTATTTGGAACTTTCCGACGGGAGTAACCCTGCGGATCGGATCCCCCCCCAAGGCATGCACTGGGAGCGTGCCTATTGGAACGCCCAAAAGGGCATGTAGTGCTGCCTACTTGATGTTTTCCTCTAATGCATTGAAGCCCCAGAAATCGCGTGGATCATCTTTCTCAGGTTGTGTGAGCATGAACTTGCGAGTGTAGAGCTTTTCATTGTATTTGAACCATGTGTTGTTAGAGATCCAGAGTGGATTGGATTCCAGTGATCCTTCCCATTTGATGAGCTGCTCTCGGAGCTTGGCTGCCATTTCAGGATTTTTACCGTGGAGATTGTTTAGCTCTGAAGGGTCCTCTTTGAGGTTGTAAAGTTCCGGGTCACCGTGGGCACGAACGAGCAGCTTCCAATCGCCTGAGCGCACAGATTTGGCACGCAGCGTCATTCTCCAGAACAAACTTTCATGCGGAGCGGCTTTGTTTTCTCCTTGAAGATAGGGCAGCAGGTTCACACCGTCGGTGGCCATGGCGGCTTCTTTTTTATTTTTGATCGATTGTCCGAACGCCTGTGTCTTGGGTGCCTCAGCACCGCTGGCGGCGATGAATGTGGGTAAAATGTCGAGCGAGATGACCGGCTGGCTGTAGGTGGTTTCCTTCGGCAGTTTGCTGGGCCAGTGCCAAATCATTGGAACTCTCAAACCTCCTTCAAGGTTTGATCCCTTACCGCCACGGCAGGGGGCATTGATGGCATGAGAGACCTCCACCGAGCCTCCATTATCCGAGAGGAAAACAATCAAAGTATTTTCTAACTGTCCCAGCTCCTTGAGCTTGGCAACGATGGTGCCAATGTTGTTGTCCATGTTATGCTGCATGGCACAGTAAATCCGGCGGGTCTTGTCGTTAATGTGCGAGAACTTGGCGAGGTCCTCTTCTTTCGCCTGCATTGGCGCGTGCGGTGTGTTGTAGGAGAGATAGAGAAACCAAGGTTTATCCGCCTTGCTGTTACGATCGATAAAATCGTTCGCTTCGAGTGTAAACCAATCTGTTAGGTAAGGGGTGCGGATTTTAGTGATCTTTTCTCCATTGAGCAGAAGCTTGTTTTTCTGAGGTGTCGGCCAGTAGTCGTGACCACCGCCTAACATACCAAAGAAATAATCGAAGCCGCGTTGGTTCGGGTGCATTTCCGGAATGTTGTCACCCAGATGCCACTTGCCGATGATGCCGGTTTGGTAGCCGAGTTCTTTCAGTTTGTTAGAGATCAGAGGCTGGCGGATATCGATACCGAGACGTTCAGGTTTAACATGATCGTGCGGCGACAAGTTGTGTTCAAATCCAAACCGGTTCTGATAACGCCCGGTAAGCAGTCCGGCACGCGATGGAGCACAGACTGATGCAGAAACGTAACCATCCGTGCAACGTACCCCATTTTCCGCCAGGGCATCCAGATTAGGAGTAGGAATCTGCTTCGAGCCATAACAGGACAGATCACCATAACCCATGTCATCTGCCAGAATGATCAGCAGGTTAGGTTTTTCAGCCGAGACGAACGGAATCAATACCAGATTCAGGAAGGCTGTCAGAGTCAGAATACGCTTTAACATGCCGCGAAAGTTAGGGTAGATGCCGCATGCTGTGGAGGAAAAAAACTGGGGGTGTTCAATAGTGGAATGACCACACCCTCGAGCGTAGCCAGTATAGTCTCCACCGTCCTAGTGGCATGGCCGTCTCGGTCATGAACAACGGATCACCACAGGTGGAAGCTCAGACCTTCTACGCTACCGCACAAGTGACAGCCGCCTGGGCTCTGTCACCCTCCACACAGCAACCACCAATTACCGTTATGATCACTAGAACCGCAGGATTGCGAAACAATCCACCGTCAATAGCCAACTGACCACCGTCCACTGGAGCTACGATGGCTGGAACCCCGTTGCAGAATATACTGGCACTACGTTCAGCAAGAGTTACACATGGGGTATGGATCTCAGCGGCAGCATGCAGGGAGCGGGAGGCGTCGGCGGACTCCTTTCCGTCACCGGGCACTTCGGCGTGGTGAAGACCCACTTCTACCAGGCGTTCGACGGCAACGTCAGCGAATACCTCAATGCTAAAACCGGTCTCAACTACTACGGATACAGATACTATGATCCGGTGACAGGCAGGTGGATCAACCGTGATCCCATTGAAGAACGTGGCGGCCTAAACCTGTATGCGATGGTTAATAACAATCCAATTAACTGGATTGATCGACTTGGGCGTAATGTTTATGGAATTGATGGCACAAATATGAATGCATTGAGGCATTCTCACCAAAGATCCAATGTTCTTGATTTTCTTGAAAGAGCAGCCGCTGCTGGCGAACCAGCATATTATCAAGCTGGACCGGCTTCCAATGATAGTTCTCAACTTAGATTAAGTGACATAACAGGTTTGTTCGGGCCCAGCATGAGATCACGAATTTCGGGTGTGCATAAATTAATTTGTAAGCATTGGTGTGAGGACAAGACTATCAAAATCAATCTTGTTGGTTGGAGCCGAGGAGCTGTTGCTGTGCAAGAAGTAGCAAGACGTTTGGCTGAAAAAGGCTGTTGTTGCAAGGAAGATGGCAAAAAAACTCTATATAAGCCAATACCAGTCAATTTCTTGGGACTCTATGATGCAGTAGATAGGACTGCTATTGTTGGTCTATATAATGATAACCTAACTGATAATGTAGTAGAGAATTTCAATCATGCCATGAGAACGGGTTCTCCGTCTGAAACGGCTTTTCCTATTCAAAGGACAGGGCATGATAATGAAGTAGGCTATGTGCATCCTAATCCTACTCAAAATGGGGATGCTACGACTTCACACGGCGACATAGGAACACAGGGTAATCATCTAACACCAAGAGGTCCGGAGGGTAGGGCAGGTAATGTTCCTCAGCCTCACGCTGATATGATCAATGCCGCGAGAAATGCAGGAGTAAATATGAATACAAGTAACTTACGCTAATGAGAGCTACCTATTATATCCTGTTAGGCTTATTGATAAGCCTAATGAATACGAGTTGTCAAACTCATCTAAAGCGTTATGTAACGGTATATGATCAAGCTAAACAGCCAATCAAGACCGAAGTCGTTTTCCAGACATTTGATTGGAATAATTCACTAGGGGTAATGAATAATAGTGGAACAGTAGCTGTCACGAATTCAAGGGGTCCGGTGAAGGTGAAAATACCAAACCATAAGGAAATTAGGGTGGGGTTAGACAAGCAAGATGCTGTGCAGAACCCTTCAGCAAAAATCCGCTTTAAAGGTGAAGGTGACTTAGAACTTTATAAACCTCTTCACCTCATAGTGAATAGATCAGCGACAAAATCTAAACCTTCTGGCTATTCTATTTTGATTAGCAAAGACCCCCAAAAAACATGGCGTGATTTTAGAGAACCTTAAGTGGGGGGGCAGATACGGCGTTGAAATCAAGTGATATTTTAGGTGTTTTTTAGGTAAGCGCCCTACGAAGCACCTCTAGTCATAAGTGTCGTAGGTGATACGCTTACGGCGTTTATGACTACGAAAGAAGAACAACATGCAGGCGGGATGCTCAAAGTCGATGTCCTCGGGCGAGTGACTATCAAGCGTGAAGAGCGTGAAAAAATACTCGATGCGCTTGAGTCGAGCGGAATGACTGGTCAAGCCTTTGCCATCCAACACTGAATCAAGGTGCAGACTTTCGCCTCATGGATTCAGAAGCGTCGGCGTGCCCGTGGAGACTATGAAAGCGAGGAAACCTGCCGCCGGTTGCGTATGCAAAAAAAGTCGGTAAAAGCTCCACGTGAGGATCGCACCAAAAGCAACTCTGGCTCCTGCTCTCTGAGCCTGATTGAAGTGGCGCGATCCATGCCCCAAGCATGGAGCGTGCCGCAGCGGTTTTCTCCCTTGCTCCCGGCTGGGGTTTTTGCTGCGCCAGCGTGGGAAGGTTGCATTGCATAACAGACCCATCTAACAATTATTCAGATCCACAATCCACGGACTGACCCCTCTCAGGGAGAACCATTTTCTGAGCCTCCTCTCCAGAATTTGCGAAACTTTTGGGACGTTATCAGCTATTGCCGATTAGTTTTTTTTCTAGGTTTTTTAACAACTGGATTTTTAATACCAGAGAGATCAACCTCTGGTGAATTTAATGGATCTTCAAATCCATAGACGGTCATATTGAAGGACTGTTCTGCAATCAGCGACATTATTTGCATCACCCTTATTCCGCTTTCATGATCACAAATGACAATTAATAAATTATGTATTTCGTTTATCTTGATGGATGCGCTGCCATTAAATTTAACTCCAAGAGCAGTGAAGTATGGAATCATGTTGCCGTGATTCTGGCGGTTAATCTCAAGTAGAGCCTCCTTGCTTTTTTCAGAGAAAGGGAAGACAAACTTATTATTATTTACCCTTATGTCTTCCGCTTCTATAGCCGCGACAGACAATAATAAAATAGCTGTGATTATAAAAGCTCTCATCTTATCAAGATCTATTTCCGGCACTTGCACTTCTTACTATGGTCATCATTGGTCTTGGTGCCAGGATCAGGGTTATGATCGTCATATCCATCTCTCTTATTTTGCTTTTCTGCTTCTCTGTATTTGTTTGTAGCATCAACAGCCCTGTCCTCAGCGTCAGGAATTCCATTTTTATCTTTATCAGGACGCACAAATCCCCCTTTGTTGTTAGGGTCAGGAACCTTAGGTTCTATTGTGCCATTGTTTTTTTCATAAGCGTGTTCTAATTCATGCCTGAGCGTAGAATCTGGGGTAAAACCATACTCCCCAGTTGCTGGATACGTGGTTTTAGTGCCAGTCCCCTTGCCATTACTTTCATTTTTTTCATCATTTGAAGAATTACCAGCTGATTTTCCACCTAGGCTGACTTCGTGTATCTCGTCAGAATCATCTAGGCATTTTAACACTTCTTGTGTCTTTGGATCTTTGCTTTTTCTTAATTTTTCAAGATGCTCATTTATTATCCGTTTCTGGAACGGAAGCCCCCTGGGAACAATTTTCAAACCCAAATTATCCATCTGAATTGAGGGAGAATTTTTGACATAAGCATAATCATTATATTCTTCGCTTTCCCAATTCAGTCCCATGGGATCTCTAGACGGCCATCTGCCTGTCACCGGATCGTAGTATCTGTATCCGTAGAAGTTGAATCTGGACACCGTTTGCATAGGTGCAGGCTGGTCTTCAAGACATACTTTCTCGGATACACATTTGCCGGGTGCACATCTATTGCTCGAATAAGTAGTTGAAAATCCCATTGCCAAGTTCGATTTCTAGCAACTAATTAATGGCGGCGAAAGAGGAAAATGTAGCTGTTTAGCGTACCTCCACAAGACTTTCACCTTGTTCAATGAGAGCAACCACCTGCGGCAACAGAGGCTCGAACCACAACAACAGCGCACGGCGAGTTGTGTTGCCGATACGCAGCCATACAATCACTGGAGCCTTGCTGCTTTGGCTGAGACGATGAGCAAAATCCTCGTCCTTGGTAACGATTGCCATATTTCTCTCCAACGCGTAGTCCCAAATCACCGAGTCATCCGCAACAAGCATATCGATATCCTTGACGTGCTGCGCTGTGTGACCGTTGGATTCCAGCATCCTGGCCAAGGCGGGCGGCAACTGGGCATCAACGAGAAACTTCATGGCCTACCGGGCAAGGAGCACGGGATGATTGACCTCTGCCGCCGCGTATTCAAGACAGGCGGCGATGTCACCAGCTTCAAGGTAGGGGTAGTCTTCGAGGATCTCCTTTTCCTGAACACCTGCAGCAAGTAGGTCGAGTACATCCTTGACGCGAATACGCATACCCCGAATACAGGGACGGCCACCGCACTGCTTAGGATTGAATGTGATTCTCTCGTTCATGGACTCACAATAACCTATAGTCACTTTTGTGCGAGTGTATTTTCGCGTGGATGGGTAGTCGCAGCCCCTTGGGGGGACAGTGCAAATGCTGAGGCTGTCGATCCCCGTGTGTCCTTGAAGCTGCCCCCTTGGGCGGAGATTCGGGTCACCGCTGTCATTGGTGATTGGTCGTGGAACGAGGAGGGGATCCTCTCGGCATCAGCTAATCATCCACGGGGATGGGTGCTATGGTGAACGCTGGATAGCCGCCCGGTGGATACGTGGGTGTAGATTTCCGTGGTATCCACACGCGAGTGCCCGAGTAGTGTCTGGATCGTCCGCAAGTCCGCGCCATGATCCAGCATATGCGTCGCACAAGCATGGCGGAGTAGGTGCGGCCCTCCCTTCACCGTCACACCCGATTTAGTAAGATATTGACGCACCGCATGTCCCCACGCTCCGGCTGAGAAACCGTCGCCATATGAGGTAAGGAAGAGCACGTCACTGGGTTCATCCGGCAGCAGGAGCAAGGGGCGAGCCTCGGCAAGATAACGTTTCAGCCAGTATTGCGCCGGACCTCCCAGTGGCACAACCCGTTCCTTTCCACCCTTTCCGTTGTGAACCACAATCGAGGAGCCTCCCCGGATGAGGTCGGTGATCCGCAACCCCACAGTTTCGCCCCTGCGCATGCCGGTGCAGTAGGTTACCTCCATCATAGCTCTATCTCTCAATCCCAGCACGTCATCGGTAGCGGGCATTTCCAGCAGGTGGAGAATCTGAGTCTCATCCAAAACCAGGGGAATGGACCGCGCATTGCAGCGCCGGAGTCGCGTTCCCGCCAAAGGATTTGAATCGATGCGGTGGTGCAGGAGGAGATAACCGAAAAACGCGTTCACGGATCGAATCATGCTTTCCTTGCTGGTCTCGGCGTAAGGGGTGCCACCCTGCGTGCAGTGTTCGTCCAACCATGCGAGCCATTCTTCCATCAAGCCACGAGAAATCCACTCGGGCTTGGTTATGTGTCTATCCCAGCTCCACTTGATGAATAGGCGGATATGGGTGCGGCGACCAGCAATGCTTGATTGTCTAAGTCCGATCCTGCGCTGAGAACAGATCCAATCCTCCAAGGCATCGCCGAGGGCCGTCTCGAGATGGGCATGCGGCATTTACTTGAGCCCTCCCTTATGATGTCGCCACTGCCTCATTTCCTTGCCTCTTTCCCATCCTTTCGAATCCTTGTCCATGTTCGCCCCCTTTGTTACGATTCAAAGTACGACCGCTTTCCTTGTTCTCAAGTGGAAACATATGATGAGCAGCGCCGGCGTGCCAATTCGTCACCTGTCCATTTTAAGCCGTGACATGGAGTCGGGTAGTGCCCATTATACGGAATCCTTGAATGCCACCAGAATACATTCCTGTGCCACAGCCATGGCAAAGCCCGGTGTCCAAGGAGACGCTCCTCGGAATGGTCTCAACTTCTACGGATACAGATACTACGATCCGGTTACAGGCAGCTGGATCAACCGTGATCCCATCGGAGAACAGGGTGGCATTAACTTGTATAGCTTCGTAAATAACAGACCTATCAATGGATGGGATGTATTAGGACGCGAACCTAAGTTTGAAATCCCAGGGAGGGATTTACCTGATCCCGGCATTGGTCCTCAGGTAGATCCAGGTGCAGATGATGATGATTTTCTTCAACAAGGAGGAGGTTTTGGGGGTGGTGGTAAACCACAGTTCCCAAATCCTGTATTCCCTTGGAGGCCAAAACCTCAGCCGGCTCCTAACGATAGCTTAGAATGGGAAGCGACTGCTCTAGTCGAAACTATTTTTGATGTTGATCAACAATGTATTTGTGAGTGTGAGGCTAAAGAATTAGAGGGGATATTCGACCCTTTATGCGATGAAGCATTAAAAATCTTCCGTGAAAATGGAAATGTGTATGACCATATTTCAATCGAGATAGGCCGAGGTGCAACCGATGTAGATGCTAAAGATAATGCGGAACAGAATGCCTTAAACAAGGTTCCCGAATTCATACACTGTTACACGCCTGATCTCCCAGGCCAGCAATTTCATCGTGGCCCGGCATCCCTTGTTCCAAAAAATGGCGCGGTCCCTCTTCGAAATATTAACTAAAGAGTGATGTTCAAAATAGTAACTATTTTACTGATGGTGTTCGTAACGACTTACGAAACAACACAAGCAACACCCGAATGGGAAAGGGAGCTTAATGCTTACGAATGTTGTTTTTTGGGGGAAATTATTAGACTCCCAGGGAGTAACAAGAAAGTGATTGAAGTGAGAGAGTTGTATTGGGGGAGAATCAACATTAATATCAAGCAGCGGCTCAATATTCCCAATTCACTACCAACTGGTTCACTTGTTTTCGTTTTGTTAGATGAAGACCCGGCACCGCACGGAAAGGGGCGATATATGCAACGCACAAAATCTGGAAAACCAATTAATTTTCAAGGCAAAATACTTACAATTGAATCAATTAAGAAAATCGGTATCCAGCGACGGAAAGAGGGCGGATAGGAGAACGTCAGAAAAAGCAAAAAAGCTGACACATGTTGTTGTTCTTCCGTAGTCATAAACGTCGTGAGCGTATCACCTGCGGCATCTATCACTAGAGGCGCTTCATAGGAGGTTTACCTGCAACATCCGAGCAACAAACATCAAGTGGTACAGCGGTGATCATTACCTATTCACGGACTTCCCTCTCACTTTTTTTCCTTCCGAAAATACAAACCAGTAACACGAATTGCTTTCCCAAGCCTCGAGGCGGTTCCATTCTCCTTTTGAAAAAAACCTGTTACAACACAATATTTGCCATCCGCGGAATTCGGATCAGTTATACTCAGATTATTTTTCATAAGTTCTTTAGAAGAATAGCTTAAAACTATGCAGCTACCCAGTCGTTTATATTTCATGTCTTCGACGGACTTATATAAATATAATCTGTATATTGGATTACCAGCTTCGCTTTTAGCATCTGGTTTTTGAACTTTAAGGAAACCATCGATTTGCCCCTCTTTAACGACAGAATCACTCAAGTTTATAAAACCGCTCCAATGAATTATTTTGTAGGATAAAAGATCTTCATATCTCTCTAAAAAAGGATATTCTTCCTTGAATGAATCACCAAGAACATATCCAGTGACACCAGACACATTCTCTTTTTGAGACTGACAATATGAGAATCCAGTCATTAATTTGAAGATAATTACAATATACAATACGTATTTCCAGTTCATTATGTTATTCGTTATCACTTTAATCGCTGATGGTTTTTGATATAGTCAGCTAGAGGCATCCGTTTGATTTTCCCATTTTTTATAATTATAGCTTGCTCATTTTTTTTAGCCTTCGGATCGTAAATATGAGTCTCATAATTACCGTTTTCATCTTTATGGGTCTCCCCAATGAACATGTTCGAACTAATTTTTTTTGGCTTTAAAATATCATTATGAGGCGTAACATATTCAAGATCGTCGTTAGATAAGTTACTATTAATCGATGGATGGCTATGATAAATACCCACGGCTATATCATCTAGATTGCACCTAGGTCTTCCTGGCGTACCCGGATTGCCCAGCGCATTTACTCGTTTGTAAGTAGCCGTAAGAGGATTACAGTTTCTATGCTCTCTGGTAGAACCCGCTCTCGTATAATAAAACTTATTATCGCTCTTTCTGCAACAGATATATCCACATACCTCAAAAGGAAGTAGTTTTTCGCCAGCTTTCTGCCTAAACTTTAGATCTAATTCAGATAACTCGTTTGCATATTTCCCAGCTTCATGTGTGGCTTCTTCTAGAGTTTTGAACCCAGATTTAACAGGTGTATATAAACCCAGTATATCATAGCTATTAAGGGCGTCATTCACAGAAAAACTATACAGATTATTTCCTCCTGATTCCTCGATAGGGTCTCTGGATGGCCATCTGCCTGTCAGCGGATCATAGTATCTGTATCCGTAGTAGTGCAGTCCGTTCCGGGGCGTGTGATTGCCGGGGCGGGCTGATGCCGAGGTTGAGGTGCGGGAGTGGGCTAGGGGGATCACAACTCGCTGAGGATGCGCTGTCGGATGCTTCACGTCACGGATAAAATGGATGGATTCGGGAGTCAGTTGGCCTGTTCTTCAGGGGGACGCGACAACAGTGCCTGGAGACTTCCCTTGAAGCTCAGACGGTTTGCACTAACACCGCATTCCTCTGCCGCCTCATACATCAGCATGCGGATGCTGTTGTAGGGTAAAGCTTACGCCATTCCGGACTGCCCTCTCTCTGAACTAAACAACAACCAGCACCCCGATAACGTGGTCTTAAATTCGGGGAGAGCTACAGTTTTACATTTATTCTCAGTCATTGTAATATATTTTAGCTCTCTTTACAGAGAAGTATCCTTTATCCTGCCACTCTAAAACAATCTCGCTCACATACCCAACCCCCATTACAAAAACTCTATATTTTTCAGTGTCTTCACTAAATTTCGCAAAGCTTGGCTGAATCAATACGCGAAGCGACGATAATTGAGCGAATAGCTCATCAGGTTGCTCACGAAGACGCACAATTTCCCCAATAGCAATAGAGCTAACCGTTGCAGCTACAACGCTAGGATCGTGATAAGTCAGTAGACGTAAGCCTTCATCATGCGCTTTCAACCAATCGTTAAAATCGGCTAATTTGCCCTCAGCTACTGTAGTGACATGAGCATAATTTTCTAAAGTCCTGCGATCAATTTCTTTCATAGAAAGGATCGTTTTTATTGCCTCATTTCTTAGCACCGACTTATTTTTCCCAAAAATTTCTTTAGCTGCTTTTGATGCCTCTTTTTTTATCTTTTGGCTGTTCCAATAAGGAACTTTCTCACAGGCAATATCAACTTTTTTTTGATAACTCATAATAAGGTTTTTATAAACTGATCCATCCCCTGTTTTCTCCTGAGCTGATAAACTCTGGAGCGACATACACAACCAAGCACTTACTAGAAATCGGATTATTCTCATCTGATGATATATTATTTGTTTGTTAGATAATTAAATATGTCTCTACAATATATGGCTTCTCACTTTTGTCGAATTCAACTCTCATCACCCCTACCACAGCATTGCTCTCCGTTGATGACTAATGCCCAAGAATATATGTTATGCTGACATTTACATTCCCATCATGGCGGGGAAACATCGGAGAAAATCATACCCGTCTCTTTCGGTCGGTTGGGACGGTTGCGGTAGGGCATGTTATCGTGGAATTACCAGACCCACGACTGCTTGAACCAGAATTGGCGTAATTCCTCCAGGCTGCCATTGAAACCGTTGCGTTCTGTTGGGCGGTCGAGATTACCGAAATATTTGGGCGTCTTCCACGATCCTCCACGGTAATTGTATGGCTGGGAGCGGCCGTTTTTCCACCAGACGCCACCGTATTGCCACATACACCAAGTATTCCAGACACCGGAGGCATCAGCGAGTTTTTGTGGTGTTTCGAGACCTGCGTTGGTGTTCGAGTAGAGGGCAAGCCAGTAGGGGCATTTGCGTAATATCGATTTCTGGGCACCGGTAGCATTTTGCAGCGTGCGACGGATGGCGGAACCGTTTTCCAGATAGACCACTGGATATTTGCCGGTAAGCTGCTGGACTCGACTGACAAAGGCGACAATCTCATCCGCCCGGCAGTTGGTATCGATGTCGGCAACGAGCAGAATGCGGTCGGCACGGATACCGCGACTCGCCTTAATTTCACGCAGCCTGTTGATAAAACGTTCGGCGTGATACGATGGTGATGTGCCAGGTAACAAATAGTAGTAAGACCCTAACAGAAGTCCTTGGCGGTCGGCTCCAGCGAGGAAATCTGAACACTTGCTGTCGAGTTCCGGACCTTTGGCGCAGCGGGCGATCAACCCGTGAGCTCCATTTGCCTTCAGTGCCGATTGATCAGAGGGAGAGTAGGATCTGCCAGACCGTTGTTTTTCTTTCGGATCATAATGGGAAACGTTGATGATTTTCGGTGATTCCTCATAAGACACCTTGCCATACTCGGCGCAGGAGCTGAATAGTAGGACTGTAGGAAGCAGGGAAAGTATGAACGTGCGCATAATGATAATCATTACCTCTGCTCATGCCTCTTGTGAAGGGTGTACTTAAAAATCATCGTCCAACATCTCAGAAAAAGCGAGGGTATGGCTTTCTGTGAGGATTTCGTCTTCGATGAAGGTAAAAGAGGCGGCGATTTTTTGCTGCTCGGCGAGATGCTTTGCTTTTTCCCTGCCGAGGATGAAGAGGGCGGTGGCCCAGGCGTCCGCTTCCATACAGGTCGATGCGATGACGGAAACCGCGAGTAGGTTTCCGGATGTGCAGTGGCCCGTGGAGGGATCGATGAGATGGTGAGTGATTCTGCCTTCGGATTCGATCTGGTTCTCAGCGATGCCCGAGGTGGCAAGGGCGATGCCGCACATGGCGATGACAATTTCCTCTGTCTGCTGATTGGACTGTCCGCCCAAGGGATCGAGGACGGTCCACCAAGGTTGCCCATCAGGTTTACAGCCATGACCGATGAATTCGCCGCCTATTTCTAACAAATGATTCTCGATACCGAGACGGAGGAGGCGAGATGAGGCAAGATCGATGGCGTAACCCTTGGCGATGGATGAGAGGTCGAGATGACAGTGGCCGTCGTGCCGTGCTGTCTGGTCAGTTGGGTTGAGTGAAATTTGCTTCCAGCCTCGGTGAGCATTGGAGAAATCACTCTGGGTTTGGGTGGCGGATGGTGTTGGGCCGAAACCGTTCAGGCTGACGAGTTTTCCCACTGTGGGATCATATGCGCCGTCTGTTAGTTCGGCTATGGTCAGGGACTTTTCAAGCACGGTGAAGAACTCCGGCGAAAGCCGCATCGCTTGGTTTTCAGGGGAGGCATTGAATCTGGAAAGCTCTGAGTGTTCATCCCAGTGGCTCATTTGCTGAACAACTAAACCGAAGCTGCGTTCGATGCATTCGCGCACACGCCGCTCTGGAATATCGGTGGGTTGTTGGAAATGACAGCGCCAATAGGTGCCCATGGTTTCTCCCTCTAACAAACAAACCGTGAGGCCGGAACCGGCTCCACGGAGTGCTGAAGGATGGATGTCCGCCGGGATGATGACCCGGCGGCTTCTGTCGTTTGAGGCATTCACTCGGGAAGCACTTCAAAAGTGGCGCTGAAGGAGGCGCGTTTGGAGAATGGCACGCCTTCGACTTTGTCCTGCTCGCTGCTGACTTGGGCAGTCAGCCAGTAGCGGCCAGCGGTGGGCCAGGTGTAGGTGAATTCACCTTTGGCATTGGTTTTGATTTTTTCTTCGCCAGCATCGTTGCGGAAGCGGTCGTTGCCCTTGACGATGGTGACCTCGGTGTCAGCGGCAGGTTTGCCATCGATGAGTAAGGTGAACGTGGCGGCTTCGCCGGAGAAAAGATCGTTCGGGTGGATGTGAGTGAAATCGATCTCTAGACCTTTGCCGGTGGTGGCGAGTGCGGTTTTGTTAGGTTTGCCAGCAGTGACGTAGGTGACAATGCGTGAGGTGGAGTCAGAGAGCTGGATGCCTGGCTTTTTGGCGAGGCCTTCTTTCTTGAATTGTTCCAAGGTGCCACGCCAGCGCTTGCGTTCTTCGCCTTCTTTCCATGCTGCGCCAAAAGAACTGCGTCCGGAGCTGATGACGTAGGTGCCGGTCTGGGGCAGTTGCAGGTCGAAGGTGGTGCGGATTTTGCCTTCACTGGCACCCTGGATTTCGAGTGGCTTTCCATCAGGGTCGGTGACCTTGATTGAGTCCGGGCTGATGGCGCGATGGTTGGGGAAAAAGAGGTTGTTAGATACTGCGGCGTCGATGGTGACCCACGGTGCTTCTCCTGACAGCACGGTTGTCGATGGTAGGAACCATGCGCGGTGTGCGATGGCGGGCTGGATCACAGCGCCCATGACCACGGCTGCGAGTGTAGTGTTTTTGATGATGTTTTTCATAGGTTTAGTTTGAGGAATTGGTGTTCTTGGTGGTGGCTGGTGTTTCAACTTGCGAAAGCACAACGGCCCCGAGTTCTGAGCTGCCTTTGGATGTTTGTGTTTTCAGGGTCTTGCCGTCCCAGATGAAGGGGATGCTGACGACTTCGCGTCCGCCGACTTCGCGCGAGGCTTCGACGACGAGTTTGTATTCTCCCTCGGCGAGTGGTGGCAGACTGGCCAGCGCCTTGGTGATGGAGACTTTGTGTTTTCCGGCAGGTTTGGTAGGGCCGCTGATGCCATCGACCGGCATATCGAGATCGCGTCCGGAGCGGCGCCACCACTGGCGGAGGTCTTTGAGCCATTTGGTGCCCTCGTCGTTTTTCATCTCGGTATCGTACCAGACGGCGAGATTGGCGGCGTGGGAGCGGTCGGGTTTTTCAATCCACGCCGCAACATAGGGGCGGTGGTACTCTGAAACTTTCAGCCGGGGGATTTCAATTTCCAACTGGAAATCAGAGGCCTGTGTGGCGGTCATGCCGGAGAGCAGGAGGAGTCCGTATTTTTTCATGATGATATGGTCTGTTAGTGAACGAAGAAGATGATGATGACCACCGGAAGGAGAATGCCGGCGGCGATGATGGGCCAGGTGCTTGGGCGTCGTTTGGAATGCACCCAGAGCAACACCAGACCGGTCAGGCAGAAGACGATGCAGGCTACTGAGAAGACATCGAGGAACCACGACCAAGCCGTGCCGGTGTGCCGTCCTTTGTGCAGGTCGTTAAGATAGGAAATGACACCTCGGTCCGTGTGTTCGTAAGTGAACTCATGGGTCTCGCGGTCGATGAGCAACCAGGCGTCACCTCCGGGGCGCGGCAGGCTGAGATAGATTTCAAACTCAGACCACTCCGCAGGTTTCCCCTTGATCGGTGTGCCAAGCTCTTTGGTGAAGTAGCTGGCGAGTTCGGCTGGGAGAGGTTCTTTTTTGTCTCCGTCATCTTGGTAGAGGAGTAGGCCTGTTAGGTTCTCAGGAACCTTGGCCTTGGTCTCGCTGATTTCCGGTTCGGTGGAAATGTCAGCCGAGTGGTTCAGGGTGATGCCGGTGAAGGCGAACAACAACATCGCAGCCAGACAGATCGCGCTGCTGACCCAGTGCCAGAGGTAGAACTGCTTGGTCCAAAACGCTTTCCGCCGCTTCTTCGGCTTTTTGACGTTGTCTGGTGAATTTTCGGTCATCGTGTTGTTAGACCTCCGCCCACTGGCGGATGAGATTGTGATAGATGCCGGTGAGTTGCACCGAGCTTTGGCCGACCGCTTCATTGTCCGGTGCCGCTACGCCGAGGTTTTGAATAGAGCAATCGAGGTCAAAAAGCAGACTGCGTTGCGTGTCATCGCGCACCATGCTTTGGATCCAGAAAAAGGAACTGACACGCGCACCACTGGTGACGGGCGTGACGTGGTGCAGGCTGGTTGATGGATAGAGGATCATGTGACCGGCGGGGAGCTTCACTTCTTGCGCTCCGTAGGTGTCCTCGATGTTGAGCACGCCTCCTTCGTATTCGTCCGGCTCGGAAAGAAAAAGAGTGGCACTGAGATCGGTGCGGATGCGCTGGCCGGTGCCGGGGATGTGGCGGATGGCGTTATCGACATGAGTGCCGAAGGATCCACCACCGGTGTATTTGTTAAACATAGGTGGCAGCAGTGTCAGCGGAAGTGCTGCCGACATGAAAAGGGGATTAGTAGCAAGAGCTTGGCGGATTTCCTCACCGAGCTTCAGTGCTGTGGGATCATCCTGGGCGAGCTGGAGGTTGTGCTTGGCCTTGGCCGCTTGGCCGCCAGCCGTTGCCGCGCCATCGATCCAATTAGCCGAGTCCAGAAGTTCACGGGCCGTTTTTACGGATTCAGGAGATAAGACGTCTGGGATTCGGAGGATCATGGTTTCAGGAAAGGGAAGGGATGATAGGGGGCAGGGGTTAGTAAAGAGTAAAAACCCCACGCGCACTCAGAAAGCGCACGTGAGGTTTGGTTATGTTACACGCAATCAGAATTCGTATTTCACGGACAGAGTGGCGGTGCGACCGACTCCCGGGATGAAGTGACCACCGCCGACTTGATCGACGTAGTCCTCGTCAGTCAGGTTGATGACGTTGAGCTGCAGGGTCACATCCTCATTCAACTTGTAGGAAGCAAATGCATCATAGGTGGTATAGGACGGCGCGATACGGCCACGACCGTTATCGCGATCCCCCACATAGCGCACGCCGCCTCCGAAGGACAGATCATCGGTGATGGCATAGGTGCTCCAGATGGAGAAGGAATGCTCAGGGCTGTTGCCGATGGTGCCGCCTTCGTTGGCTGGGTTTGGATCGCTTTTTATCTCGCCGTCCAAGTAAGTGTAACCAGCGTAGATACTCCACTTGTCAGTGAGCTTGCCGGTCAGGCCGAGTTCAGCACCCTGCACTTGAATATTTCCTTCAAGCACAGTGTCACCACTGCCTGGATCTGTGGTGCGGGCGTTGGTTTTGTTCGTTCTGAAAATGGCGGCGGTCAGACCGATGCGATCGTCCATCCATCCCCACTTGGTGCCCAGTTCCCAGGTCTCGGTTTCCTCTGGATCGAGTCCGAAGTTTACGCTGCCGCGACCATATGACAGATCTGCAGCGGACGGGTTGACCGAGGTGCCGTAGGCGAGATAGATGGTGCCGTTTTCACAAGGTTTGTATGAGACGCTAGTGCGCCAGCTGATGAACTCGTCCTGTTGGGAGAGGCCGTCGACTTCGGCGTCGAAGTTGTCATAACGCAGACCACCGTTGAACGACCACTGGTCGTTGAGCTTGATGGTGTCGTAGAGGAAAAATCCGATCGTGTCTGCACGCGCCACGCTGGTGTTGGTGCGGGAGTAAACGGAGGTGTCGACGCCATGCGGATTCGGGTTAAACAAATCCGTGTTAGGTGCTCCGGAGTCGTCCGATGTCCGGTTTTTATTCACGTCTTTCTCGTGCGTGTAGTCAGCACCGGCGATCAAGGTGTGTTCCAGGCTACCAGTGTTGAAGCGGTAGTTCATATCGAATGCAAACGCCGCGATGGTGTTAGTTTGCAAACGGAACTTTTCGTCGGTGCGTCGGATGTCGAAGGGATCAGGCGTTGTGGTATCGAGTCGGGGCGCAGTGATGATCGAGTCACGGTGATTGCGGCCGTATCGGGCGACGGCACGCAGATCGAGATTTTCGTTCACGCTGTGTTTGACCTCGGCGGTGAAGATATCGGTGTCGACGTGTGAATAGTCGCGGCTGAGCAGACCATACCAGTTGTTGAAATCGACGCCTGATGGCACCCGGTCATTGACCCAAGGAATCCCGTAGTCTGGCACGTTGTCCGCGGACATGTGCATGTAGCTGAAGGTGGTCACGGTGTCAGTGCCCAGACCGATTGCGAATGAAGGCGCAATGCCCCAGCGCTCGTTGGTGACCCAGTCACGGCCAGCATTTCCAGCGGAGTGGCCTAGCAGGTTCAGACGCAGAGCGCTGTTGGCGATGGCGTCAACCGGCTGGTTCCAGTCGAGAGTGAAACGGTAGAAATCGTTGGTGCCGATTCCCAGGGTGAGGTCGCGAGCGAGTTCCAGTTTCGGAGTCTTGGTAGCCAGGTTGATCGAGCCACCGGTCGATCCGCGTCCGGTGTCCGTGGAGCTGGGCCCTTTGGAAACTTCGATCTGCTCGTAGTTGAACGGATCACGGGTGTAGCCGCCGATGTCGCGGATACCATCGATAAAGAAATCGGTGCGGGCGTCGAAGCCGCGCAGGGTCAGTTGATCACCTGCGGGGGTGCCGCCTTCACCGGCCTGGAGGGAGATGCCTGGCACGTTGCGCAGAGCATCTGCGATGGTGGTGGCGTTTTGTTGTTTGATCAGTTCCTCAGGCACGATGGTCACGGTGCGTGGGATCTCGCGCAGTGGCGCGGGGTAACGTGGAGAATTAAGCTGGGTGGGGTTCAGCTTTTCCTTTTCGCCGTCGGCATTGATTACGGATGGATCGAGCTGGCCGTCATTTTCGTTGTCTTTTTTGCTCTGCTCGGCAGCACCGACTCCGCCGGCGAAGAGCATGGCTCCAGCAACACTGGTGGCGGTGGCGCAGTGGCCGAGGAATGACGCATGGCGCAGGCTCTGGGGAGCCTGAGCTGATGGTGTAGTTTTGTTGTTTTTCATCAATGGTTAGGTTGTTGAGATTAATGGTTAGATGGTGAGAGTGGATGAGGCTTCGCTCAGGTTGCGACAGCCGGTAAGCAGCATGGCGACCTCAAGCTCGTGCTGAACGAGTTTCAAAACATGGGCCACGCCGGCGGCTCCAGCGGTGGTGAGACCATGGATAACGGGGCGTCCTAACAGAACTGCGTCGGCGCCTAGTGCGATGGCTTGTAAAACATCGGTGCCGCGACGAATGCCACCGTCCACGAGCACCGGAACTTTTCCTGCCACTGCTTTGACGATGTGCGGCAGGGTTTCTCGCGTGGAGGGAAGCTGATCGAGTGTCCGACCGCCGTGGTTGGAAACCATGATGCCGTCCGCGCCGTATTCGATGGCCATGGTGGCATCTGCTGGATGGAGGATGCCTTTGATCAACACCGGCAAAGAGGTGATGCTTTTCAGCCATTCGACATCTTTCCAGGTCGGCAGTGAGGCTAGTAAAGTTGAGTCAAAGGCCGACTGAGTTTTCGGCAGGGGAGTTAGTCCACGCAGATTGACCGGCTCCACGTTGGCTGGAAGACTGAAGCCGCTGCGTTGCTCATCATTGCGGATTCCGTGCACCGGAGCATCCACGGTGAGCACGATGGCTTCATAACCTGCCTTCTCAGCCCGGCGGACCAAGTTCTTGGTGAAATCCTTGTCGTGCTGGATGTAGAGCTGGAACCAGAGTGGCATGCCCCCTGCCTTTTCAGCGATGTCTTCGAGTTTCACGCTCGCCTGGGTGCTGACGATGTAGGGCACGCGCAACGCACTGGCGGCCGTGGCGGTGGCGAGTTCACCTTCGGGGTGGAACAATTTGTGATAAGCGGTGGGAGCGATGAGAACCGGGCTGTTCAGCTTGCGGCCGAGCAGGGTTGTCTGGGTATTGGCTTTTTCAAAATCGCGCAGCACCCGTGGCCAGAGCGACTGCTTGTTCCATGACTCGGTGTTTGCCGTGAGCGTGCGCATGTCCGCCGCACCACCATTGAGGTAGGCGAGGTTCTTGGCGATCAGTCGTTTACTCGCGAGACGTTCGTAGTCTGCAAGTGAAACAGCATCGGCTGGAATGGCATCAGGCATCTGGAAAAGCGGTCATCGAGCCTGCATGGACTCCGATGACGGGATGCTTTATAGGTGCCAGATTTGATTCCCGCTCACGGCTGCTTGCCTGTGATTAGCGGTGAATTGTCTTTTTGACTTTAGATTACCTAGTCATAGGGGGGGCATAGGGGGGGGGATTTTTGAAGGCTCGATTGTGATATCAAAATGCGGTAACGCCGCTCAGGATTAACAAAAAGGAACGACCTGCCCCCACGAACACAGCGACAGGCCGAAGATTTTTCAGAGAATAGCCCATCTAAGCGATGGGGCTCTCCATTTTTCCTTATCGGCGGCGACGCAGCAACAGAGCGGTCATTCCCAGGCCAAGCAAGGCGGAGGAAGACGGCTCGGGGATTGCCGTAACGGTGCCGGTCAGGGTGATGTCATCCATAAAATGACGACGGTCGAGGTCGTTGTTTCGGTCCTCCGCGCTGTCAAATGTCCAAGTGAAGGTCACAGCAGTATTCGTCAATCCGGTAAGGCCACTTAACGTAGACGTCACAGCAGTCGATTCTATATAGCTGGCCGAGGTGCTTGTTGGCAGTGACCCTGAAGCGTTGGTTCCGGATCCTTGGCTGAACGAGAGGGAATACTGTGGTGTCAACGCGTTGTTACCAGTGTTGTTGTCGAAGCCGTAGGTAAAGGCGAGGGTTGAAAGATCAACGGACACCGTATTATCGATTGTAACGGTAATGCTCGCCGAAGGGTTAGGCTCTCGGACACCGGTTTGCGCCTCGTTTGCGCGAAAGGCATTCTGTCCGGCATTAGCGGCCAAGGTGAAGCCCGTGATGGTGACTCCGCTACCAAAATCATTGAAGTCGGGTGCGGCTGTGATCGATCCCGTCGTAGGACCAACGGCCGATACTCCATTAAAGGTGTTGAAATCCCAAACAACAGTTGCAGCGGATGCTGATCCGGCCGCAAAAAGGCTGATGCTCAGTAAGGAGAGTGTTTTCATATGTTTCATGGCTATTTTGGGATGTTTTTTCTCGTCAATTTTATTGATATCCACCTACGAAATGCTTCTCGGAAGCATGGATGGGGGCAGCTGCGGGAACGCTACCGAAGGGTAACATACTACAAATTTACCAACCTGCCTAGGGCGCGATCGCGCCCTCCTTATTTTGTCCACTTGCCACGTGGGGCGCCGCTGTGATTTCCTATCATCATGAAGTGGCAGCGCGTTCGGTTTCTGGAGTCAGCATGGTTGCTGGTGCTGTTCTGCGTCACCGCCTCGCTGCCAGCCGCGCCACCACCAGCAGAGCTGTCCGTGGAGGAACTCGAGGATGCCATCGTAGCCACTCGGGGAAAACTCGACCGGCTTCCTCTGCGGCTGGTGCGTGAGTCAGGGGGCACCCTAGGGCATCGCGCGGGCCTTCCCACCAATGATCCGGAAAGTTCCTGGGTGGAAATCGATCTCTTAGAAAATAGACAGTTCGACAGCATCGTTGTGGTGCCTGTGGTGCGCATCGACGAGCGCCAAACGTCTGCCAATTTCGCCTTTCCGGAGAAATTCCAGATCCGCCTTTACTCCTCCCCTGAGGATGCCACCGGCGAGCTGTTGTTCGACTCCACCGTGGATGCGCTGACACCCTATCCGGACCGGGCCCCCATCATCATCGATTGTCCCGGCTCCTCCGCTCGCCGCATCCGTTTCATTCCCCTGAACCTGCACCAAGTGTTCGGTTTTGCGAACTACGTCTACGGTCTAAGTGAGCTTCTCGTATTTGACGGAGACAACAATCTGGCGCTCGGCAAGCCGGTCAAAGCCCGGCACTGGACGAGACACCGCCCCATCTGGTACAAGGATTATCTCAACGATGGCTACATGCCATTTTCCGAGCCCGGCAGAGGGGGGGATGCGAAAGTCAACGGCAGCCGCATGTTTGTTCCGAGGGAGAGCGAAGCCCCGGCAGCTGTGACCTTGGATCTGGGAAGTGTTAGAAAACTGGATGAGGTGCGCCTCTATCCGTTTCAGGCGGATCGTAACCATACCGTTTTCCACAAGTCAGCACTGGGTTTCCCCAAGCGGTTCAAAATCGAGGTGTCTGAAGATGCAGGTTTCTCCTCGCCCACCGTCATCTACGACAGCGGTGCAAACGACTACCTGTCTCCCGGCCACCGGCTGGCCTGCTTCTCTGCAGAGGATGCTGCTGGTCGCTTTGTGCGCATCAGCAGTGGCAGGCTACCACCCCATCCGCGCAAAGCAGGCTCCATTTTTGCCATGTCGGAAATAGAAGTCATCTCACGAGGCGAAGTGGTGTCCCGTGGCGCGGATGCCGTCTTCTCGCATCAGTTAGACATCGGGAATTACCCCATGAAAATGCTGACCGACGGCGAGTCCGCTAACGGTTTCATCATGCCGATGCGTGCGTGGCTGGCCGGTCTTGTTGAGCGCAACCGACTCGAAGCCCGGCTCGCTGCACTTGAGACCGAACTGCAAACTCGCTACCAGCGACATTCCCGCATTGCCCGTTGGATGAAATGGACAGTCGGCATCGCCCTGCTCCTCCTGCTCGCCGTGTATTTCTGGCAGCGGCACACCCGCCTGCGTCACATTTATAGCCTGCGAGAGGACCTCGCTGCTGACCTCCACGATGAAATCGGCAGCAACTTCAGCGGCATCGCTCTGCTCTCCGATGATCTTGTCCATGAGCCAGACATGCCCCCAGCCCACATCCCTCAACTCGCCAGTATCGCCGGCATTTCTCGTGCCAGCGCCAGCAACGCGCGTGCTCTAGTCCGCTTTCTAGAATCTCGGAACGTCACCGGCAAACTTCTCGAAGAAATGCAGATCACCGCGGAAATGCTGCTGGCAAAGCACAGCTACAGCTTCGATGTCGATGGCTACAAACACGTCGGCAAGCTCGAGCCGAAGGACAAGTGGCACCTGCTGCTCTTTTTCAAAGAAGCCCTGAACAACATCGTCAGACACGCAGGGGCGACAGACGTCGGCATCCGGCTGCAGCTCACCCCGAAGCAACTGACCCTGAACATCACTGACAATGGCTGCGGGCTGCAAGCGGGTCAGCGCCCATCCCATCTGACCATGCGAGCTGAAAAGCTCAACGCCAACGTGACCTTCACCGCCCCGCCGGAAGGCGGCACCACCATCAACCTAGAAAAACCACTGTGACATCCGAGCCCATCAAAATCATGGTCGTGGAGGACAACTCCGTTTACCGCAACGCCATCGTTTCCTCGTTGAATAAGAGCGACGGATTCACCTGCATCGCCGAGGCCTCGACCAGCGATCAAGCGATGCGCGCACTCGAGGCGGAGTCCGCCGACCCTGACATCATTCTTCTGGATCTCGAGATGCCAGGCACCCACGGCCTCGATGCCATCGCTCCGCTGCTCGAACTCGCTCCACGCAGCCGGATCATCATTCTCACTCAGTCGGACCGAGAATCCCATATCCTGCAGTCCATCACGCGCAGAGCATCCGGCTACCTGTTGAAAACAGCCACCCGCAGCGAGATTCTCAACGGTATCAGGGAGGTTCACGACGGAGGCGCGAGCATCGATCCGAAAGTCGCCCACATCGCCCTGAAGTTGATCCGCCGGATCCAGCCAGACTCGCCCCCCGAAGATGATGACCAGCTGCTCACCGCACGCGAGCTCGATGTGCTTCAGCTGCTGAGCGATGGCTATGTGAAAAAGGAAATTGCCGAGAAGCTGGAGCTGTCTCCCCACGGAGTCGACAAACGCATGCGCCGCATTTACGACAAGCTCCAAGTGCAAAACGTTGCTGCCGCCGTCGCCACCGCTGTGCGCAATGGCTGGATCTAGTTCATCCCCCGGAGCTAAGATACTGGACTGCCAAAAACGCAAGCACCATAGAAGATTCGTAATCCTCTGAGGCATGTTTTGGATTTTGCACCCTATCTACTGTCAAACTGCCCCCGCCAGTAATCTAGACGCTCCTTGATGCGTTTTTCCAGACCGTTTTCGGTGGGGGTGTAGTAGGTTTTGCCTTCGGGCAGATAGGCTTGGGGGATGTAGTTTCCCTCGTAGTCGTGAGAGTAGTGGTATGCAAGTGACTCGTCACTTGCACCTGATCCCTTAGCCAGCTTTTTGCGGGTTTTGGTGCGGAGGTGTTCGGGCACGGCGAGGGTTCGGCCTTCTTTGACGTCGTGCATTGCGGCGCCAAGTGCGGCGTAGGCGCTGTTAGACTTGGGCGCGGTGGCGAGATAGACGGTGGCGTGGGCGAGGGGGATGCGGCCTTCCGGCATGCCGATGAATTCGAAAGCTTTGTGGGCGTCCATGGCGACACGGAGCGCATTTGAGTCGGCGAGGCCGATATCTTCACTGGCGGAAATGACCAAGCGTCTGGCGATGAAGCGTGGGTCTTCTCCGGCGGTTAGCATTTTAGCCAGCCAATAAAGCGCGGCATCGGGATCAGAGCCTCGGATGGATTTGATGAAGGCTGAGATGGTGTCGTAGTGCGCATCGCCATCGGCATCGTAAACGATGGCTTTTTGCTGGATCGATTCCTCGGCGACTTCGAGAGTGATGTGGATGTTTCCGCCGTCGCCTTCGGGTGTTGTTAGGGCAGCGAGTTCGAGTGCTGTTAGGGCGCGCCGAGCATCGCCATCGGATTTCTCCGCGATGTGAGCGAGAGCATTTTTATCGGCGGTGACCGGGAGTTTCCCCAAGCCTCTTTCCTTGTCTGTTAGGGCGAGTTCCATCAGCTTCACGAGTTCATCGTTAGGCACAGGTTCCAGTTGGAAAATCTGCGATCGTGATACAAGCGGAGAATTGACGTAGAAATAAGGGTTGTGGGTGGTGGCTCCGATGAAGCGCACGGTGCCGCGCTCGACGTGGGGAAGTAACACATCTTGCTGGGCTTTGTTGAAACGGTGGATCTCGTCGATGAAAAGGATGGTCGTCTGGTCGCGCAGCTGCCGCCATTTTTGCGCTTGAGCGATCTTGTCTCTGATCTCGGCGACGTTGGATTCCACGCCGTTAAGCATTTCGAATCGACTATCAGTGCTGCGTGCGATGACCGTAGCGAGGGTTGTTTTCCCAGTCCCGGGAGGACCGTAGAAAATGAGGGAGGAAAAGCGATCGGCTTCAATGGCACGCCGCAGCAAATGTCCCTCCGCGAGGATGTGTTTCTGCCCGGCGACTTCATCAAGTGTGCGAGGTCGCATCCGCGCCGCCAGCGGAGCATCACTGCCAGCCTTAACCGGCCCTGACGCCTCTGGCACAGGATCTGGAAATAGGAAATCCATGGGTGTGGGGAGATGTTTAGACAGACAGAGGAAAAAGTCGAAACATGAAATGGGAAATGGGAAATGGGAAATAGGAAATAGGAAATAGGAAATAGGAAATAGGAAATAGGAAATAGGAAATAGGAAATAGGCGGTGGCTGGTCTCAGAAAACTATCAGTCCCAACGGGACTAACCTGCAACAGCCCAAGGTCAGGCCAAAGGCCGCAGCCTTGGGTATGGGATCGTGAAACGATTAGCGCCCTGAAAGGGTGCCACTGCCTGTGCGATCAGTCCCAAACATATTCCTCATCGAACTCCACCTCATAACGTTCCAAGAACTGCCGGTATTCCTCCTGAAAGGTTTTTGTCCGGTGATGTTCCTCCTGTCGTTGAATGTAATTCCGCACCGTCCCAACGTCAGAATGGCTGACGGAAAAGGCTCCATAGCCACTTTGCCAAGCGAAGTTGGATCGGCCAGTTTCTTGTTTAAGCCATTTAGTGGAGGAGCTTTTTAGTTCTCTCAACAGGTCTGCACCGTGACGGTGCGCGGCTGGAGGCATAATAAGTGAACATGGTCTGAGGTGCCGTTAATTTCCATTGGCTTGGCCTTTAGGTTTTTAAGGATGCCAGCCATGTAGTTGTAGAGTGGGGGACGAATGTCGGGAGTTAGCCATGCTTCTCGGCCTTTGGTGGAAAATATGAGGTGGAGGTATATTTTGGAAAGGGATTGGGGCATGTTTTTTAGGATAAAGGGGTCATGGTTTGGTGGGAAGCGGAAAGATGCAGTTGCCCCCCTTCAGGGGACGGGTTGTTGTCCGGTGGACGGGTCCCAGGGCTGCGGCCGGTGGCCTGACCCTGGGCTGTTGCAGTTTGGTCCCGTTGGGACTGGTGGTATTCAGCGGGAAGGAGGCAGGAGGCAGGAGACACCCGACACCCGACACCCGACACCCGACACCCGACACCCGACACCCGACACCCGACACCCGACACCCGACACCCGACACCCGACACCCGACACCCGACACCCGACACCCGACACCCGACACCCGACACCCGACACCCGACACCTGACGCCTGACAACTGACAACTGACAACTGACACCTGACACCTGACACCTGACACCTGAACCGCCCCCTAAGTCTCCTGCTCCATCCCAAACAATCTGCGGAAGAAGTTCTTAATATCCTCGGTGGCGAGATAGGCGCAGGGGATCAGGAAAAGGGTGATGAGGGTGGCGAACATGATGCCGAAAGCCAGAGATACCGCCATGGGGATGAGGAACTGGGCTTGGATGGAGCGCTCGAAGATGAGCGGCATCAGGCCGGCGAAGGTGGTCAGCGAGGTCAGCAGGATGGGGCGGAAGCGGGCGGAGCCGGAGTTGATCACGGCATCGTAGGCGGAGTCTCCTTTGCGGCGTCTGACATTGGTGAAGTCGACCATCACCAACGAGTCATTGACCACCACACCGGCGAGTGCCAGCAGGCCGAAGAAGCTGAGGAAAGACGGGGTGATGTCCATGACGACGTGACCGAAAAAGGCGCCCACCGCACCGAATGGAATGGCTAACATCACAAAGATCGGCTGGGTGACGGACTTAAACGGAATGGCCAAGAGGGCGAAGAGGGTGAAAATGAGCAGACCGCCGGTGACCCAGATCCGGTTCTGGTTCTCCTTGGTTTCCGCGAGGGCACCGTCATATTTCCAGCTGGTGCCGGGGTTCTCCAAGATGATGTCGTCCAAGAGTGGGGTCAATTTCTCGGCGATCTTGTTCACATTGACACTGCGGCTGACGCGGTTGGCTGAGATGGTGTAAACCCGTGAGCCATCCTTGCGGACGATCCTCGGCGGTGAGGAGCCACGCGTGATCTTGGCCACTTGGTTCAGGTTCACATTCGAGCCATTCGGCAGGGTGATGTGGAGGTCATCGAGAGTATGCAGCGATTCACGTTCCGCTTCTGGAAAACGCACCATGACCCGGACGCTGTCTTCACCGCGTTGCAGGCGCTGGGCTTCGTCGCCATGGAATGCGCGCCGGACTTGGCGGGCTAACAGTTCTTGGGTAAGGCCGAGTTCACGACCGTAGGGGCGGAGGGTGATTTGGAATTCATCCTGTTCTTGTTCGATGCTGGTCCAGGCTCCGCGGATGCCCTCCTGGTCCTTGAGAAGGTCTTTGATTTCGTTGGCGACCTTTTCCATCACCTCGGTGTCTTGGCCTCGCAGCTCGATCTCGACGTCACTGCTATCGCCCATCATCCTGCCGCCGGAGCTTTCCGTGCGGATGGTGAACGACTGCGCCCCTTGCACGCTGCCCACGATTTCTCGCCATGCGTCGGCGATTTCCTGGTTCTTGGGGCCGGGGTGCTTGCGTTTGCTGGGAGGGGTGATTTCCACCAGCACATAACCCTCGCGTTCATCGGTGCCGTTACGTGTGGGGCGGCCACCGGTGGCGGTCATGATGTTGCCAATCAGGGATGGGCCATCAGGGCCATCGGTGAACTGCTCTTTCAGCTGATAGGCGGCTTGCTCGATGAAATTCACCCGGTCGTCTGTCTGCTCGAAGGTGGTGCCTTCATCCATCCGCAGTCTGGCATTGATGTAGTAGCGATCGACCGATGGAATGGACTCAAAACCCATCACCCCGCTGGCAACAAATCCGACACAGCCAAGCGCCACGGCCAGGAAAAGGGAAAGCGTAATGTAGCGGTAGAGCACCGCCTTTTTCAATACCGGCTGATAAATGCGGGAGATGAACCAGTCCAAGCCAGCACCAGCGCCTTGCTGAATGCGGGTGACGAAGCTCTTGCCAGTGCGGTTCACTTTGATGTGCCGCAAGTGCGACGGCAGGATGAGCTTGGACTCGATGAGTGAGAACATCAGCACGGGGATGACGACGAAGGGGATCTGCTTTGCAAGCTCACCCAGCCAGCCATCGAAGAAGGCGAGGGGGATGAAGGCGACCACGGTGGTGAGCACACCGAAGGTAACAGGCACGGCGATTTCCTTGGCCCCGGTGACGGTGGCCTCCAAGGGGGGCATGCCGAGTTTCAGCTTCGAATAGATGTGCTCACTGGTGACGATGGCGTCATCGACCACGATACCGAGCACGATGATAAAGCCAAAGACACTCATTATGTTCGCCGTCACGCCCATGACAGGCATGAAGATCAGACCGCCGGCAAAGCTGATGGGAATGCCGATCACCACCCAGAACGCAAGAGACAGGCGGAGGAAAATACCGAGCAGGAGAAAAACGAGAACGCTGCCCTGAAGAAGGTTCCAGAACAGGGTGGAAATACGGCCGCGCAAGCTGACGGAATCATCGTCCCAAGTGGTGAGGGTGACTCCTTCTGGGAAGCGGGTGTGGGCGCTATTAACGTATTCGTGGACTTTGTCGGAAATGGAGAGAGCGCTTTCGTTGCCCAGACGTTTCACCTCAGCGAGCACGCAGCGCTCGCCATTGAAGCGGGTGATTTTTTTCTCCTCGTCGAAGTTGTCACGTACATTGGCGATGTCGCCCAAGGTGATCTGGGCTCCGTTCTTTCGCGAGACGATGATTTTTTCAAACGACGTTCGGTCCAGTGCCTGATTGGTGGAGCGCAGTAGCACACGGCTGGATTTGGAATTGATCGAGCCGGCGGAGAGATCGAGCGAGTTCTGTCGGATCGCTCTGGAGAGGTCATCGATTTCCAATCCATAATCGCGCAGGGTGTTGCGATCGACCTCGATGGAGATCTCGTGATTGCGCCCTCCGATGATGTCCACCTTGGAAATGCCCGGCAGGGCGGTGAGGTCATCGCGCACTTGGCGGGCGACTGTTAGGAGATCCTTCTCCGTCATGTCACCTGAAATCGCCACGGAAATGACCTCCATCCAGTTGGCGGTATCGGGGATGCGGACCTGTGGTCGCTCCATCTCATCAGGGAAGGTGTTGATGCCATCGATCCGGGATTCAATTTCCGTTCGCAGCTTGTCCATATCGATGCCGTCCTCGGTTTCGATGTAGAACTCGGCGTTATTGCGTCTGGCGTCTGAACGGACGGACTTGATCTCAGCAATGCCATCCAAAGAAGTTTCGATGGGCAGGACGACCTTTTGCTCCACCTCGTTGGGGGTACCGCCGGGCAGGGGGATTCTGATAAAGATGAAGGACGGCTGGTAGGTGGGGGTGACCTCCGTGGGGATCTTGTACATCACCGAGTAGCAGCCCACCAAAAGGATGGCGAGCATCATGAAATTGGCAGCGTAGCTGTTACGTGCGAACCAGCGGATCATGGTCTAAAAGGTGAAACGAGAAGAGGTGAGAAATTGGGTGAGTCTAGGCTAGCGCGGAGTATGACCTTTCCGGCCAACTTGGGAGGAGGCCTCAGCCGGGGTTTCGCTGGGCTCAGGGATGATTTCCACCGGAGAACCCTCGGGGGCGTAGGGGAGGTGAGTGATGGACAGCTGGTCTCCGGGCTGGAGATTGTCTTTGAAAATGATGTTGTCTTGGGTTGTCCACAGTGGCTCGATGTTGACGTGCACGATCTTGCCCTCGCGGACCACGATGATCTCGTTCAAGTCGCTGAAGTGATCGCGCGAAACGGCGTAAACGTCCTTCAGGGTGTCGGCAGGAATAGTAGCCCGGACCGGCTGGCCGAGGTAGAGGGCAGGGGAGCCGGATTTCAGGCCGAAGGGGTCTTTGATTCTGGCGATGACAAAAATCTGCCGTGAATCGACATCCAACTCGCCTTCAGTGCGGATGATGTTGGCCTTCCATGTGTGGCTGGAGGTGTGCGAGGCCACGATGGAGGTGAGGGTGATCTCCTGGGCTTCGGCAGAGTTTTCATCGATTGGTTTGTTAGGCGGGTGGTAGAACTCGAGATCGCGCGTGGTGATCGGGAGTCGGACCTCGGCGATGTCGGTGGTGAAGATTTCTCCCAGAGTGGTGTTAGATCCCACTTGCTGGCCGATGCCGACGCTGCGGGTGCGGACCCTGCCGTTGTAGGGAGCTCGCACTTTCGTTCGCACCAGATTGCGCTCCGCACGTTCCAAGGCGGCTTTGGCTGAAGTGACATTGGCTTCCGCTTCACGGAGTTGCGGCTTACGCAGCACCAGATCGCTCGGCTCTTCATCGAAACCGGCATCCTTCCAGTTCAGCAGTGCCTGCTTGGCGCGCGCCTGTTCTTGCGCATAGGCCGACTCCGCACGAGCCAGCTGCGCCTTGGCAGATTCCAGTTCCGTGAGGTAGTCCGCGGTTTCGATTTCCAACAGAACCTCGTCTTTCTGGAAAAAGGCACCATCTTCGAACTTGGGAGAGATTTTCACCACCCGGCCGCCGACTTGAGGAGTCAGCGCTGTGTTGTGATGCGCTCGGATATCTCCCTGGGCATAGACCTCCACGGTGAAGTCGACTTTTTCCAAGGGGAGCACTTTGGTTTTGATCGTGGGGGACTTGGAGGAGCGTCTGGGCTCACTGCGTTTTCTTTTTCCTCCTGATTTGGAGTCATCGGCATCGGCGGTTTCCTCACGGCTGAAAACATTGGTCTTACAACCCTTCAAGGAATTGAAGGCCAAGAATCCTGCGCCTAAAACTACAAGGGCAATGACTATATGGATGGTGCGGCGCATGTCTTACTTCTGGGATGGTGTCCGGGTGGCGAAGTCGCCGCCCAGCGCGAGATAGAGATTGATACGGTTCTGAATCCGCTGATTCTGCAAATCAATTAAAGAACTTCGCGCATTCGAGGCACGGCGTTGGGTTTCTAACAAGTCGAGGATGTCAACACCGTCGACACCTTCAGCATAGTCGCGCTCAGCCTGACGTTCGGCGAGAGCGGCCTGTTCGAGTTCCTTGCGGAGGAAAAATTCCTGCTGCTTGAGCCAGGTTTCAGATGCGAGGGCGGATTCCACTTCTCGGTAAGCACTGAGCACGGTGCCGGCGTAATCATGAATGGCGGCGTTGTTGCGTGCGACTGCCGCGCGTGCGTCCTCGCGATTTGCCCCGGCCTCAAACAATGATTGACTGATGGAGGTGGAAATGGAGGTGACAAGAAAACCGGGATCTAACAAGTTACTGTAATTCGAGGAGCTGGTGCCACTGCTTCCGGTTAACCGTAAGCTGGGCAGCAGGTCTTTTTTAGCTGCCTTGGCACGGTGGAATGAGGAATAGAGATCCAATCTGGCAGCCACAATATCCGGACGCCGAGCGATCAACTCGGAGGGAAGCCCGCTGGGCACGCCTTGGGGGATGGTAGGCAGTTCGGTGGGAGCTGCGATAGCTGCGGATGGGTAACGGCCGAGAAGTGTCTCCAAATTGCGCCGCGCGTCATCGCGGTTACGCAGGCGGACGCGTAGAATGCGCTCGGCACTGAAGACGTTGTTTCGTGAAAGCTGGAGTTCCAGAGAGCGGGCGGTTCCGGCTTTGTAATTCCGGATGATGATTTTTTCCACCTTCTGGTAGCTGTCCAAGGTTTCTCTTGCGAGCTTCACCTGATTCTCTGAGCTGATCAGATTATACCAAGTGCTGGCAGTGTTGGCAGCGAGTGAGAGTTTGGCACCCCGGAGATCCGCCACGGTGGCATCATAGTCAGCTCTCGCAGCAGTATGCAGGTGTCGCAGGCGTCCCCAGAGATCGAGTTCCCAGCTAGCACCAATGTTAATGTTTTTTCCACCCGAGTAGCTGGCGCTGCCACCCGCGGCATCGCTGTTCGCGCGGCTGCGACTTCCTCCCGCGGAGGCGCTGGCTGAGGGTAAACGATTGGCACGAGCACGAATGACTCCAGCTCTCGCGGCCTTGAGCCGATCCGCTGTAGCCAGGATGCTGGGATTGTTGGCCATGGCTTCGTTGACCAACTTGGGAAGGCGGGAGTCATTGAGATCTTTGATCCAGCCCCGACTGATTTTACCGGAAGTTCCTTCGCCAGACGCTTTCCATGCCGTGGGAACTTCGATCTGAGCCTGCGATGTCGGTTTATCAATCGGCACACAGGCAGCCGACATAACTGCGAGCGCAATGGCTGGCAGTAAGTGGCTTGTCTGGATGAGGGCGTGGCGAATCATTGATAGGTGTTGATCTGTGCTGGGCTGCAAGGGGTGACATCAATGATGCGCAGAGGCAAACAAAGCGAGCCTGCATCAAATTATTGTGAAAAAAAATCCTCCCCTGCTTGTCATGCTGCGGGGGAGGATGGAGTGAGAGTTCAGAGTGTTGGGTTTATGGAATGCGGAAGTGTTTCGATGTGCTTGGGATAGGCTGGCCAGTGGCAGGATCGACAGACGCGGTGGACGGATCTCCCACGATGTCGCCGCTGCGATATCCTGTGACGTCAATGACGTTGTACGGACGGTAAGGGCTGATGACCATGCCTTTTTTCCCGTCTGGTGTGGGACGGCCTACTGGAACACTGCTATCAACATCAACGGTAGGTGCGGGGACCTCGTCAGCCTGTGATTGGGACTCAGGTGGTGTCTGCTGCAGCATACCGGGCATGCGTGGACCAGTTCCTTCAGGGTAAGGGGCACAGGCGGCTATCGAGGCAGCCACTGCGGCTAGCAGTGTGATGTGATATGTTTTCATAGAATGTAATTGTGTTAGATCGTGTTGAGAATTGCTTCGATTCGCATTATACGACTCCGGAGCTTTCTGGCTATCAAGAAATGCTGGTATTAGTGCAGTCGTCTAACCACCGAGAAAGGTAGCCGCTAAAATGGCGATCTTTCTGGGTTTGGAAATGGAGTAACGTTGTTTAAAAACCTGAAATCCATCGGCCCGCATCTTCTTGAGAATGGTGTGATAGATCTTACGCATGGCTTCGGCCGCCCGAAGAGCCTTCGCGTCCTCTGGCTGGAGATGAGTGAGTGCCTGCTGGTAGTATTTTTCAGCTCGGTCCGCCTGCCAGGCCATCATTGCCATGAAACGCCCATCGTGGACCCGACCGATCAAGTCGCGCTCGCTGTACTGAAACCGAGTGAAGTCGTCGAGCGGCAGGTAGATGCGCCCTCCATTGCGAAGATCTTCATCGACGTCGCGGAGGATGTTCGTGATTTGCAGGGCGTGGCCAAGGGCGACTGCGTATTTCTCAGAGTCAGGATGGGTGCAGCCAAAGATGCGGGTGGAAATGATACCCACACAGCTGGCGACCCGATACGTGTAGTTTTCTAACTCACTCCAGCTGCCGAATCGCTGCGGTTGGAGATCAGATGCGCAGCCGTCGATCAGATCAAGGAATGGTTGCTTGGAAATCTCATGGCGGGAAATCAGTTCGGTGACCTCTGACTGGAGTTCATCGGGTTCGGAAAAACCTTGATCAATGCCTTCACGCCACTCCTGCAAGCCGCGTTTTCTTTTCTCGATAGGTATGTCGAGGTCGTCTGTGAGATCATCGATTACGCGACAAAAGGCGTAGAAGGTGACCATGTCTTTTTTGCGTTCCTTCGGTAGACACAGCAGCGTGATGGCGAGGTTTGATTTCGCCTTGCGAGTGATGTCTTGCGAGGATGCCATGGATTAAAATTTCGAATAGTGATTGTGTGGATCAATCGAGTTACACGTTCACCATCCCATATTCACTACTTGATGACACCCCAGTGACCATTGCCAAACGGCCAGAGGGTAAAGGAAGCCGGTCCGATGACGTTGAACTCCTTGACCGTGCCCCAGTGACGGGAGTCTGATGAGTTGAACGAATTGTCACCCAAGGCGATGTATTCATTCATTCCTGGACGCGTGGATTCAGATGCGGTGAAAATTTGGTTTCCAGAAAGTCGTTCCCTGGGTTCATAGCCGCGGTATCCGTCGTCCTGACTCATCACCTGCTTGAAGCCAGGCTCTTCGGCGAGTTCACCATTGATATAGAGATCGAGACCTTTGATCTGAAGCGAGTCGCCAGGCACAGCTGCGAGACGTTTAATGTAGTGTGAGCCAGCCACGGTTCCGGCTTTCCGTGCTTCGCTATGAATCCGCTGGATGTTGCGGGTGTCGAAAACGAAGACCTCGCCACGTGAAGGGCGGCGGAAATGGTAGGACATCTTGTCGACCAGAATCAGGTCGCCGCTATCGATGTATCCGTGAGCAATCGTTGTGTTAGGAGCCAGTGTGGGGGAAGTATAGAAGCCTGCTTCATTGCCTGGTGCGCCTTCAAATGGAAGACCCGATTGGCGTGCTTGGTTTAATTGTTCCTCGCTGAGTGCACCTGATGGAATCAAACCGCATGTCTTGGCAAAGCCAAAACCTTTGCCGTCCTGCCCTTGGCTGATGAGAGCCGCTTTAGGACCAGGGAAGCTCATTTTGCTTCCGTCCGAGAAATGGATGTAGGTGCGTGTGAAAAAGTGGAAGACGGTGGTTTCAACGATCGGATTATTCTGCCGAAGCGTTTTTGCGCTGTCTGTTACCAAGTTGACATAGGTCCGGCCATGGGTGGCTTTCTGTGCCATCCGGATGGGGAAGGATGGGCCGTCGTTGCCATCGGGAAGGGGGGTAGCTACGATGCCGTTGAGTGTGGGTTGCATCGATCCGGTAGGGATCCGGAATGGCTGCACCACGTAGGCACGAAGTCCGAGCGCAACCACGATCGCGACAAAAAACACCTCCAGGTTTTCCTCCACCCATCCTTGGGATTGATAGCGGGGGAGGGCATTTTCGCAGGTTGCCTGTAGCTGCTTGCTGGCCTCGGCGCATTGCTCCTTGTTGCCCGCTTTGACCGACTGACGCAGGTCGTCACGTCGGGAGTTGATTTCGGCGATCTGTTGGTCTTCTAACAAATCGCGTTTGTAATTGAGAAACTTCTTCGCCGCCTTGTCCAGGAGCTTAGCCTCTTTTTTCCACTTGGGTGCAAACATGTCGTATGGAAATAGCCGTCAGACACCCCCATCCAGCAAGGGAAAAATGCGCAGCCAGCGACAGTTTTACTCACCGTCGATGGTCACTGGTCGTTTCGCTCTGCGTGCCGTCGGTGGTAAAACCGCGATTTACCGCGCTCATATGCAAGCTCGAGTCGGGTTGTTAATGCTATTGAGATGCAGTCTCAAAAAACAATTGACCCCCATCGATGCGCAGTTATAACCCGACTTCGGTTTGCGGCACCCCCTGGCCACCATCCGAATTTACACTCAATCCATCCTCAACGAATGAACAAATCACACTATCCCAAAACGCTGAACGCGGCTGCGTGGTCCCTCGCGCTGTCAGCCTCGGCCCTTCACGCGCAAACGTCCGGCACCGCAGGTCCAGACGGTACGGAGGACGATCGCAAGCTCGATCCTCTCGTTGTCCAAGGTGAGTCTCCCGCATCGAATGTCTCCAATGAAGTGGACGCCTTTAAGACCCAGACTCCCATTCGTGACGTGCCACAGAGCCTGACGATTTTCACCAATGAGCAAATCAAGAAGCAGGCTATTTTTAGCCTAGGCGACATCGTTGATTACACTCCTGGCGTAAACACCTCCCAGGGCGAAGGCCACCGTGACTCGATCGTCTTCCGTGGCGTTCGTTCCACTGCTGACTTTTTCGCAGACGGCGTTCGTGACGACGTGCAGTACTACCGTCCGCTTTACAACATTGAGAAAGTGGAAATCCTGCGCGGTCCCAGTGCACTCTACTTCGGACGCGGTGGCACCGGCGGTGTTCTGAACCGCGTGATGAAAAAAGCCGAAATTGGCGAGCAATTCAACGAGTATGAGACAAGCATCGATACATTCGGCCAGTATACTCTGCAGTTTGACACCAACCAAAGCTTTGCCGACAACGCCGCATTCCGTCTGAACTTCCACTACGACGACCTCGCCAACCACCGCGACCACTACTACGGCGAAAGATTCGGCATCAACCCGACACTGACCTACAAAGTCAGCGATGCGACCACGCTCCGTTTTTCATACGAATACATGGATCATGAGCGCTTTATCGACCGTGGTATCCCGACCGGCGCAGACGGTCGCCCTGTTTCCTCCTTTGGCGATATCGTTTTCGGTGACTCCAAACTCAACTACAGCACACTGGAAGCTCATATCCTGCGTTTTGACGTTGAACACGAGTTCAGCGACGCTTGGAAAGCCACCGGCACGGTTTCCTACGGGGAATACGATAAGTTCTACCAGAACTTCTACGTGTCCGGTTACGACGAAGCGGCCACTCCGGACGAGGTGACACTTGACGGATACGCCGACCAGACAACGCGCCGGAACTTCGTTCTTTCCGGTAACTTGATCGGCGAATTTGAAACCGGCAACTTTGGTCACAAGCTTCTGCTCGGTGCCGAGTTCAACCACACCTCATCGGATCAGAATCGCTTCAATTCCTTCTGGGACACCACCATGGATGATAACGAAGTATTCTCGGTTAACAATTTCCGTCTTTCCGGCGGATCGGGCTTTAACTCTAACGGCATACTGGCCACTAACAACTTCAACACTGATTTGGCCGATGACACTCGCGTAGACATCGATGTGTATTCCTTCTACCTTCAGGATGAAATCGCACTCAACCGCTGCTGGGACCTCGTTCTTGGTGCACGTTTCGACAGCTTCGAAATCGATGTATTTAATGCGGACAACGGAGAGCGTCGCTCGCGCAGAGACCAGGAGGTTTCTCCCCGTCTCGGACTTGTTTACAAGCCGCTGGACAATCTGTCCTTCTACGGCAGCTACAGTGAGACCTTCGAGCCTCGCAGTGGTGAGCAGTATGCTAACATCAATGGAGACAACGACAGATTGGACCCGAATACCTTCACCAACTTGGAAGTGGGTGTGAAATGGGACATTCGCGACAATCTCAGCTTCACCCTCTCAGCGTTCGAAATCGAGCGTAGCTCACAGGAGGTTTCGGATCTGGATGCTTCCCAGTTCGTCACCGTGGACTCTGACATCACTGGATTCGAAGCTCAAATCCGTGGCCAAGTCACCGACCGTTGGTTCATTTCCGCAGGCTACAGCTATCTCGATGGCGAGCAGGTGGACCAGGATGGTGACACCGGCCTTCGCCCTCGCGAGTTGCCAAGACATACCTTCTCAGTCTGGAACAACTACCAGGTCACCGACAAGTTCGGTCTGGGACTTGGCGTGATCTACCAAGACGAAAGCTTCATCGACAACGGCAACAACGCCGAGCTGCCTAGCTACGTCCGTGTGGATGCCGCCGCTTACTACGACATCTCGGAAAACTTCCGCGTCCAGCTGAACGTGGAAAACGTCTTCGATACCGATTACTACCCGAATGCGCACAGCACGCACCAAGTCACCGTGGGAGCACCAATCCATGCCCGTTTGGGTTTCACAGGTCGCTTCTAATACCCGCGATGCAGAAGCGCAGTTAAAGGCGTCAGAGGTCTTCTGACATGATGCCTCTGCCCATCAATCCGACAACCCCACAGTGCGCTGTGGGGTTGTTTGCGTTCTAGGTTATAGAGGTCTGACAGTATCAACACGAAATTCGTGAATACTCTTGCTATTGAGACACATTCGCAATAAAAGCACCCGCAGGTGCCCTGAGCGGAACGCTTTCTTGCCCTACTTAGCTCCATGAAATCGATATTTACCATCCTCACACTGTTGTTTTCCCAGTCCCTGACAGTGTTTTCCCAACAGGGTTCAGCCTCGCCAGACCCCGTGAAATCGAGAGAAATGATCCGTCAGTGGGTGCAAACTGAGCGTCTGCTTTCCGAGGAAAAAAATGCCTGGAAGGTGGAAAAGCAGCGTATGCAAGACTTGCTCGACCTTTATCAGGAAGAGCTGAAGTTGCTCAATGAGGAGATTGAAAAAGCAGGCAGTTCTGCTGATTCGGTGGATGAGCGCAAAGGAAAACTGGAAGCCGAACTCCAGGAGTTTCGCGCCGCCCAGCGATTGCTTGCCGATACCATGGCCCGCCTCTTGCCGCGGATGAAGGTCTTGATCGATCGCTTTCCCGAGCCACTTCAGGATGAATTGGGAGCGGACATCGATTATCTTCGTTCTCCGGAAGCCTTGGCCAAGCCTCGTGATGTTTTAAAGTCGATGCTCGCGGTGCTCTCTGAAGCAGGCCGTTTCAATCGCACCATCACTCTGGCCGAGGAAACTCGAACCCTTGAAGGCGGTAAAAAAATGACCGTCAACGTGCTCTACCTAGGTCTTGCCAGAGCCTTTTTCGCCACTACTTCGGGTGACACCGCTGGAGTCGGAACCCCAAGCAAGGTCGGCTGGAGCTGGCAGGATCGTCCGGACTTTGCCGACGATGTTCGTCGCGCCATCGCTGTCTATCGCAAAGACAAACAACCTCAGCTCGTACCTCTCCCTGTAGGTGTGTCGTCTTCTAACGAAACAGCTAAATAACCATTTTCATGTTCTCTTTATTTAAATCCAGCCGCGCCTTGGTTGTCTTGATTGCAGCTTCCGGCTCTCTGTTTGCTCAGGATCTAACATCCATCGAGAAAGACCTGAAGAAGGCCCAACAGGAACTCACCGATCAGCGTGCGGCGATCGCGGCTGAGAAGCCTGCCTTGGCCAAGTCTTTTGATGCTGTTAGGTCTGAGCTAGTCGAGAAACGACGCAAGGCACGCATCGCCAGAATGACCGTTGCGGACCGCGATGCTCTCCTCAAGGAGTTGGAACATAAACATCATCTCTCGGGGCAGGACCATAGCTATGTCGATGGCCAACTGCGCGACTACGGTCTGAAGCTGGAAACATTTCTACTCCCCGGTGAAGAGGCTTCATATCAGGAAGCCCTCGATGGGCTGCATAGCCCGAATGGCACACCCGCAGAGAAGATGAAAAAACGCCTGGCTTCTTTGGAGGCTGGCATGGATCGCTTGGAGAAGCTCATAGGCGGTAGCACGGTGAAAGGAGAGGCTGTGGCACCAGATGGCACGGTCAAGGACGGCACCTTTGCTCTCGCCGGACCCGCAGCATGGTTCGCTGCGTCAGACGATTCACTGGCAGGCTCGATTGTGCGTGAAAAAGGCAGCCGCAGCCCCAAAGTCCACCCTGGTGAGCGGGGTGAAATCAAAACCATCATAGGCGGCGGCGAGTCCTCTGTGAGTGTTGATTTTACAGGCGGTAAAGCCCTCGCTCTGGCCAGCCTGGAGGAGGACAAGTTGGACATCTTCCGCAAAGGTGGATTCTGGATTTGGCCCATTCTCGGCATCGCTCTTTTCTCCGCCATTTCAGGCATTATCAAGTTCGTCCAGATCGTTCGCATCCGCACCCCGGAAAACGACTGGGTGAGCAAAATTCTCGCAGCTCTTCGCTCTGGCGACCAAGAAGGAGCCGACAACATCGCTGCCAAGGCCTACCACCCCGCATCGGAGGTTATCAGAAAATGCCTGGGCTACGCCAAAGCTGGCCCGGATGTGGTTGAGGAAGTATTATACGAACAGCTCATCGGCGTGCAGAGCAAGCTGCAAAGTTGGCTCCCCTTCATTGCCGTGACTGCAGCCACAGCACCGCTGTTAGGTTTGCTGGGTACCGTCGCCGGTATGATCCGAACCTTCAATGTCATCACGGTGTCCGGCACAGGCGATGCCAAACCTCTCGCAGGCGGTATTTCCGAAGCCTTGATCACCACACTCTTCGGTCTGGTGGTCGCTATCCCAGCACTCATCATCCATGCCCTTCTCTCACGCCGCTGCCAAGGCATCGCCACGACCACGGAGAAACTCGGACTCACCCTCGTCAACGGCCTGCGCAGCAAGTCCACGACTACTGACCAATAATGTATTCAGAACTCCAAAGTGTCCTTCGCCAAGGCGGCCCCATTCTATGGTGCCTGCTGATCCTTGGCGTGGGTCTTTACACCATGTTAGCTGCCACATGGTTTGGTTTGCTGAAGGTGAAAAAAGAACTGGCTCACAAAAAACTCGCCGAGGGCAAGAAACAGGGTAAACGCGATATCATCGGTCGTTTCACAGCCTTTGAGCTCGACCGTTTAGCTTGGGTAGAGCGTCGCCTGCCGTTCATCGGCGTTCTGGCTGGCGCAGCGCCATTGGCAGGATTGTTAGGAACGGTCTCCGGTATGTTGGTCACCTTCGCCGGTCTCGCGACCAGCAGCACGGCCCAGCCGATCGATAAAATTTCCGTAGGCATCTCCGAAGCCCTGATCACTACCCAAGCAGGTCTTCTCATCGCCATCCCCGCCGCTTTTCTCTTAGCCCTACTGAGAAAACAAACCCAGGCCACCCACGCCACTCTCCAGCAGAATCTCCACAGATCACTGATCACTGCACACTGATCACTTTCCCACCATGCGCCGCTTCAGAAATTTTTCAGATGATTCGTCATCTTCGGAGATCAACATCTCTCCGTTGATCGATGTGGTGTTCATCTTGTTAATCTTCTTCATCGTCACCACTGTCTTCGTGGAGGAGACCGGAGTCGATATTAACAAACCTCGCGCGGCTTCTGCCGAGGACTTGGAAAAGAACTCCATCCTCATCGCTGTGACCGCCAATGGTCAAGTCTACCAAGGCGGCCGCAGCATCGGTGTCTCGGGTGTCCGCAGTGTCGTGGCAGCCATGCTGGAAGCGGATGCGAATACACCGGTGATCATTCAAGGTGACACCGACTCCAATCACGGCTTGGTTGTGCAAGTCATCGACGCAGCCAAACTGGCAGGAGCCAAAACAGTCAACCTCGCAACGACCAATCAGTAAGCATCTGAGCCATTAAGATTTAGCAGTGACCATCCGTGGTTTGATAAAAGAATAATCATCCCAAGAAAAAATTCGCCCAATTCGCAAGATTAGCGGTCAAAAAAATGAAACTCAAATCCATCATCCTAGGCATAGCCACCACTGCGGTCCTTCTCGCGGTGCTGGTTGCTACCCGTATGATGGTGCTCACCAAGACCACGCCCGAGTTTGAAATTCGTGAGATTGAAACAGTCGCCTTACCTGAGCCTCCACCACCGCCATCCGAGGAAGTGGTTACAGACGATCCACCACCTCCGCCACCTCCCTCGCTAGCAGATCTAACTCACACGCTCGACGTCAGCCAGCCAGCTATGCCGGTTTCCAATGTCAAAGTGGATCCAACTCTCGCCGTCGACCCATTTTATACCGACCAGCCACCGGCTCCGTTACCCAAACCCGTGGTCAAGCGCCCGACGCCTAAACCCAAGGTCAGCAAGCCCACCGTAAAAAGCCCGCTGCGGCCACGTGTCAAACCGACTCCCCCCAAACCCAAATCCCAATACTCTCTCGGAGAACTGGATCGCAAACCGCGCCTGTTGCGCAACCCATCCGTGAGGTTTCCCAGCAGCATCCGCAATGCCAGCAGTGGTCGCGTCGTGGTGCGTGTCGCTATCCTGCCATCGGGTCGCAGCCAATTTCTATCCGTGATTTCCTCCACTCATCCTGCACTCGTTTCCGCTGCTAAAACCATTGCCAACGGTTCACGATTCACTCCACCCACCCGCCAGGGGAAACCGGTGAAAGCCGTGATGACTTGGCCGATCACTATTAAGAAATGAAGTCTCTGTTAGTATTTAGTATTCAGTTTGCAGTCATCAGTAGTTTGCTGTCGGCAGCCGAGCCGCTACCGCTTTCCAAAAGCTATTGGAAAGATGATGCCTTTCTGAAATCCTTCAACGGCTCATACCGGATCAATGCTCGGATCGAGCCAGCAGTGACCACGGAGGAACGCGGCCTGCTAGTCTCTATTCAGACAATGATGGCATCCGGAGATCGCAAGGGTGCGCTGGCGAAATTAAAGTCCAGCTCGCTGATCAAAACCTCCCCCGCAGTGGCATTCAATGCTGGGAACATTCAGTTCGAGCTTGGCGAAATGGAATCCGCTGCCGAGTACTATCAGCAGGCGCTGAAAGTCTTCCCCAGCTTCCGTCGTGCCCACCGTAATTTGGGATTTGTCTACGCCCGCAGCGAGGACTGGGATAAAGCCATGCCCTCCTTCGAAGAGGCCCTGAAACTCGGTGATCAGGACGGATCTACTTACGGCCAGTTGGCCTACGGACGCATGCAGAAGAATCAATACGCATCGGCGCTACAGGCTTATCGTCTCGCCCAAGTTACCCAGCCTGAAAGCATCGATTGGAAAGCCGGTATCGCCCAGTGCCTCCAGCATTTACAGCGCAACGAGGAGGCGCTCGCCCTTATCGAGGAGGTGATCACAGCACGTCCGGACGAGGTTTCCTACTACTTGCTTCAGTCGTCTATCCAACTATCGATGGATAAGGTGGACGACGCTATGGCCAATCTCGAACTCGTCCGCCGCATGGGTAAACTCGACGCGGACAATCATCTTCTGTTAGCCAATTTACACCTACGCTCTGGCAGCTCCAAACTCGCCCGGCCGGTCATGATGGCTGCCCTCGAGATGGAGGAAAAACCACCACTCACCTCCGCGCTCAATGTGCTCGAGTTTACCACCCAGACCCAGGATTGGAAACTGGCGAGGGAGTTTGCAGACGCCATGGTTAAAGCTTGGCCAGAGGTGAAGGATGTCAAACTCGCAAACAAACAGAAGCGTCTTTCCGCCTTGATCGACATTGATTCCGCCGAGAACCCGGAGCGCGGGGCTGCCACATTGGCTGAGCTGATCAAGAACGACCCGCTAGATGCCGCATCGCTGATCCTGTTAGCCAGATATCGGGTTACCGAGAAACGTAATCAAGAAGCCGAAATGTTGCTCCAGCAGGCGGCCCGCATCGAAGGAAGTGAATACGAGGCGCGTGTTGAACTAGCCAAACTCCACGTCAGCGGAAACCGTTACGAGGAAGCACTCAAGCAACTCGACCTCGCTCTGAAAATTCGTCCGAGCGAAGCCGTTACCAGCTATCGCAATGCCATCGAGAAACTCGCCGAGGCAGCACAATAGCAATTAGTCAGACGTCAGTGGGCAGGAGATTAAGGATAAAGTGGCCGCAAGGTCACACCCCAGACCCAGCGGTTTGAAAGAGACTAGCGCGGAGTGAAAGCCTGGGAATAAAGTGACACCCATACCTTAAAGTCCTGGCAGTTACGACAGAAGGCCTCACAGCGGGTCCCCGGCGACCGTCCCAAAATCTTTTTATCGTAACAATCATTCTGATATCTGGTAGTAGAGAGTGAACATGCCATCAGAAAAACCAGCGCCAACACTCTTCGCCACCACCCACTGGACATTGGTCGTAGATGCTGCACGGAGTTCGGAAACCGCCGCCGTTGATGCTTTGGGGGAACTGGTGCAAACCTACTGGCGGCCACTTTACCGCTACGCTCGAAGAAAAGGTAAATCCAAAGAGGACGCTGAGGACCTGGTTCAAGGCTTCATGCTTCACCTCATCGAGGCTAAGTCGCTCGAGAGCGCGGATCGCAGCAAGGGCCGTTTCCGAGCCTTTTTACTCGCTTGTTTCAACCACTGGATGAGCAACGAATGGCGACATGCCACCCGCCAAAAACGCGGCGGCGGGCAACACATCCTCTCGTTCGATTGGGAAAGTGCCGAATCCGGTATCAGCCTCGACCCTCCCGATGGCCGAAGCACCGAATTCCATTACGATCGGGAATGGGCACTTGCTCTACTGGAAAAAGTCCTCACTGAACTCGAAGCCACCTCCCGAGCCGAAGGAAGCATCGAGCAGTTTGAGCTCCTCAAACCCTGCCTTACTGCCGACTCCCGGAATATCTCGTATGTCGATATCGCTTCCCGTCTGAATGTCGGCGAAGGGGCATTGCGCGTAGCCGTGCACCGCCTCCGCAAACGCTATCGCAAGCTCCTAACAGACGAGATCTCACGGACACTCGTTTCGCACGATTCACTGGACGAGGAGATGCATGCTCTGTTCTCTGCACTATCACAGTAGATCGTTAACAACAAATAATAGCAGCTTTCGTGTAACAATCTCCCACCGTTGTCCTAGAGCAGATTAAGACTATGATAGATTCACAATCCATTTGCCCCGACTGCGGTATCGAACTGCCCTCAGACTCGCCACAGCATCTTTGCCCGTCCTGTCTGCTCAAACAGGCATTCGTTTCACATACAGTTGAATCAAAGTATTCGCCGATCAGTCCGCCACCATCGCCTGAGGAAATTGCCGATAAATTTCCCCAGTTCGAGATCACCGAATGCCTTGGCCGTGGTGGCATGGGTGTCGTTTATAAAGCTCGTCAGAAATCGCTCAACCGCTGGGTTGCGATCAAGGTGCTCGCTCCAGAACGGGTGGATGATGAGAAATTCGCCGAGCGTTTCGCCCGCGAAGCACAGACCCTTGCGCAACTGAATCACTCTAACATTGTCACCGTTCACGACTACGGCGAAACCGATGGCCTCTACTACATCGTGATGGAGTTCGTTGATGGAGTGAATGTCCGCGATCTGCTGAGAGATGGGAAAATAGAACCCACTCAGGCTCTATCAATCGTGCCGCCAATCTGCGAAGCACTTCAATACGCCCATGACAAGGGCATCGTCCACCGCGACATCAAACCGGAGAACTTACTCATCGATCGCGATGGTCGTGTGAAGATCGCCGACTTCGGCATCGCCTCCATCATCGGCACCTGTTCGGAGGTTTCCGGCACGCCGCCCTATATGGCTCCCGAACAGGGAACTCACGCTAAGGTCGATCATCGCGCAGACATCTACGCGCTCGGTGTCGTTCTCTACGAGATGCTCACTGGCGAACGCCCCAATCGTGACTTCACCACGCCATTTCAAAAGTGTGGAACTGATGTGCGGATTGATGAAATGGTCAACCGTGCTCTCGAAAGGGAACCGGACCGTCGCTATCAGTCCGCTACGGAATTCCGCACTGTCGTAGAAACCATAGCAGCCCCAGCAATAAGTCCACCACCGAACGTTTCCCAGCCAAAGCGTGGCATGTTCCGGCGTTTCTGGTGGATGTTTCTAGTCATGATTCCTGTTGGTGTCTTGTTCGGTATCGGAGCAGGGTCAATCTACGCTTATGTGACACCCAAGAAGTATGAGTCGAATACCATTATCGAGATCAAGAGACCACCAGGGGACTTCACCTCCTCCGTAAGTCTCAGTACTTCAATTGCAGCATTGTCAGCGCGCGAGACATTATCTGACGTCAGCAGTTCCCTCGATCTTGAGCAACGCTGGAAGCTCAATGAAGATCAGGTAATCAATCGGCTCGAATCGATGATCGTTGCTTCACAAAGGCGTGGAACTGATCTTATCGAACTCAAAGTGCGTGGTAGCAATCGTGTCGATAATATGGAGATAGCCAATCGCATTCCAATGATAATGCAGGCCCGGATGTCAGAGCTGCCTGATGGGAAAATGGAATTCGTCGTGCACGAAGAAGCGACGATTCCAGAAAATCCGTTCTCTCCGAATATCCCACTCATCCTGACCACCGCAGCCGTGTTAGGCTTCACCCTTTCTCCGCTCGCTGCTTTAGTGACCATTCCATTGCAAAACCGAATTTTTCCAGATCGTAAAAAATAACTCACCAATCATGAAAAATATGAGGGGTTAATCTGATGTTTTCTGCGGTTTGCACATGATGTAGCAATGCATCTGTTTCCATCAGCGCGTCCTGTGATTCCTCACGTGGAGGAATAGCGTGGTCAGTAATAGGCAGAAGACGATACATCCACCGATGATCCAGCTGCACGCTTGGGTGGTTTTGGAGGTGAATCCGAACCAGTATTTCCACTCAGCGAGGAAGATGCTGCGTTTGAACTGCTGCCGGTAATCCACACGATCGATCTCAGATTTGCTAACTAACAGGTCGGTGCGGTTGTTGACGAAGAAGTCACGCACGGGCCGTGTTTCAATGCTCTCATCCTCAGGGTAGGGTGGGATTTCAAGCAGCTGATCCATCGTTTTATTCCGGCCGGCGTTAGATAGTTTCCAGCCTAATGATTTTGCGGATTCGGCATCCGTGGACTCTGCCGCCATGAGTCGGCGTAGCGACTCTTTGAGCACATTGAGCCGTTCGCTTTGCTTAGGAGTAAGCTCCTGAGTGAGGTCACCGGCGAGCCGTTTTTCGCCGACCTCCTTAAGTGGGTCAATGCTGCGTTGAACCTTGCGTCGCTCGTGTTCAAAGGGATTGTCAGTAGCTTGGCTGACGATCATACCCTCATAAGCGTAGCGCAAGGGCATGAAGCGGGCTGGGAATGGTTCGGCCCCAGCGGCACGGGCTTTGGCGGCACCTTGGAACATGCCGCGGTTCATTTCATCGAAGGATACCAGTGCGCCTGCTAACAATAGCTGGGGGACTAACAATAGTGGTACTGCACTCAGCGCAGCGCGTTCGGTGGTCACTAGAGATGAGACGACTAGTGCCATCGCTGTACCACAGAGAGCAGTCAGCGTCATCCACATCCAGTGGGTGGTGAACATGCCGTAGATGTCTAACATTTCATGCCCTATCCATGTGTAAATAGCACACTGCAGCGCCGCCACAATTGAGAGCGCGAGGAACTTGGCCCCGACGTAGAGGATGGTGCCGGTGCGACAGTTCCGCTCGCGCCTGAGCACAGGGAAATCTCGCAGGATTTCCGTGGCGCTGTTGGTCAGCCCCAGGAACATTCCGATGGTGACTGTGAGGAAGATGTAAACCGGAAGATGTAAACCGGAATGAAAAGAGTAGGGGCCCTCCGGTGATGCCCGCAGCGTGATGCCGATGAGTAGAGCAAGGAGCGGGGCTTCGAGTAGTATGCTGTAAATAGTGCCCTTGTTTCGGAATTTGGACAGCATGGTGCGATGGAAGTGGGTACGGAATAAACGTTCCCACTCAAAGATCCGCTGCCGCTTGCTTCGGGTCGGCACGGCCATGTGATCTTCACTTAACGGCACGCTACCCAGCTGACTCTGAGCCGGCAGGTCACCACGCGCTACGTCATCGACTAATTGGCTACCCTCGAATCGCTCTTGCCAGAATGTTGGGGGGAAACGGCGCACGCCTCCTCCTTCACGCCCAGCCATACCGTGCAACGGAGTCTCAAGAACATCGAAGACAAAATCGGCACCTCCTATCTGCTGCGCCTTCAAGCGTTTGGGGGTAAGAATATTGAACTCCTTACTCGCTTCGCTGAAATAGTTCCCCATGGCAGTGGGCGAGCCAAAAAACGCGACCCTCCCGCCTTTGTCTAACAAAAGAACTTTATCGAACAACCGCAACACCCGAGCGCCCGGCCGATGCAGCGAGGCGATGACGATGTTGTCGCGCGAGAGTGCGTGCAAGGTTTCCGCCACGTGTTCCGAATCCTTGGAGGAAAGTCCGGAGATCGGTTCATCGAATAGAAAAATTTCCGCCGGACTTCCAAGATCCAACCCCAGATTGAGTCGGCCTCGCTCCCCGCCGGAAATTGTCTTGTCTCCAGGCGATCCCACTCTTCTTCGTGCCAGTGGCTGTAGCGCAAGTTCCGCAAGAATGGAATCGACCCGTTTAGCATGCTCTGCATGTCCAAGGTGCGGTCGCCGGATCATTGAAGCATGTTTTAAGTGTTCTCGTACCGTGAGTTGAGGATTGAGGGCTTCCTCCTGCGGCATGCTGGCAATGAACGGCGCAAGTCGCGTGCGGTTGTGGTAGAGCGAGACGTTGTTGAGGCGCACGTAGCCTCGGCTCGGTTTAAGATGTCCGGCCAAGGTGGCTAACAGGGTGCTTTTACCACTGCCACTGGGTCCCATGATGCAGAGCATTTCTCCGCGCTTGACGGAAAATTCCACGTTATCGAGTACGGTATCCGTGCCGAATTTGTGATTCAGGCTTTCGACATTCAGTTCACGAATCACGGTGCGTTCTTCATCTAACAAGCTCTCACTGAATCGACAGCGCACCGCTTGGTTAGGGCTGAGTCTGATTAGGGAGCCGTCGACCAGTTTTCCTCTCGATCGGATCGGCTGTCCATTGACCATCACCACACGCTCGGCACTGATGATGTGGAGGTGGCCGGTGGCTGTTTGGGGATCGAATTTGATTTTCAGGACCACGCGTCGTGCCAGACCAGGGGAAAGCAGAACATCGCCTCGCTTCAGTGCAGCCGGGTCATTGGATACCAGACACTCCTGCCGACCTGCATCCATCCGGAAACGGCTGCCAGCCTCCATCGCCTGTTTACGAAGTCCCTCCAGACTGGCTTCGGTTCCGTTGGCCAGCAGAATATAATCCTGCGCCGGCAGGTCGTAAACGGTGCCAGGTTTCAGCAGTTCTCCCGTGCTGAGTTTCATCTCCGTTTCCACCAAGGCCTCGACTCTCACGTTGAGGCCAAAATCAAGGCGAATGGTGCTCTGCCGCGATCTCACCCGCTCGGCAGTGAGCTGATTGTCGCTCTCGTTGATGTAGAGTGTGCGCCGGTGACCGGTACGAGCAGAGTTGAGGAAAAATGAGATGTCTTCAGCCGCCAATGTCCAGTCTGGCAGTCCGATGCTCTGGTGTGGGCGAAGTCGTATACATTGGCCACCGGCCAGCGAGCTGCCGCTGATCCATACCGGCTCTTTCCCCGTGTTGCGGATCAAGATCAGATCTTTCGAACGGTAGGCGCAGAAAGAGAATTCACGACCCTGTGAGGGAAGTTGAACATCCGCGTCTTCACTGGTGCCAAAATGAACTTTGTCGAACGGCAGCGGTGCGCTCGCACGCTTGCCCTCCATTTCTTCGACGATTGCCGTTCCGATCTCCTCAGCATTCAGACTGCGCATCACCTTGGTGAAGGCCTCTTTTCCACGGTATGCAGAGCCTGAGGCGATCACCAAAAGGTGAAGTTGGAGGCCCAGTGAGACACAGTCGTCGGTATCGAGCTCGTTGCGGAGCGATTTGGCCACCCTTTCCGGCGGCTGGGGTGAGGCGAGCGCTCGATGCAGGCGGCGAGCCAGCCAGCCGTGGTCGGCCTCTGGAAATGCGTGGCGTAATAAATCCAGTGCCACTTCAGCCTCCGCCCGGTCCACTCGGTTGTCCAAGGCGGCAAATGAGGCGAAAACATCCACCAATCCCCCCGTATGGCGCATTCCTCCCGGGGCAGTGGGGGAAAACTGACGTAAAAAGGGTACATTCTCCAGCCAGCGAGAAATCAGCGGTTTTTTGCGCGGTGCTTGGTCTTCGGGTGCTGCCACGAGAACAGGTTGGTCAGGAATCGGCGGCAGCGCAAGCATCCTGCACGGGATAAACGAATTCGATATTCCCGCATCGGGGTGGGGGATGTGTGCAAAAAAGGATTTCCTTTTTCCAAAGCCGCGCTAGCTTCTCCCGCGCCGCACATTCATCCGCTCCCTTTAAATAGGGCATCGCGGGTCGTTACCGCACCCCAGCAGGCGCCGAACAGCCTCCATCATCAAGCAGATTTTCATCACTATTTTCTATGTCCAACCAACAACCACCAGAACCTCCACCAACGCCGCGCGGCTCAAAAGGCACCGATAAAGGTCAACCGACCGGAGGCGGCACGAACTGGCGTGTGATCATTCTCATGGGGATTGCCTTAGGCATTCTCGTTCTCGCTTGGCAGTCCAGCGGCTTTGGCAAACCCAAGCGCCTGAGCTTCTCCGAGTTCCGCGATTACGTTGATGCGGGAAAAATCATCGTCAAACAAGACTTGCCGAAACGTGGCGAAGTGCTGCCGGACGTGCGCCATAAACTTAAGAAATCCGGTGAGTCATCCGTCGTTTTCACCATCTCCGGTTTCTACTACAAGGACGACCCATGGAATGCGGATAAGGAAAAAGCTGAAAAACGCGCCTTCCTGATCCCAATCAACACTCAGCTGAACAAAGAGCAGCTGGACTCGATCCAGGCACGCCACCCGATTCCACTGCGCATTGTCAAAGATCTCCCCGATGAAACCGATGGCGAGCAGCTGACACTTTCCGATCTGCGCCGCATGTTGGCCCGCGATGAAGTGATTACCAATGATCCGGATAATGCTTTTGAAATCGTCTCCCGTGACGGATCCAATGATAAATACATCGTTGGACAGCGTTATGTCTTCCCAGTCGTTAACAAGACCGTCGAACAAGCCGACTTGGTGCCATTTGAAATCGACATCAACACCGAGGAGCTTTCCGAATACGAGGCCACCTTCGTGAATAACCTCACCCCGTTTCAGCCTGATTCCGGCATGATGCGCTTCATGCTCGTGCAGATGCTGCCGATCATGCTCATCGTTCTGGTGATCTTCTTCCTGTTCCGCCACCAGATGAAATCCGCCGGTCGCGGCGCGATGAGTTTTGGTAAGAGCAAGGCCCGCCTTCTCACGATGGATCGCAACCGCGTCACATTCAAAGACGTGGCCGGAATCCAAGAGGCCAAAGAGGAACTCGTAGAGGTAGTCGACTACCTGCGTGATCCTAAGAAATTCCAGCGCCTTGGTGGTAACCTGCCGAAAGGCCTGCTCATGGTAGGCCCTCCGGGCACCGGTAAAACTCTTCTCGCCCGCGCCATCGCTGGTGAGGCTGACGTGCCGTTCTTCTCGATCTCCGGCTCCGACTTCGTCGAAATGTTTGTCGGTGTCGGTGCCAGCCGTGTGCGCGACATGTTCGAGCAAGGAAAGAAAAACTCACCCTGTCTGATCTTTATCGATGAGATCGACGCCGTTGGTCGTCACCGTGGCCATGGCATGGGAGGTGGTCATGACGAGCGTGAGCAAACACTGAATGCGCTTCTCGTGGAAATGGACGGCTTTGATACCCGCACCGGTGTCATCATCATTGCCGCTACTAACAGACCTGACGTTCTTGACCCCGCATTGCTTCGTCCAGGTCGCTTCGACCGCCAGGTCAGCGTTGGCCTTCCAGATGTGAACGGTCGCCAGGAAATCCTCGCCGTGCACTGCAAGAAAATCAAAATGGAGCCAGATACGGACCTCAACGTCATCGCCCGAGGCACTCCCGGATTCTCCGGTGCTGAGCTGGCAAACCTGATCAACGAAGCCGCTCTTCTTGCCGCTCGCAAGAATCTCGAAGCAGTGACTCTCGTTGAAATGGAGGAAGCACGCGACAAGGTCCGCTGGGGACGCGAACGCCGTAGCCTCGCACTCAGCGAGAAGGAAAAGGAAAACACTGCCTACCACGAAGCAGGCCACGCGATCCTTAACGTCTTGTTAGATCACACCGATCCACTTCATAAAGTCACCATCATCCCACGTGGTCCTTCTCTAGGTTCCACCATGTTCCTTCCTGAAGAGGACAAGTTTACCTACCGCCAGAAGGAGCTCGTTGCTCAGCTGGTCGTAGCCATGGGTGGCCGCGTAGCGGAGGAGATCACCTTCGGTAACGTCACCAACGGTGCCGTCGGAGACATCCGCATGGCCACGAACATCGCCCGTAAAATGGTCTGTGAGTGGGGCATGAGCGCCGATCTTGGAATGGTCGAGTATGGCGAGGAAAGAGGAGAGGTCTTCGTTGCCCGCGACGTAGGGTCGTCCCGTGGTTACTCCGAAGTCACCGCTCGCAAGATCGACGAGGAAATCAAAAAACTCATCGATGACGCATACGCCAAAGCCAAGCAAATGCTCACCGAGCACAATGATGCCCTGATCAATCTCTCCAAAGCCTTGCTCGAATACGAAACTCTCGATGCCGAGCAGGTCATGGAAATCATCGAACATGGCGAGATGAAAAATCCGCCGACACCACCATCGAATAACACCATCCCTGGTAACCAGAGTGACGAAGGAGTCAGAAAGAAATCTGTAGCCGACTCGCCATCAAGCGATGATGATCCACTCGCTGGCGAAGCCGTAGGCGCGCCTGCTTAAGGAATCTGGAATCCAGCCCCATCGGGGTAACAAAAAACTCAGCCCAGGGTAAGCTCACCGAGCGCCGCCCTAGGTTTTTTTTGTGAGTACGTCTTATGGAGTCATAAAAGAACGGTTGAAGGTCACTGCTGTGCTCTTTCCTTGAACAATAACCTAAACCGTGTGTCATACAGCACATGGTTCATGCATCAGCCACGGAAGCCCCTCCCGTTCATTCTCCACAGAAACCAGCCCGTGCCCCCGGTCGTTTCCGTCCTGGGAAAATTCTAGCTCGCTGGTGGTGGCTGGTGGTTATCGTCATGGTTGTGGTGATCGGCTGTGCCTACAAACTGCCCGACTGGTTCAAGATGCGCGGCCCGCTTTATGAGTCCACCGCGCTGCTAGAGGTGAAACCGATCCCCGAATTCGACAGCTCTACGACAACTGGCAGCGCCCCCATCTCAAGCGGACCATCAACCCACGCTGTTAGCACAAGCCACTTTATGTCGACCCAAGAAGAGATAGTAAAGGCCCAGGCGACCCTTGAACTGGCCTTGAAAAAAATGGACTTGTTGAATCGATTAGGCGGTAACCAAATCGTTGCCATCGATCGAATCAGAACATCTTTGCGAGTCAGTCAGAAATACGGAACCGATCTGTTGGAAATAACCTTCCGGGACGAAGATCCTTTGCTAGCTCAAGATGCCGTGACTGCCATTTTCGAAAGTTACAACGAGCGCCGCACCGAACTGGAAATGCAACTACGTGACGACCGGATCAAGGCTCTGAGAGTTCAGTTAGGAGACAAGCATGACCGCGTTGCAGAGCTCCGCCAAAGACTGATGAGAATGGCCGAAAATGAAGGCATTGTTTGGCAGGAAACGGATGAAGCTTCATCAGTTAAGAAGAATGTGCCGAAATCGAATGAAATGAATGAGAAACTTCTCTACGAAGCTCAGAGGGAAAAAGAGCAGATTCAATATCACCTCAAGCGACTAACAGATCTTGATGTCGAAGAACTCATCCGAATCTCCTCCGCGATTCCTGGTATTGGATTTGCCGAGCACTATAAGAAATACACGGAAGCCCAGGATGAATTAGAGGCTAAGAAAGCTACGGGTCTAGCCGACAATCATCCGGACATTCAGCAAAAAACCAAAGTCCTTGAGGATATGAGGGCTAGCTTAGCGAAGCGGGCCGCCAACGTGAAGAAGGCTTTGGATTTCAAATTAGAGAGCATCAATCACCGTATCGAAAAACTCAATGACTCGCTCAATCAGCAACAAGAAGTCGACTCGACGCGTTCACGGTCTCTCCAAGAATTCAATATCGCGCGAAAAGAGTATCAATCGGCTCTTAACATCAAAGATCAACTTGAGGTGAAATACGACATCGAAAAAGCCAAGTTAGTCATGCCTCCGATCAATCACGTGATCCACGAACGTCCTACTCGGCCCTCAGTCCCTGTCACCAAAGGTCGCGATTTCTACACCACACTATTCACTCTGATCTCCGTCCCGTTCGCCGCTGTCGGAGCCATCATCCTGATCTACTTGGCCGAAGCTGTCTTTCCCCGACGCGCATAAAACTTGCTGAAGCACTGCAGTCTACGAGGAGAAGAGAGATTTATTAGCTAACTATATCCAACTCACGCCAAGATAAATGATCATCGCGTAGATGAGCTTACAGACATAGTGCAGAAGCTGGTCGGTATTGAATCCGGTCCAGCCCTCGCATTTCACGTAGTCGATCACCCAGTGCAGCACCAGCTCGATCATGCCTAACACCGCCGATCCGGTAATCAGCCAGACCGCTCCTGCGTGGATTAAAGAATGGGCTGTTAGGGCATGAATCCAAACTCCTGCAGGGGGAGTTTTGGCAAAGTATCCGGTGATGTCACCATGGCGATTTTTCGCATCGGCCAGAAACGGACCTTGCAAGGGGAAATCTGCCAGTGCGTGTCCTATCGCCAAGGCCAAAAACATAAAGAACACCCCCTGCACGCTCTGAGGATCTCCGGTGGAAAAGGCGATGATGGATAGCTCAGTCACGTCGAGGGTGGTTGGGAAATTGGCCAGTAAGGTTGATGTGTTAGAAAGGAGGCGGTGAGAATCGGAGATTAATCCCAGAAACTCTGGTAGGCGGCTTCTGCTTCCACGCTTACCAATTTATCATTCATATGGCGGATGCGTCGGCTCATCTCCGCAACCATCGCGGTGAGTAACAAGTTTCCAGCCTCCGGATATTCAGTCATGAATCCTTCCACATCCTCACGGGTCGCTTTCCAGACTTGGCTGAACGATTTGGCGGTCACTGAAGCGCTTGCTGTGCCGGGATCAAAGATGTTGATCTCGCCCAAGCTTTCACCAGGCGTTACGCGAGCAATGAGAGTGCGTTTGTTATCTTTATCGGTGTGCACATGCAGAATGCCGGAGATCACGAAATATAGCGCATCCTGTTCCTGCCCTTCTTGGATCAAAAGCTGGTCTTCCTGCACGGGCAGAAATTCGCCATAGCCACTGAGTAAAAGGCGATCGTCTTCTTCGAGGCCGGCGACTAGCCCCATGGCCGGGATTTGGGGGGAATTGAATTCTGTGCTCATATGATGGAATGTTGACGGTTGATGTTGTGACATATTCACGCAGCCTGACAGGGGAGGGAAAGCAAAATCTCACCACATAGATGAAAGCTCGTTCTGGCAGGGGAATGAAGAACCGCAAAATACGCGAACTACGCTAATAGACGCCGAGCTCATTTGATTTTAAATCTAACATTTTATGTCGGAGCGCGAACATCAATTTATCATGCATGAAAAATTTCGCGTAATTAGCGTATTTCGCGGTTAAAAAAACAAAACCCATTCTCACAATACAATTTACCCTTGCCCCACCACCCTCTTATGGTAATGTTCCAGAGAACACTGTTCATTTGGCGATTCAAATCGTCCATCTATCCAATTCTCAAACCAACCATTCAACATCATGTCCAGCAACGTCCAACTCACCAAACGCCAGCAAGAGGTTCTCGATTATCTCAAGGAAACCCACCGCAATGAGGGCTTCATGCCTTCTACGCGTGATATCCAGCGTCACTTTGACTTTGCCAGCCAGACCGCCGCGATGTCCCACCTGCGCGCGCTCGAGCGCAAGGGCGTCATTGTGCGCAAGGCGAACAAAGCCTGCGGCATCGGGTTCCCCGAGGAAATGGAACGCGAGGAAATCGTCGACATCCCCATCTACGGCAGCATCGCAGCCGGTATGGCACAGGATGTTGATTCGGAGAAAGAAGGCTGCTTATCGATCGATATCAGCTCGCTCGGCCTGCGCGGTAACGCCCGCACCTTCGCTCTCAAAGTCCGTGGCGATTCAATGATCGACGCCCACATCTGCGATGGAGACACTGTCGTGTTAGAATTCCGCGAGCCTCGCAAGGGGGATATCGTAGCTGCTCTTATCGATGGTGAAACCACCCTCAAGCGGTACGTCATCGAAAACGGCAAACCCTACCTCCACGCCGAAAACGAAGACTACCCAGACCTCATCCCAGCGAGGGAACTGATCATCCAAGGGGTGTTAGTGGCCCTGCTAAGACAAGCGGCGTAAACCGCAAAGTAGGACAGCTTTGCAAGCTGTCGACAACCCAAGTGAACCCATCGTACTTGGGATGATTAATCCATGGGTTGCCGACAAGTTACAAACTTGTCCTACCTTCACTCAGCCAGCGGCTTGTAGCGCTCACGATAAAAACTCCCGTCCGGACGAATCACATCTGCATTTAGAATGAGTAGGTGAATTTTTGTGGCGCTGTTAGGGTGGCCGAGGTCGATGATGGCAGGTTTGCCATCGGGAATGGTCATGGAGCTGTCGACAGCGATGGTTAGATTCTCGTCTCCCAGTGGTTGACTGTGGACGGAGAAGCGCAGGTCGATTTTGTCACCGCCTTCAGAAATCGTCGGTTCGGTTTCAAATTCGTATTTGCTAGAATCGATAACCTCGCCGGTTTTGGGATCCTTGGAGGATGTTCTTTTGGTTTCCATGCCGAAGATTCCTTTTTCTCCGCTGCGGCAGGTGGCTGAGTATTTGGCGAGATGCTTGATCTGGTGTTGTGCGATTATTTCCATCGTCCAATCAGGTAAGGTCAAATCATTGACATCAATTTCGACGATACTGGCATTGATCCGTACCATGCGGGGTGATCTGTTGATGATCTCAAGAAGTGCGCCCGCACGTGATGGCATACTCACGGTGCCATGGATAATCAGTCGGGAGGCGGTTTTGTTATAATACACCCATTCGTTTTTATGAACGACCAGTCCCAAGCGCTGGCAGTGGGGTGTGATGTCGAAGATGCTGTCACCCGGTTGCATGTGTTTGCTAGGTTTGAAATTTTTGACCCGGAGGGCAGCTGGAACCGGGCGATACGTATTTTTATCGGTGAAAGGATCGTCTGCTTCATCGCCGGAGGAGCTGGCTATTATTTGAAGTTCGTCCATGAATCCCGAGGCACAGCGGAAGGTGAAGTTTTTGTAGGTGCTCTTAACGGTGGACTTTGGCTCCGTCTTTTCTTCTGGATTCATCGCGTAGATGCCGTCGATTTTCTTCAGCTTGATACGTTTACTGTGATGGAATTCTTGATGATGAAACAGATTTGGGAATTCTCCGGACTCAATCATCAAGAGGTAATTTCGCCGGTCATCTCCATGCGTTCCACAGTCTAGAATAAACGGGTTGCCAACTTCCTGCGTGAAAGATGTTCTCTGACTAATATTAGGGGCATTGGGGCTATTCCATGCCAAATTGATTTCTAGTCGAAGGTCTGTGAGTTTGCCGTTTTCTGCGAGGACGGGTTCGAGAGCGAAATCGATGTATTTCGACTGGTTGTTGTCCTTGATGGTGACAACCGACCTTTCCCCGCTTCGGGTGACCGTTCCGTAGCGGGCATGGATGCGCGGGGATAAGTTCAAGAGTCGGTCTCGAGTCCATGCGTCATTTCCCAGCCCTTGGTTAGGCACGGAGACTAGGGTTAATCGGTTGCGGAAGTTGAATGGCCCACATGAATGGCATGCCATCAGGATGCTTTCAACGATGTCGGCATTTCCTCGGTCGAGGCAGTAGTAGAGGTGGTAGTCGCCACCCAAGCCACCGGAAACAAGGATCCATTGTTTCTCTCCGACACTGACACCCTGTTTGTTGAGGAGTTTGGAAATATCTCGATACACAGGGCCGGTTGGTAAACAGCGCGGAAGTTGTGCCTGCGGGACGATTGGCCCTGACTCGGACCGTCGAAGTGGTTCGTGATCCGCACCGCCACCACCGAACGGGTCATCATCCTGCCGATTGTCACGAGCTGGATCGAGTTGGATGAAAAAATCGGGCGGTAACTTGATGGATCCAAAACGATACCTGAAATCGTCATCAGGAGCTTTGACTTCTTCTTTGGAGGGGGCCGTTTTTTTTGTTGTGTCCTCCGCCATGGCAGACGGAAGAAGCCCCAGAAACAGAGCGGATAAACTGAGCAGAGGGATCCTCATGGTGTGGTACGCTATCACATATCCATTCTGCGTGTAAATTGCGCAAAGTCGTCCGACGTTACTCCACCGGCTGAAAGCGGTCTCGGTAGAAGCTGCCGTCTGGCGTGATCACATCCGCAGTGAGGATGAGCAGGTGAGTGCGAGTCGCGCTGTTAGGGTGGCCTAGTTCGATGATAGCTGGTTTGCCATCGGGGATGGCTAAGGCTGAGATCACAGTGATAGCTCGTTTGCTATCACCAAGAGGAGGTGTAAAGATGCTGAATCTCATTTCAATCGATTTTGAGTCTTCTGTCAGTGTTGGCTCAGTTTCGAATTCATAATCGTCGATTTCCTTGGTTTGACCTGTCTCTGGGTCTTTGACCGTTGTTCTGCTCGTGATGGTGCCACAAGTGCCCTTCTCTCCACTTCGGACGGGGATGCTATATTTTGCCAGGGTTTTTGGATTGGCAGCGCTTACAGCTTTAAGGCTCCAGTTAGGCATGCTTAAACCTTCACGATCCACCTCGACAATATGCGCCTGGATTTTCATCATTCTGGGTGTGGGCGAGAGCATTCTTGCATACCGAAGAATCCCAGTGTGGAGCTTTGGCACACCATGGATAATGAGCTGATTTTTAGTAAGGTTGTAATAGACCCACTCGTCTCGAAACAGTGGTATACCGAGATGCTTCAAATGCGGAGTAATGTCATAAACAACGTCCTTCGTGCTGTAGTGCTTTGTGTCTTTTAAATTCGTCAATCGAACTGGAGGCAATGGAATTTTGCGTTTTTTGGGGTCGTTGTTTCCAAAGGGGGCATCTCCGTCGGCCTTTCCGTGGTGTTCTACTTTTTGTCGCAGATCTTGAAGGAAGCGAATATTGGCACGGTAGGCATGGGTGACAAATGGTGTGTCAGCCTTTTGAGGTGGAGTAATTTTGGTAGGCATCGCGTAGATGCCATCGATTTTCTTCAAACTAACCAGTGGGTGTAAGCGATTATGGCTGTCTTGATTTGCCATTCTGGACTGGAGTATCAAAAAGTAATTTCTGTGAGGTGTTCCGTGTAAACCGCAATCCAAGACAAACGGATGTCCGATATTCATAGTTATGGCAGTTGCCAAGCTGACTTGAGTTGGTGGGGTCATGAGTTTGTTGGAAAACGCAACCCGGTAATCTAACAGCTGGTAATTTTCGCCTATGGTTGGTTCAGTTTCATAGTAGGCGATTTGTTGTTTTGCTTCAGCGAATCGAGTATTAGATTTTTCGCCGCTGCGGCCTTGGACTCCGTATCGTGCGTGGATCACGGGGGATAGTTGATTCAGCTTATCTAAGGTCCATGCAGTATCTTGAAATACTTGGTTCTCTACAGAAACCAGAGTGGCGAGTTGGTTGACCGAATGTGGTGCGTGTCGACAACCTCCTAAAAAAATCTGCTGAATGATGTCAGCGTTCCCAAGCGTCGTGCAAAAATGGACGCGTGAAAAACCTTCGTGATCGGTAGCAAGCAGTATCCACTCATTACCCTTGAGGGCTACTCCGTTATCGATGACTAATTTTGAGAGGCTACGGTAGTCATTTCCTAGAGGAAGGCACTTTGGCAAGCTGGCTCTGGGGATTATGGGAAAAGTCTTATTAAGTAGCCTATCTCTGGCAGCTTTTATTTTTGGATCGTGGGGGACGAATGGGTCTTGTTCTGGAATATCTTCGATTGCCGATAGTTTGAGGTGAGTATCAGATGGAACCCTCATCGATGTATAAACATAGGGTCCTTCCACAATGGGATCATAGCCCTCCTGCCATGCCCGATCCGGCTCTTTCTCCTCGGCCGTCGCATTGGTGCAGAACGTAAGTAAAAAGCCAAATGCGGCTAGCGGATATGCCCTGATCATGTCTGCAGGCTATCACATATCCATTCTGCGTGTAAATTGCGCAAAGTAGGACAAGTTTGCAACTTGTCGGCTAGCCAAGGAATTATCATCCCCCAACACGATGGCTCACCGAGTTTGGCGACAACTTGCAAAGTCGTCCTACCTTGACATCAGTGGCTGTAAAAGCTTGCAAATCCGCGCCAGTAGTGGCTTTTTTCCCGCGACATGCCTGACGCCAACGAAGCCGCTAACGAGCCAGCCAAAGAACGTAAAACACTCGAGCAACGCCACCAGATGACCGATCTGGAGCGTCTGCGCCACTCATGTGCGCACGTGCTGGCGACCGCTGTACTGCGGATCTGGCCCGATGCCCAGTTGGCCGGTGGACCTCCGGTGGAGAGTGGTTTCTACTACGACATCGAGTTGCCGCATTCCATCACTCCGGATGACTTCGAAAAAATCGAGGCGGAGATGAAGAAGGTGGTTAAGGCGAATGAGACCTTTGAAAAGATGGTGGTCACTCGTGACGAGGCTCTGGCACTGGCACAGAGCGGTCGGCTCGGTGGTCTATCCGAGCGCGATGCTGTTAGCCAATTTAAGATCGATCTGCTCAATGACATTCCCGAGGGCGAGGAAATTTCCATTTTCAAAAATGGCGACTTCTGGGACCTCTGCGCCGGACCGCACGTTGGCCGTACTGGTAACTGCAAGGCGTTCAAAGTCATGAGCGTGGCCTCAGCTTTCTACAAAGGAGACAACACCCGCCCACAACTTCAGCGCATCTACGGAACTTGTTTCAAAAACAAAACCATGCTCGATGAGCACTTGGAAAAACTTGAGGAAGCGAAGAAGCGCGACCACCGTAGACTCGGCAAAGAGCTCGGCATTTTCCACATCGATGAAGCCGTCGGCCAGGGACTGATTCTCTGGAAGCCGAAGGGTGCTCTGATGCGCCGTGCGTTGCAGGATTTCATCACCGGTGAACTCGATAAGCAGGGCTACTCGCAGGTGTTCACGCCACACATCGGCAAGCTCGATCTCTACCGCACCAGCGGCCACTTTCCTTATTACCAAGAGAGCCAGTATCCGGCGATCGCCGAGCGCGATGCTCTGGAAAAACTCTCCGACGAAGGGGCGACTTGTGCCTCGCTGCTCAACGGACTCGAGACCGGCACTGTCGAGGGCTACATGCTCAAGCCGATGAACTGCCCGCATCACATCAAGATTTTCGCCAGCGATCATCACAGCTACCGTGACCTGCCTGTTAGGCTTGCCGAATTTGGCACCGTCTATCGCTGGGAGCAGTCCGGCGAGCTTGGTGGTATGACTCGTGTGCGCGGATTTACTCAAGATGACGCCCACCTTTTCTGCACACCGGATCAGGTGGCGGAGGAAGTGCAGAGCTGTCTCGCCTTGGTGAAGAAAGTGCTGAAAACGCTCGGCATGAATGATTACCGCGTGCGTCTTTCCCTGCGCGATCCGGACTCCGATAAATACGTTGGTGATCCTGCGAACTGGGACAAGGCCGAGGATGCGCTGCGTCAGGCGGTGCAGACACTTGGCGTCGATTACACCGAGGAAGAAGGTGAAGCCGCATTCTACGGACCGAAGATCGACTTCGTCGTAAAAGACGTGATCGGCCGCGACTGGCAGCTGGGCACCGTGCAGGTGGACTACAATCTGCCTGAGCGATTCGATCTTTCCTACGTCGGCTCAGATAACAAACCGCACCGTCCGGTGATGATCCACCGCGCGCCGTTTGGATCGCTGGAGCGCTTCGCCGGTCTGTTGATCGAGCACTTCGAAGGCAAGTTCCCTACCTGGCTCTCGCCGGAGCAAGTGCGCGTGCTGCCGATTTCTGAGAAGTTCAATGATGCGGCCGATGAGGCTGTGAAGGCGCTGACAGACATTGGTGTGCGCGTCTCTGCCGACCGGAATGCGGACAAAGTGGGGGCTAAGATTCGACTTGCCAGACTTGACCGTGTGCCGTATATGCTAGTCATCGGAGCACGGGAAGCGGAAAGCGGAACCGTCTCTGTCAGACACCGCGAGAGAGATGATCTCGGTGCCATGCCTATCAATGAATTTGTTCAAACCATCCAACAGGAAATTGCCGACCGTGCTTTGTGAGTCGGCACCGTGCCGCCACTTTGCCGGGTGCGGACTGTTGACTGCCCGCATTATGCATGGAGCGTGAGATGGCATATTATATCTTTTCATACGTCATTGCGACGTATGCATCGCTGACCCCAGATGTCAGCTAGGCACACCACTTTCCCCAAACAACCAAGGAGAATACCATAGCAAAACCGAAGAAAAAACCAAACCGTAGCCGCCGTGACATGACACGTGTCAATGAGCGCATCCGTGCGCCCAAAGTGCGAGTCGTGTATGAAGACCAACAGCTCGGCGTGATGAGTTCGCGTGTGGCCGTTGAAAAAGCCAAGTCAGTAGGCTTGGATCTCGTCGAAGTGGCACCTAACGCCAGTCCTCCGGTCTGCCGCGTCTGCGACTACGGGAAATACAAATACGAGCAGGCGAAGCTTAAGAAAAAAGCGCCCAAACCTGCGAACCGTATTAAGGAGATCAAACTCCGCGTTGGCACCGACACCCACGATTACAACATCAAGTTGGCTCGTGCTGAACAATTCCTCGACCAAGGCAGCAAGGTGCGTGTGCGTCTTCAGTTCCGTGGCCGTGAAAATGCTCACCGTGAAATTGGTTTTGATGTGCTCAATAAAGTTGCAACGGATCTCAAAGCGATGGCCCATGTCGATCAGGCACCACGCCTAGCAGGCCGCGCCGTGAACATGATGCTTTCACCGCTACCTAAAGAGCAACGTAAGCGCCACTTCTATCTCAGCCACGGTAACCTCGTCGATCCTGACGACGAAGGTGATGAGGATGTAGAATTTGATGACGACGATCACCACGAGGAAAATTCCAAAGCCGAAGCCAAGCCGAAAAAGGCTGACTCCGACGAGGAAGAATAAACCGTCTGTGCAATGATGAATGTCATCGATCTCTTGGCAGCCTCAAACTCGCCATCCAATGGCGGGTTGGTGGTGGCGCCGATATTATTAATCCTGGTGTTACTATTCGGTCTTGCCGTTTTGGCATTCTGGATTTGGACGCTCGTGGATTGTGTCAAAAACGAACCCTCCGAAGGCAACGACAAGGTCGTCTGGATTCTTGTGATTGTCCTCGCTGGTTGGATCGGCTCGCTGATCTATCTTCTGGCTCGTCGCCCTGCTCGCAAACGCGAACTGGGGCGTTAGCCTCGCTCCCGACTCCCGAACATGCGTCTGCTCCTGTTTGATATCGATTGTACCCTGATCGATACAGGAGGGGCGGGCATGCTTTCGCTGAAGCAGACCGCGACTGATCTTTATGGGGCCGAAGGCCCTGAGCTGGATCTCGCCGGTAGCACGGATTCTGGTATCCTCATGGGTATGGCGGAGCATTTTGGCCGCGATATTTGCCATGCCGATTTTTACCAGGCCTATCTGAAACGCTTGATACCTAACTTGGCTGGATTCAACGGTCGCGTGCTGCCTGGTGTGATCGAACTTCTCGATCAACTGCAAGGTCTTGAAAAAGAAGGGAACGTCACTCTTGGGTTACTCACGGGGAATATAGCCGGTGGCGCAGCTGCGAAGCTGGATCACTTCAGCTTGAGTTCGTATTTTAAATTCGGTGCTTATGGTGATGACCACCATGATCGAAACCAGTTAGGTCCAGTGGCTCTGCAACGTGCCAGCCAGCATGTGGGCAAAGATTTTTCTGCAGAGCATACAATCGTGATCGGCGATACCCCCAAAGACATCGCATGTGGTAAAGCCATAGGAGCTAAAACACTCGCCGTGGCAACGGGGAGCTTTACCGTAGAGCAGCTCGAAGATCACGGCGCAGATGTGACAGTCAGCGATCTAACATCTGACAACCTGATGCGGGTTTTGTTAGATTGAGTTGTACGGCAGTAGCGAAATATAGCTGTTTCAACTATAGCGTCGAAGTTCCGTCACGGAGACTCCATTTCAGGGCGGTCTTTGAGTCTTGCTTAGCGATTCACGCCAAGCTGCGATCTTAGGAGCAATTACTCCTCTTCCTCATCAATCACCATTGCCTTTGGTGGCGGGCCAGTGCGAGGTTTAGGCACGACTGGTTCAACAGGTTCCACAGGAACGGCTGGCAATACAGGAACTGCTTTGGGAGGCTCCTCGGCTGGCTCGTTTTTGGCAACTACAGGCTCGGTGGCCTTCGGTTCTTCGGTAGACTTTTCCTTGTCCTTGATGACAGCTTGCTCTGTTTCGTCGACATCATCGCCATCGCTTGCAGCCCCGGTGAACATGGGCTCGTATTTGTTGTAGGCGTAGATACCACCTACGATGAGTAAGGCTGTGACCATAAACACAGTAGCGGTCTGCAGAATGGAGCTGCCTCCTCCGCTGACTTTATCTTCGCGCCGCGTTGAGCTATGGCTGCGTTTTGCGCGAACAGGCTCGGGATCATTGTCGCCGATGTGCTCGTTGTGATGTTTGAGATATTCGTGATCATTCACGTTGGAGAGCACGTCACCTGTCTCAAATGCCTCCACCCACTCGTGGGCATCGACTTGCAAATAATCGCTGTACTGAGAGAGGAAACTACGTGCGTAAGTAGGGCTGGGAAAGACCGAGTAGTCGCTTTCCTCGAGAGCATTCAGAGTAGCCAGCGGAATACGCGTGGTATGGGCGACGTCACGGATATCGAGGCCCTTGCTCTCGCGGGCCTTGCGTAACTGTTCGCCGATGTCTGTCCATTCACTCATGGGGTGGGGTTCTCTTGTAAGGGATTGAGTCTGTGTCTCTCTGCGGGCGGAACATAAGCGCATTTTTCCGTCACCTCAAGCATGGATACGCGATGAGAACGTTGAATCTTATTCACATTGAATGATTATCTCCATAGCGGGGTTGACGCTGTATGGGGGCATGGAACCCGCTTATCGGGCGCCAGCTGAGAGCACGGAGAGACAGCGGGAAACAGCGAAAAAGCCGATGGTCGCTGTCATGTGCGTGCTACTGCCGAAGCCTGAGGTGCAGTCGATACGGTTGCTTGCACCATCTTGAGATTTAGGCCTCTGTTCGGAAACCTCACCATCGCACTGCTGGTAAACCGGACGCTCGGATGAAAAAATACAGTCGATACCGAAGAGTTTCAGTTTGCGTTTGATCGTCGGATCCGGACCGGCAGGGTAGCCGTATTTTTTCCTTAGATTAGTTCGCACATGGTTCATCAGCGAGTCGTTATGACAGCGTGCGATATCGTCGGTTTTAATCAGCGAGGGATCACGCAATCCTCCTGCACCTCCACAGCTGATGACGGGGATACCACGTTTGTGGCAGCCGTCTAACAGGAGGGCTTTGGATTGCACCTGGTCGATGGCGTCGATCACGAAGTCGAAACCTTGGTCGAGAACTTCATCCGCATTGCGCTTGCTGAAAAAAGCCTCAAGGCAAACCACCTCGCATTCGGGGTGAATGGCATTGATGCGGCTCGCCATGGCGGCGGTTTTTTGTCGGCCAATTTCCCCGTCCATGGCATGCAGCTGACGGTTGATATTGGTGATGCAAATTTCGTCGAGATCGATCATGGTGATTTTTCCAATCCCCGATCGAGCCAGCGCCTCCACGGCCCATGATCCGACACCGCCGATGCCAACCACACAGACATGTGCACGGTGGAATTTCTCCATCGCCGACTTGCCGTAAAGACGTTCTATTCCTCCGAAGCGCATAATGTGACTGTGCGGAGGTCTTAGCCGAGGAGCCTCACCGAGTGAAATGATAAAATCACTTCAACGGTGAAAATCCTGAGACGGCTTATTCGGAGATATTCAATCTCCAGAAGAGTTTAGGCGTATCGTCGATGGCTGGAGTGAGATAGTAGGCCTGTGTTTGGTACAAGCCATCAATGGTAGGTGCGCCATACGCGTGCACGTTGGAGGTGTCAAAACCGCTGAGGTCATTTCCAGATTCAAGTTCAACATTGAGGCCTTTGTCATCAACGGGAGTGCGGATATACACGATTTTATAGTATTTGCCTGGAGATAAACCGGCACCAGAAACTGATGCGTTGATATGGGCTCCGCTGGCATCCTGCCAACTAGGATTCCAATTGAATGGTGCGTTTCTGATCACGGGGTTTAATCCGTAAAAATACTCAACGCCATTGGAGGTGCCGTCGCCATCGGCGTCATCGGTAAACCCGGCTTCGGCTGCGGGGATATTTTCATCCACGGCCCATTGCTGGAATGGGGTGAGAGTGGGGGATCCTTTCAGAAGCATGAGTCTACTGACGGAGACTCCATTGTAGCTGGTGAATGCTCCACCTACCCAAATGGCACCTGAGTCTGCAGGGGCGATGGAGTAAACAGCATCGTTGGGGCCAGAGCCAACGCCGAAGGATGTATCAGGAGTTCCATCCGTATTGAGTAGGGCAAGACCATTGTGGGATTGACCTCCAATGCTGGTGAAAGTGCCCCCGACGAGGTATTTGCCTGACGTAGCTTCCGCCAACGCAATGTTAGATCCATTTATCTGTGTCGTGTTTTCGAACGCTGTATCATTGACTGCTGTTGGGCTGTAGCGACGGATACCGTTTCCGAAGGAGTTTGCTACGAGCAGATCTCCGGTAGAAGTGGTGAGGGCTGATTTTACGTAGTAAAAACCTGGGTTATATAGGACGGTATTGTCGAGTGATCCGTCGGTATTGAGCAGCGCAATATTGTCAGCTTGGGCCTCTGATCCATAGTCCGTAAAATAGCCAACGATTAGGATTTTACCATCGGCTTTTGGTATCACGGAATTGACGAAATTAGTGGCCGATGAAGCGAACGATGCGTCGTGATCTCCAGTGCTTGTCAAGCGAGTGACGTAGGCGCTGTTAGGATTACCCGACCAATCCGCAAACTGACCGGCAATGAGGATTGTTCCAGAGGCCTCTTGGACGATATCTAGCACAGCTCCAAATCCTGTGACTGCGCTTGTATCGAAGCTAGTGTCTAAGGAATAGTCAGCATTGAGTCGTGCCACCCTGTTTCTTGAGACACCGTTGATCGTGGTGAAACTTCCGGCGACCAGGATCTTACCATCTGCTTGCAGTTTGAGTTTATTGACGGTGCCATTGGTTGCGAGGTTGGGTAAATCTTCCAGACTGCCGTCTTCATTGACCACGGCAATGTTTCCGCTCGTTGTGATTGAGCCATCGCTGATCGAGGAAAAATTGCCTCCGACGAGCGCTCGGTTTCCAGCAAGTGGCAGGATGGTGTTAACGCTCCCGTTAATAGTCAGTGGCGTGAAATTCGGAGAGAGCGCAGCTGGATTTGGCGCGATGTTGAGGGTTATCTCAGCACTTGTAACTGAGCCTAGCGTGTTGGAAATTGTGACCGTGTAATTTCCTGCGTCAGCTGTAGTAGGATTCGGAATTTCCAGGCTAGCGGTGGTAGCTCCTGAAACGTCGGAGCCGTTTTTCTGCCATTGGTAACTCAAACTGCCAGCTCCGATCGCCTCGACCGAAAGGGTGGTCGGTTGCCCTTCGAGTATATCGGCGCTTGGAGAGAGTGAAATGATTTCGGGGCTGCCGAGTACGTTGAGAGCCGCGACGTCAGAGGTCTCAGTGCCGGAATTGTTAATGATCACACAGGTATAATCACCTTCGTTCGCCTCAACGATATTGGAGATGACAAGCGTATCTGCACTTGAACCTGAGATATCACCTGCATCACTGAGTGGAGTTCCGTTCTTATACCATTGGTACGTGATGGCAGAAGAACCCAGCGCAACGCAAGTAAATGTAGCAGTGGTGCCAGGATCTTGTATGAGTGACTGAGGCTGCCCGGTGATCGCGAGGTGGATGGGTTGGTTTTCCAATAGAACTACTCCCGGGTAGACTGTGCCATCGTAGCTGGTGAAATTGCCCGCTGCCCATAGCCGACCATCAGAACGTAATGCCAGAGATCTAACATTATTGTTAAATTTGGTGCCGGCGTTGTAGATGGGGTCGGTCTGCTGGTTTGTGAGATAGCGAGACACACGAGGTTGGTTGAAATTACGTGCCCCGATGACTTTGCCATCAATTTGAATAGCTGCGGAGAACCAGTCTGATGCTGTGTCATAGGTGGCAAGGATGCTGCCGTTGACACCAACCTGCGCCAAAAAGTTGTCGCCTGCCAATAAGAATGAACCATCGGAGAATAACGAGAAGTGATCAATCCGTCTTCCAGAGTTAGGATAGTTGAATGATGTGTCTACAGTACTATCTGCGTTATACAACCGGGCTTTAGCATAGCTGCTGTTAGTTGTCTCATAGCTGATAAGCAGTTTTCCGTTAGGAAGGACGCGAAGAGCATGAGTTTTCAGTAGGTAATTAAAGCTGCCAGTATTCTGATACCGTGTTGCCGTAGGTGTGCCGTCAGGTGCGAGCCGTACAACCCTTGAGTTCTGATTATTAGAGGCTGCGACTCCACTGCCGCTCCACGCAGTAAATGCTCCACCAACGACGATGTCACCGTTTGGAAATACATCTACGGCTAAAGCTTCATCGTTCCCGCCGGTGCCGCGATTCGTTGAGAAGGAGGTGTCTTCGGTGCCATCTGCTGCCAATTTGACAATGTTTCCAGTAAATTTACCGACTACATAGAGGTCTCCGTTCTCAGCTACGGCTATGTCTTTTACAGTATTGCCTAACGCAGGAGGAGTGAAGCTGGTGTCCACGCTACCGTCCTCGTTAATTTTGGCGATGTAGTCGAGGGCCGTGTTACCTCCGAAATCTTGAAAATCGCCACCAATGTAGGCGCCACCGTCGGGTGCTGGCACGACGAGGAAAACGCTGCCCGACGCGTAGCTTGCTGCTGGGCTGGTATATAGTGGCGATACCTGAGTCGGATCTGGAACTATCTCCAGGTCAACATTGTCAGAGGTGATCGACTCATGCGGTGTTGAGACGACTACATGATAGGTGCCTTCGTCAGCTGGAGTGACCGGATTGATGGTCAGGCTGCTGGCAGTAGCACCAGAGATTACGTTACCATTGAAATACCATTGGTATGTTAGAGCAAAACTACTGGAAGCAGTGACCGCAAAGGTAGTGCTCCCATTTTCTAGCACACTGGAGGCAATTGGCTGGGATGAAATAGCAGGCACAGATTCATCATCGCGGAGTGTGACTGTGATGGAGTTGTTCAGGAGTGATGTCCCTATCGGATTGCTCAAGTTGACAATGAAGTCTTCAGGTCCCTCGGCATCTGAGTCGTCGAGCAGGGTGATGGTTACTGTCTTGTTCGCAGTATCCCCAGCGCCCCACGAAACGGTGGTGTTCAAGGCTGTGTAGTCGGCTCCCTCTGTTGCGGTTCCGGCTTGGGTGGCAAGATCGACAGAAATCGCGGAGCTGGGATCCCCCAAGCGTTTTAAAGTGAGAGTGATTGATCCGTCATTTTCGAATATAGGAGCAGCGGCTAACAGCTCCACTGATGGGTCATTCATCAGTAGCTTGACAGCGTAAGGATAGCTGGCCGTGTTGAAGGTTTGCATCGAACCGGCTGCAAGTAACGAGCCGTCGTCTAGGGTGTTCAAGTAAGTGATGGCGGAGTTCGCGCCCTCACCGCCGGGGAAGCTGCTGTCGACGTTACCGTTGTCATCGAAACGCACGATGTGTCCAACCGGTGTGCCGTCAAATTCAGTGAATGCACCGGAGGCGATCAGCTTTCCTTTGACCACAGCAATGGAGTTAATGCTACCGTTGGCGCTGCCCGTATTGAATGATGCATCCAACGAACCATCGGCTTTCATCAGTCCTATTTCTGCACCAGTGGCATAGAAGATAGAGCCGTCCGGGCGGAGGGCGATATCTGCAGGGAAGTTGGTTAGAGGTGCGTTTTTAATAGCCCCTGTGAATGTGGAATCCACATCCCCATCGGCCTCCAGGCGCGCGAATCCGTAGGTTGAAACAGAGGAGCCGGTTCCCCGGAGATAGCCGATGATAAGTCGGCCATCCGGCAGAACCTCTAATGCTCTGACATGGGAGAATGTGTTCTGGAACGAAGCGTTCGCAAATTTGAAAGTAGCATCGATGCTGCCTGTGTCTGTTAGGCGTGCAAGTCCACGGCCGCTGGAAGGTGATTGTAACACAAGATAAAGTCCCTGCGGTGTGGCGAAAATCGTGTCGCCGGGAATCGAGTGGGTGGCAGCAAAGTCTGGAGCAAAAGAAGTATCCACGGAGCCATCGCTATTGAGTCTGGCTAATCCAGCCCGGGCGACGCCTCCGACCGTATCAAAACTACCTCGCACATAGATTTTTCCATCAGGTGCCACTGAGAGGGAAAAGATATGGCCATGGTTTCCACCCAGAGTGATCGACGGGGTGGTGAAACTTGTATCCTCGGTTCCGTCTGCGAAGTATTTTTTAATCACACGTGGTTGGTTGAAGGGCGCCTGGAAAAAATACAGCGTGCCATCTGGTAGCGATGTAAAGCCACTGGCGGAGGTGACTCCGCTCAATGCCGTCCAATCTGGCGACGGTGTGCCGTCTGGAGATTCCACGGTAACTGTCGCAGCTGAAGAAGTCACACTTCCAGCTGATGAGGTGACAACGACATCATATGAATTTCCAGAATCAGCCATGCTGAGGGCGGGCGTGGTGTATGTCGGAGCATTTGCACCTGGGATGTCAGCGCCATTCAATCGCCACTGGAAAATGACTGGAGCATTGGTCTGAACAGATACCGAAAAAGTAGCCGTTTGGACGGCATTAGTCGTCTGGGACACTGGCTGGGCGACGATACTCGGTGCGCTATCAACATCCAGAATGGTGACACTGCCAGAGGACGGACTGCCGAGGCTGGCGCCGCTGACGGAGGAAAGTGTCACGGTGAACGTCTCGTCTCCTTCAATCGTGGAGTCCGTGAGGATTGGCACACTCACAAATTTGATGCCTGATTCACCGTCAGCCCAGTTGACGGTCGTGGTGACAGCCGTGTAGTCGGCGCCGCTGCTGGCACTGCCGTTAGAAGTGGACAATGAAACAGATGCCGCTCCGGTGGAACCCCCGCTGCGAACGACGGGGATGTTGTAGACGCCATTGTTCTCGAGCACGCTAGCGGAACCGAGTGCAAGGGAGATGGTTCCTGTGGAGCCAGGGGTGTAGTCGCCCTCGAAGGCGACGATCTTGTGGGTTTCCACAGCTCCGACAGCATGAGTGCCAGATCCGGCGTAGATTTTTCCATCTGCTGCGATGTCCCAGGTGCCGAAATATCCATCATGGCCCCCTGAACTAGTAGTCACGGGAGCGAAGGTGGGGTCGATGCTACCGTTGCTGTTGACTCGAATGAGTTTGTCTTGATTGGCGATACCGGCAACAGCCAGCAGATATTGGCCCGATGGGGAGCGGCGCAATGGACGAGCTGTGAAATAAGCAGGACCTCCGGAAAAATTGAAAGATGGATCGACGGAGCCATCGGTATTGAAGCGCTTGAAGAAACGGGCGCCGTTGTCGAAGCCGATGGCGGTAATCTTGCCATCTGGTTCGATCACAAAGTCACCAATGTCAGTGAGAGTCGGAGCAAAGGAGGGGTCTAATGAACCGTCTGGAAACAGGCGGGCGAAGACAGAAACATAAGTCGTGGGGTAATTTGCGTCCCAGCCGATGTAGCCGGCGACGTAGATCTTACCACTGGCATCGGTAACAGCACGGCGGAAAAAGCCGTTGATGTTGACGCCGGTAGCAGGCACTCCCAACGCATGGGGATCGATCTGAAAAGTGGTGTCGAGCGAACCGTCGGCATTGAGTCGAGCGAGTCCATATCGGGTCGTATAGGGATCTGCCTCAGAGTTACGGAATCCTCCGAAACCTCCCGCACAGAGAATCCGGTCACTGCTGTCCACGGTGACATCTTCAATGAAATTAAATCCACCACTGGCCCGTGTGCCATTGGTTTGAAAAGAGGTGTCGATAGTTCCATCGGCATTGAAACGGAGGATGGAGCTTGATTTGAATTCCAGGGAAGGGGCGGCTTTGGTTCCTATGCGGAACCCTTGCATCACACCCGCTGCGATGATTTTGCCATCGGATTGGAGACCAAGCGAGTGGACTTCGGACCAGCCAGGGGGATCGTAATAAATACCGGCATCTGAACCTGTGGATTCATTGTCGGCGCCGAATGTGGTGTCGATCGTGCCATCGACATTGAAACGGGTCAGTGAAGTTTGTTTGGTGGTTCCACCGTCATTAATCTCCATCTCGTTCGAGCCAACGAGAATTTTTCCATTAGGCTGAACCAACACCGAAGCTACACCGCCTGTGGTATTTTCATTATAGAGTAACCCAGCGTTTGCCGTGAAAGTAGGGTCAGGAGTATCCGGCGCTGCGGATAGTGAAAAATGCGTGAGGAATCCGAGAAAGAGGGGGCTGAGACGCTTCATGTATGGCTTGACGTTGTTGACGGCAAGCGAGTTAGGAGAATACAGTTAGAAGTTCAACTTTAAATTAAAAGGTTGTTTAAATCGAATGGTCTAATCGGTCCTTTAAATCAAGGATGAGTGAACTAATTTGCGGACAATTATGAGGGTGGCAGTAAACCCTGTGTTTGAGCCAGCCAGAGTGAGGCATGAATTTTGTTATCCAGCAGCCGGCCATCTACCTGTTGCTGTATCAACCAGTCAGATAGTTGGTCGAGTGGGACATGGTGCACAGTGATGTCCTCAGATTCAGTGCCGCCGCCCTCGGTTTCTCTGGTCAGTTCGGTAGCGGCAAAAAGATGGGTAATCTCCGGTGTCATACCTGGTGAGGTAGGGCCGCTGAGGAGAGGGGTGACGACTCCGGCTCGGTAGCCAGTTTCTTCTAACAGTTCCCGCGCGGCGCAGTCGGCAAGTGACTCACCTTTGAACTCCTCCTCGTCACCCACTAAGCCAGCAGGGATTTCGATGACGCGCGACTGCACTGGAAATCGGTATTGTTCGATTAGCACTAGTTGGCCGTCGTCCGTGATCGGTAGGATGCCGACTACTCCGGTGGCGTTAGGTCGGTCTGCGAACTCCCAGTCGTCACGGGAGTAAAGTCCGAGGTATTTGCCTTCCGCGAGTGTTTCGATGGTGCTCATGCTATTTGATCGGATGGTCGGCGATGTATTGTTTAGCCTCGGCGAGTGCGTCGAGGCCTGTGTCAGCCGCGGCAAAGGCGGTGATGCATTTGTGGTAGTAGTGGGCGGCTTGTCGGGTGTCGCCCTCACTGGCGAAACTGCGGGCAAGACCAAGGTAGGCGTGTCCGCACTGGCGGCGGAATCTGAGGGATTCTTGGAAATACTCGCGCGCTATCTTGGGATTTCCTGTCTGCAGGGCTAGCCAGCCTAGTGACTCACTCACGGGAGTGATCAGCAGTGGTGGCTCGGCGTGGCCGCTGCGATAGAACTCCCGGATTGCCATCTTCGCCCATGTCTCGCTGAACTTGCCTGGTTCCTTACCAACGTTATCCAGCCATGCTCTTGATTCGCTGAGGAGGATTTTGCACGCCGTATACGCCAGTGACCAAGACTGGCTTTCTGGTGAGGGGGGCGGGTTGGATGATTCCAGTGCTTTAAAATGCCGACTGAGCGCGAGCTTTTCGCGCCGTAGGATTTCTGCGCTGTTAGGTTCGTTTGGTAGGGCTAACGAATGGCGAAGATGGCAGTATGAGCGTAGGAAAAGCACGTAGTGCCTGGCTCCGGAACCGGCCGGCAAGGAGTCCGGAATGAGTGATGCTGCCGCGGCATCATAATGGCCTGCGCGCATGTGGACTAAGGCGGTGGCAGTGCTGGCGACGTAGTGCAGTCGATGGGCTCCTTGTGATTTTTCACGCTGCTTGGGCACCGAGGTTTTCGCGAGGATGGCTGCTGCGTTGAGGGCCTCTTTGTATCTCCCTTGATCGGCTGCTGCGTAAACGAGGTAGTGAAGATTGTGGATGTAATTATTGTTATCGACGGCTGGGATCTCCTCCTTGGTTAAATAGGCACTCTCAACCTGATGGCAGGCGCGGAACGCGGCGCAGGCTTTTTCGTATTCTCCCGCCAAGTAGTAGATGTGACCGGGCATGTGCACCAGATGTCCTGCACCAGGGGCTGTTTGTGGCAAGGCGATGGCAGCGGATCTGGCTTGTTCAAAATCAGGTCCCTGTTCTAACACATGGATGAGATAATGGTTCAATCCTGTGTGTTTGGGGTGTTTTTTAAGACCAGCTTGAAGCAATGTGATCGCTTCTTGAGTCCCTCTGTTAGGTTTGCCGGCGCCGTTATAGCCATCGCGTAACCAGAGACAGCGAAATGCCAAGGCATCTAAATCGTCAGGAAATTGTTGGGTGATTTTCTCTAGAGCAGGAACTGCAGAGCTAGAACCTGAGCGAATGAGCTTCGCTACCATATCGATGTAGAGTTTTTCTTGATCGCTGGCTTTGACTGCGAGTTTTTGGGCTGACACGAGCGCGGCTTTTCTTTCCTCACTGGCCTCGATGTTTTTCCCTGGAAGCGACATGCAGATACCCCAGTAGGCCATTGCGCAGTCGGGGTCTTCCTTGGCGGCTTGGAGGAAGCAGCGGTAGGCCTCGAACTCCCAGAAGGCGTGCAGCAAGTTTAGTCCCTGATCAAACCACTGCTGTGCCCTCTCCGAACTGGTGGTGATTTTCAGATGGCTGTTGCCGATGTTATCGCGCCGTTGTGGGACGGGGAGCTTTGTTAAATACGGTGCGTAAACGCGGCCGAGTTCACAGCATCTGCACGTGCCCTTTTCCTGCGCGGCCACGGGTGTCAGAACCAGAGCAAGACAGGGTAACAAAGTACGAAACGTCATAACATTATCTGGATTCTTGATGCTGGACTTTGAAATCTAACTAGTCCGTCTCCGGCCGTGTGTCTCGGGTAAGCAATTCCTCCAGTGCATCCGATGCTGGCTTGTTCTCGTATAGGATCTGATAGACGGCATCGATCAGCGGTGTGCGGATATCCGCTTTGATTCCAGCCTCGTGGATCGATTTGGTGTTGGGAACGCCTTCCGCGACCATGCCGAGATTGGCAATGATGTCTTCGAGTTTACCTCCCTTTCCGAGGGCTTTACCCACACGGTTGTTGCGCGAATGTGGCGAGTAGCAGGTGGCCATCAGATCGCCCACGCCAGAGAGTCCGATGAAGGTTTCGGTTTTTCCTCCGAGCTTGTTGCCGAGACGCATCATTTCCGCCAGTCCACGGGTGACCAGTGCGGCGATGGCATTATCACCGAGCCCAAGTCCATCGGCGATGCCGGCGGCGATGCCAAAGACGTTTTTCATCGCGGCACCGAGTTCGATGCCTGCGACGTCATTGCTGGTGTAACAGCGGAAAGAATTGGTGGTGAAAATTTCCTGCAGTTGTTCAGCCAAAGCGTGGTCATCAGCACCGATCACTGCGCAGGTGGCGAGGCTTTTGCAGACCTCCTCGGCATGGTTCGGGCCGGACAGAACAGCCAATGGGTTGTTAGGTAGGTGAGCATGGATTAGCTGGCTCATGCGCTCGCCGGTATTTGCGGCGATGCCCTTGGCGCAGGAAATGAGGATGGTTTCTTTGGACAAATTGATGTCAGCGAGCTGTTTGGCGGTCGCTTCGGTGGCCGATGTAGGAACCACGAACAAGATCAGCGGATATTCCGCCGCCTTGGTGATGTCCGTGCTGGCGATGATGTTTTTTGCCAGTGGGAGATCCGGGAGGTAGTGGTGGTTCGTATGGTGGTGGTTGATTTCCTCCGCCGTCTTGGCATTGCGGCCGATCATGCAGACCTCATCGAGCGACTGGGCAAGCAGCGTGGCCAGGGCAGTGCCCCACGATCCGGTTCCGAGAATTGCAGCGCGTTTGATCATTTCTTTTTCTTCTTGGAGAATTTGTTTTCGGTGCCGTTTTTCAATGCGACGATGTTAGAGCGGTGTCGCCACACAGCGAGTAGGGCGACGATGATGGAAAAGACAAATAGCGGTTTGTTCCAAGTGCCGTTCGCGAGCTTTCCGTGAAATGCGGAGCCGCAAATGGTAACAATCGGCAGACTGAGCGCCGCGCCGATGCTTGCGATGGACACGTATTTGGTGGTGAAGAATAACACAGCCCAAACGATCAGCAAAATGACCACGCCTGCGGGCATCAGGGCGATGAGCACTCCGCCTGAGGTAGCGATGCCTTTGCCTCCTTTGAAACCAATCCACGGTGAATAATTGTGTCCGAGAATGGCGGCCAGTCCGGTGACGATTTGTAAAATCTGGGCGGTCAACTGAGGTAGCTCAACGGCGTATTTCGAGAGGGCCTCAATCGCCATGGGGCTCGAGTGTCCATCATATTTGAACAAGCTGATGCCCAATAATGTAGGAATGAGTCCTTTGAGTAAATCGAGAATCAGGCAGGTGATGCCGTATTTCTTGCCCATTACACGCAGCACATTGGTCGCGCCGATATTGCCGGAGCCATGCTCGCGGATGTTGACTCCTTTCGCCTTGGCGATGAGAAGACCGAAAGGAATAGAGCCTGCGAGGAAGGCGAAGACGGGTGGTATCCAAAGAGGCATGATCGTGTAGGTAGGCGAGTGACGCTGCGAGTAGGGGGAGTGTAGTTTGAGAATCTAAAATTCCAATGGCAATATTAGAAGAGCACGATAGATTGTCACCAATCGCCTAATTTACTGAAAGGCGCGTATTTTTAAACTGGTATCGTTAAAATGTTCACACGTAGAGAATCTCTCAAAGCCATGGTTTCCGGACTTGGGTCGGCTGCCTTTGGCGCATCCTTCCTGCCCCAGCTGGTTCAGGCGGCTGCTTCCTCGGCCGGTCACGCCGGAGGGCCCAAGCGTGTGATCTTTTTCATGCAGAATCAGGGGTTCGATCCCAAGACCTGTATTCCCACCAATATGGTCAACAGCGGCTCGCTAGCCTCAGCGGTGCTGCCTGATCCCATCAAGGCGTTGAATCCCTTTAAGGAGAAACTGCACATTATTAACGGCCTGCATGGACGCCACACCAGCCCAGCCCACAGTGCCTTCTTCGGAGCTTTGGGCGGGTATCGAGGCAGTGATGGCGTACCGCCGAGCGCTTCGACCATTGATTACGAACTCAGCAAGGTGCTGCCGCAAACTCTGATGCCGCATCTTTGCATCGGCATGGATTCGCTCGAAAATATGGTGGCGAAACCAACCGTGGCGAATCTCTCAGCACGCGGAGCCGGGAAACCAATTTTCATGCACTCCAATCCGAATCACCTCTACCAGCTGCTCTACGGCGGTATTTCGAGTGGGGAAATTCGGAACCAGCACGAGGCCAGCAGTGCCATGCTCGAGCAGATTGAGTCGCTCTCGAAATCTAAGGGCGGCACCCTCCCTAATGCGGAAAAAGCACGCTACCAAGAGTTTACCCAGGGGTTCAGCGACATGAACAGCCTGCGCGCCAAGCTCGCCGATGCCTCAGAGCACCTCAGCCAGTTTGCACCCAAGGTGGATGATCGCTACACCAACCCGGAATTTGAAACCGATTGGCACGACACGTTGCTCGACCTCGGAATTTCCGCGTTAAAATCCGGTACCACCAATGTCCTGACCATCGGGTCCGGCCGTGGAGAGATCTTCGGCTCGTGGAAAGGGCTGGGCGTGACCAAGCAAGGCCATAACCTTGGCCACATGCCACAAGCGGGCAACCCGATCTGGGACAAAATCCGCCAGTATAACATGAGCATGCTGGTGAAAATCATGGAGGAACTCGAGAGCGTTCCCGAAGGCAGCGGCACCATGATGGATAATACCCTCATCGTTTACACCAGCAACAATGCCGACAAACAACACACCAAGGGCGCAACCTGGCCGGTGATGTTACTTGGTAATTGTGGTGGCGCATTTCAATCGGGCCGCTTCACCCAGCTCGACGGAAAACGCCCGATCAACGCCCTCTACACCTCCATCTTGAAAACAACCGGCGTGAATCAGGAGCGCTTCAATATGTCCGAGCAGATGGCGGCGAGATACGATTCCGGCACCGGTCCTTTGAGCGAAATCCTTTCGTAAGTCATGAGTATTCACGACGGTTTTTTAAACCAAGCACGTAGTCTCGCACTGCCTCTCATCATCACGAGTCTTGTCGGGGCGACAACACTTCATGCCGAAAAGGTTCACCAGCCAGGGCAACCGGTGGATGGTGACTTTAAAACCTTTGCCTCCGACTTTATCCAGTATCACTGCTTTGATTGCCACGGTGATGGTATGGAAAAAGGCGGCCTGAGTTTGGAAAATCTGGGGCCGGTCGATGAGACCAATGCCGCACTCTGGAAAGCGATATGGGCGCAAGTTTCCATCCATGAAATGCCGCCCAAAAAAGAGGAACAGCCGACGGCGATGGAACGCATTCAGTTCACCGATTGGATCATCCATGAGCTGGAAACGGTGATGAAGGACAAAGGCGGTTTCCACGCTCACAAGGAGCCGAAGAAGGGAAACTTTGTTAACCACGATCTCCTCTTCGGTGATCTCCCTGAAGGGCTGAAGCTCGTCCCCACGTCATCTCCCAAACGCATCTGGAGAATCACCCCAGACGAACATATCACCCGACTGAACGAGCTGATCAACACCGAGCCAGCCTTCGATCCGAAGAACCGAGGTCTCAGGACTCACGGTGACGCCGTGCCAGTGAACCACGGCGGTGAGCTGAAGCTTTATTTCGGTATCGACCGGATCAACAGCTGGGCTGGTGGAACTGTCGCCTATGCTACCTCCATCAAAAGCGTGCCAGTGGTGCTCTCAGCCGCGCACAAACATGGCTTTGAAAATTATGCCCACATGTCTTCGGTGAATAGTTCGGAGTCCGTGCAGATCCTGAGCAAGGCCAATGACATTCTGAAATACATGGCCTACGGGCCGGAAAGTCTGATCGTGCATCCGGAGCAAATCACAGATGATCCAGTCCAGTATGATCTGAAAGTCAAAGGCTCCGACCTCCGAGGCACCCCCATGGGAGTGACCTACAACACCAAGGTGATCCGCCCGCTGACGCCGCTTTACGAACTCCTGCGCGAACCCAAAGCGGAATATTCCGATGGGGAAATTCTCGGTGTGATCGAATATCTCTTCGAAATGCTCACCTTCCGGCCACCTTCTAACAAAGAAGCTCATGGTTATCTGGATATCGTTAAAAATTCGATCACCAAAGTCGGAAAGGAAAATGGTTTATTCATGGGACTATCAGCAATCTTTTTGGATCGTGATGCCCTGTTCTATCCCGAGCTAGCGGCTGCTGGGGAACCGGACTCGAACGGTCGCACCATGCTGCAAGACTGGGAGTTAGGACTCGCGGTGAACCGTGCGGTTAGTTACCTGAAACCAGATCCTCAACTCCGCCAAGCCATCGTCGACGGAAGGATGCGAACCAGAGAAGATGTCCGCCGTGAGATCACCCGCATGCTCGCCGATGACAGCATGAGAAAGCCACGAGTGTTGCAGTTCTTCCGCGAGTATTTCGATTACGATCTCGCTGGTTACGTCTGCAAAGACGAAGCGGCCCTACAGAAAACAGGGGTCAAAGCGAATGCCCAGGCCTTTCGCAAAAATATGCTGATGCAGACCGCCAGCACGGATCGATTGGTAGAGCTCATTCTTGAGAAGGACGAAGATGTATTACGGAATTTGCTCACCACCCAACAGATCGTGGTAGCTCCTAGGAATCAATCGTTTTACAAAACTCAAAAAGAAGGTGCCGATAAGAAAAGAAAAAGGAAAACAGCGGACCTTGAGCCCGACACACCTGCTCTTGAGGAAAGGGCAGAAATTAAGGAGCAGCTGAAAAATGATGACCTCAAGAGAGAAAAGAGACTCGAGCTCTATCGTAAATTTAATAAGAAAAAATACGGGCACGCCGATGGCTACCATTCGGAAGAAGAGGCCCTCAAGGAGAGAAAGTGGACCGAACGCGGAGCTGAGCATATCAATGCACGGGTTGGTTATCGATCATTTGAAAAAGGCTCACTCACTTCGGAGAGGTTGTTAGAGGCTGCGCCTAAGGGACAACGCCTAGGTATTCTCACTCAGCCATCATGGTTGGTCTCACATTCGGACGCCATGGATAATCACGCGATTCACCGCGGCATCTGGATTCGCACCAGGCTGTTAGGCGGGGGCATTCCTGATGTACCGATCACCGTGGATGCTCAACTCCCGGACGAGCCTAACACTCCGCTGCGCGAACGCATGCGGGTAACTCGCAAAGAGTATTGCTGGAGCTGCCACGAGAAGATGGATCCTCTCGGTCTCCCATTTGAAATGTACAACCACGCCGGACTTTTCCGCAAAACGGAATTGGGAGAACCTGTGGATACCTCCGGTGAAATCATCGCATCCGGTGACCCGGCACTCGATGGGCCAGTCACCGATGCCCACGATCTGATTTCCAAGCTCGTTAGCAGCGAGCGCGTCGAGCAGGTCTTCGTGCGTCACGCCTTCCGCTTCTGGATGGGGCGCAATGAGACCTTACATGACGGGCCGGTTCTTAAGGCCGCGCACAAGGCTTACCGAGATAGTGGTGGCAGTATGAAGGCGCTGATTACCTCCTTGGTGACATCCGATGCGTTTTTATATCGGAAATAAGAGCGACGGGCTCTTTGAGAAAGGGGAGTCCCCTTGAGAAAAATGGCAGAGGGGGTGGGATTCGAACCCACGGTGACTTGCGCCACGCCGGTTTTCAAGACCGGTGCATTCGACCACTCTGCCACCCCTCCGTGTTGCAATCTGATTGCGGTCGCGGGGAACTTTCCTGATTCGCCGGGATTTTGCAAGCAGAGATTACTTCGTTTTTTCATCTTTGCTTCGGATAGATGCGTTGTCATGCGGGCTTGCCTGTGTTGGGGCAATGACATAGGACAGTGGGCGCTATGAGTAATGTTGTTATTTTATTTTCCGGACAGGGCGCGCAAAAGGTAGGTATGGGCCAGGATTTGGTGGATGCATACCCTGCTGCCAAAGAGCTTTTTGCCAAGGCCGATGAGGCACTGGGGTATTCTCTCAGTGAGATTATGTTCAATGGGCCAGACGAGCAGTTGACACGCACCGGCTACTGCCAGCCTGCACTCTACCTGCATGGTTTGGCTTGTTTGGAAGTTCTTAAGGAAAAGCTGCCATCACTGAATCCCGTGGCCGCCGCCGGACTTTCCCTCGGGGAATTCACCGCACACGCTGCCGCTGGAACATTCGATTTCGCCACTGGCCTCAATTTGGTGGCACAGCGTGGTTCCTTCATGGAAGAGGCCTGTGAGGCCACCGATGGTGCCATGGCCGCCATGATCGGAGGTGATGAAGCTGCGGTGGAAAAACTGGCCGCGGACTGCGATGTCGACGTTGCCAATTTCAATGCCATTGGCCAGATCGTGCTATCAGGCAGCGAGGCCGGCATCGATAAAGCCGTCGCCGGAGCCAAGGATGCAGGTATCCGCATGGGTAAAAAACTCAATGTCGCCGGTGCCTACCACTCCCGCCTGATGCAAAGCGCCCAAGACAAACTCGCTGGCGTGCTGGCATCCACAGAGATGTCTGAACCATCCATCCCCGTGATCTGTAACTTCGGTGCCCGCGCCGTGGAGGGAACGGACGATATTAAATCCATGCTTGAGCAGCAAGTCACCGGATCCGTGCGCTGGACCGCATCGATGCAGAAACTCATCGCCGATGGGAACACAACTTTCATTGAGCTCGGACCAGGCAAAGTTCTGGCCGGATTAATGGGCCGAATCGATAAGGCTGTGTCAGTTATCTCAGTTGAAGATGTCGAATCTTTGGAGGCTGCGGTGGCGGCTCTGAAATAAAAATGCATTTTCCTTAAAAAAGGTATTGCCAGCGGGCGAGAATCTTCCTAGTTTCCGCCCGCCCAAGCAAGCAAGGGGTGGTAGCTCAGTTGGTTAGAGCGCCGGCCTGTCACGCCGGAGGTCGCGGGTTCGAGTCCCGTCCATCCCGCCACTTGCTCCTTGGCAAAGCCCCGCTCTTGCGGGGTTTTTTTGTGCCTGCGTGTGTGGTTGGATATTGAGTATGGGTAGGGCGTGCATGGCCTCATGCCGCCGGGCAACACCAAACACGGATCCACATGAAAAACGGACATCGAAGCCATCGTTTCTGGCCTTGGACGCGAAAAGGGAATCGCTCCGGTCCGGCTGATTCGGCGAATCAGCCCTGCCGCACTGGCTGCATCAGCACGAAAGGCGTGACCACCAGCGCGGTGAATTTCTCTGGATTCTGCTCCCACCACTGCTCATGAGGGGCGGACGGTTTGACCAGGTCACCTGACTTCAGCCAGGTTTGGATTTTTTTCTTATCGTCCTCAGTCAGCGCCTTGCCCACCTCGGTGATTTCAAGACAGGGGTCGACGTAGAGTAGAGCGCCCGATGCGTAGTGGGGTTTGAGGTATTTCCAATCGACCACTCCCATCCATTTCTCGAGTTTTTCATCGGTGCTTTGGGTGTCTTCACCGATCATACCGTATTTCATTTTGTCGGGAGAATTGTTTGCGTCGCTCATGTTGAAAAGGGATTGAGGCTCAATTGGTCAGCCGCCTTGTGTGGCTAAACTGCTACAATATCGTGATCAATGTCAATGTGGCACTCAGGTTAGTATGTAGTCATGAATCCCACTGCGGAAAGCAAACTATCGCGTTCAATGCGTATCGAAATCGTCACCGATACCTTTCGGCCCGATGTCAATGGCGTTGCCATGACTCTCGGTCATCTCGTCGATGGACTGCGTGCGTGTGGACACCTCGTCTATGTCATACACACTGGAAATAAAGGTGGCAAAGGTGAGAGTTCTGTTAGGTCAGTAGCTTTGCCTGGATATTCAGAAGTGCGCGTAGGGCTGCCTGGAAAAGGTAGGTTAAGCAAACGCTGGCACCGAAAACGTCCGGACGTAGTTTACGTAGCTACCGAGAGTCCGCTGGGAATGTCAGCTATCAAGGTGGCGCGTAAAATGGAAATACCAGTGGCTGCAGGGTTCCATACAAATTTCCACCACTACATGAAACAATACCGGCTTGGTAAGATGCAGGATACCGCTCTGCGCTACCTACGGCGCGTGCATGGGCTGGCCAGTTGCACCATCGCTCCATCACCGGATGTTCGCGATATGCTGCTGCGTGATGGATTTCAAAACGTTAAGCTGTTAGGGCGTGGGGTGGATACCCGCTTGTTCAATCCACAGAAACGCTGTGCCGAACTCCGCATGACGTGGGGGGCGAGGGCCGAGACCCCCGTTGCCATGGTGGTAGGCCGTGTAGCGCCAGAAAAAAACATGGAGCTGGCGATTGAGGCATTTGAGGAAATGCAGAAGTCGGTGCCGGACCTGCGCTGTGTCGTAGTTGGCGACGGGCCTTCGCGTGAGGTGTTAGAGCAAAATCATCGCAACGTTCATTTCGTCGGTGTTCAGCGTGGTGAGCAGCTTGCCAAACACTACGCCTCCGCAGATATTCTCCTTTTTCCCAGCGAAACAGAAACATTTGGTAATGTTTTGTTAGAGGGGATGGCCAGTGGTATGGTCACGGTGGCCTACGATTACGCGGCAGCCCGGCTTCACTCACGCCATGGAGACAATGGTCTGGTCGTGCCGAAAGGGGATGCCTTTGCTTTTATCCGTCAGGCAATCGAGGCAGTGAAGTTAGAGAAGCTGGAGCCGATGCGCACCAAAGCCCGCGCCACAGCCACAGGATTGAGCTGGAAGGATATCACCAAAACCTTCGAGGGCTACCTGATGGATATTGTCCGCGATGCCGGTCAGCCGATTGGTCGCTGCCGAGTCCGGAGGAAATTGAATGTGCGCACGTTGTTTTTATCCGATATTCACTTAGGCACGGACGAGAGCAAGGCCCGTGAAGTGGTCGATGTGTTGAAGCATACCCGTTGCGAACGAATCATCCTTAATGGTGATATCATCGATGGCTGGGCTCTCAAGCGTGGCGGTAAATGGCGTAGCATTCACACGCGCGTGGTTCGCACACTACTGAAGAAGCTGGAGAAGGAAAAAACCGAGATCATTTATTTGCGTGGAAACCACGATGATTTCATCACCAGCTTCCTGCCGATCGCACTGGGCCGCTTGCAGTGTGTCCGTGAATACATCCACGAGACTCCCAAAGGCGATCGCTATCTCGTTCTGCACGGTGATGGATTCGACAGCGTCTCCACCGGGCACAAATGGATCGCGATGGCGGGAGCCGTAGGTTATGACGCCTTGCTGAAGGTCAACCGGCTTTATAATCACTATCGCAAATGGCGCGGCAAGGACTACTACTCCGTGAGTAAAGCCATCAAAGCCCGCGTTAAATCCGCGGTAAGCTTTGTCGGTAGATATCAGGAAAAACTTGTCGAGTTAGCGGAGAAGAGGAAATGCTCAGGTATCATCTGCGGTCACATCCACACACCGGCTGATGAAGTCATCGATGGAATCCACTACCTGAACAGCGGCGACTGGGTGGAGACCCTCAGTTGCATTGTGGAAAAGCACGAAGGTGGCTTCGAGATTCTCTACTATGATGAATTTCTGGAAAGAACGCTGCCAAAAGAGCCTGAAGTCCAGTCTGTAAACCGTTCCAGCCTGGAAGCGTCACCGAGGAACAGCAACGCACGTTCCCATGTCACTGAGCAGAACGCGCGCATGTAGCGAAGCCTTTGCAGGCTTCGCCGTATGGAACGTGACTAAGACATGCGGTCCGCACCTATGCGGAAGCGCTGGTTACGAAGCTTCGAGTTACTGAGCTTGTTCACCAGTTTGTCGGCATAGTCCTTATTCACGTCCACCAGGCTGTGGCGTTCGAAGAGCTGAATGCGGCCTACGCTGTTATCGGGAATACCGCCTTCACCGTAAAACATGCCAAGAATATCAGCAGGTCTGACACTGGCGGCTTTTCCAAGGCTGAGGAAGAGTGTCGTCATGTTAGGGTCCTTGACGTAATCCTTGTCGCCTCCTTTGCGGTCGCGTTTGTTGAAGCGTTCGCCACGATCTGGGCGATCGCCTCTGTCCGGACGGTCCTTGCGGTCTTTGCGTTTTTTCTCAGGCGTGTAGTTGGGGTTGTCCTCGGCGATGGATTCACCTTCGCGTCCCAAGGACTCACGCAGTAGCTCGAACACGCTGGATGCTATGTCTGTGGCGGTGTGACCTTGATCTAACAAGCGATCGATGTAGTGACGGTAGCTGCGGTTGACTTCCTTTTCCAAGCGAGTTTGGACCATTTCAAAAAGCTGGTCAGCACGCACGCCCTCAACTTCTTCTTGGGTTGGGATCTTGGCACGTTGGATGTGCTGCTTCGTATAGCGTTCGATGCTTTGCAGGCGATAAATGTCGCGACCAAACACAAAGCTAACTGCCCGGCCTTCACGCCCGGCCCGACCTGTCCGTCCGATACGGTGCACGTAGTCTTCTGGGTCTTGTGGGATGTCGTAGTTGAAAACAGCTTCTACATCGTCGATGTCGAGTCCGCGTGCCGCGACGTCTGTAGCGATGAGCAGGTCAAATTTTCCTTCGCGGAAACGTTTGGTCGTACGCTCGCGAGCCTGTTGCCCAATGTCGCCGTGCAGTTTGTCCGCAGCGTAGCCACGTGCAGTGAGGGCTTCGGTGCATTCATCAACGCTGCGCTTGGTATTGCAGAAAATGACAGCAAGTCGAGGTGTGTCGAGGTCAAGCAGGCGGGTCAGCACCTCCACTTTCGAGCGATTTCGCACCTCGTAGTAGCACTGGCTGACAGTGGAAACGGTTTTGGTTTGCCCCTTGATGGAAACTTCCTGTGGATCGTTGCCGAATTTCTGAATCAGCTTATCCACATTCTTGTTCATGGTGGCCGAGAAGAACAGAGTCTGGTGGTCAGACTGCATCGCACCTAATAAATCTTCCATGTCCTCACGGAATCCCATGTCGAGCATACGGTCGGCTTCGTCGAGAATTGCCAGTTTGATGGTGGCGGGTTTGAGAGTTTTGCGACGCAGGTGGTCCAGAAGCCGGCCCGGTGTCCCCACAACGATATGCGCACCGCGCTTCAGCTGGGTGATCTGGCGATCGATCGGAGTGCCACCGTAAATAGGAACCGCACGCAGACCTTTCATTTTGGCTCCCAAGCGATGCACCTCCTCACAAACCTGCACGCAGAGCTCGCGGGTGGGGGAGAGAATGAGCACCTGAGTCACGTCATCATCGAGATCGATCATCTGGAGTGCTGGCAGGGTGAAAGCAGCCGTTTTACCCGATCCGGTCTCGGAAAGGCCAACGATGTCCTTGCCTTCAAGGATGTGGGGGATGGCTAGCGCCTGGATGGGCGAGGGGCTCTCATAGCCGAGGCTGTGAATGGCTTTGAGCAGCTCGTCGGAGAGGCCCAGGTCGGAAAATGTAACGTCGGTCATAGATTGATATTGGTTGTAATGTGAGCGGACCGATCAATACTAGTGCCGGATTGCTCCAAGTGGTTCTTGCCCAATTAGGGCGGTGGATGGCGAGCCTTAGTGTTGACCTGTCATATTAGCAACTTAAAAAACAGCGGTGGCTGTGGAAGTTGCTCATTTGAGCCAACATAGGGGGGATGAGGGGCGTATTCTCACGAAATTGTGACCATAAATGATCGAAGCAGGTGTTGACGTGCGGCAATCGGGAGCCATAATCCCGCTCCCCTGCGGCAAATCGTGCTGCGGACAACTCAATGGAATACAATTACCATGGCAAATTACGCAATTAATGGATTTGGACGCATCGGCCGCAACGTACTGCGCGCCCTTGTGCAGAATGGCGAACTTAAAAACATCGTCGCAATCAACGATCTCACCGACAACCACACACTGGCACACCTGCTGAAGTATGACTCTTCACAGGGTAAGTTCGGTCACGAAGTCACTTATGACGACGATGCCATCATCGTCGACGGACACAGAATTCACGCCACTGCAGAGCGCGACCCAGCAGCTCTCCCATGGGCTGAATACAAAGTGGACGTTGTTCTTGAGTCGACTGGTTTCTTCACCAAGCGTGAAGGTGCTGAGAAGCACATCACAGCCGGTGCCAAGAAAGTGCTCGTCTCAGCACCAGCCACTGACCCGGACATCACCATCTGCCTTGGCATCAACGATGACCTCTACGATGGCGACAAGCACAACATCGTTTCTAACGCATCATGCACCACCAACTGCCTTGCCCCTCTGGTCAAGGTCCTCAATGACAACTGGGGTATTGAAAAAGGCTTCATGAGCACCATTCACAGTTACACTGGTGACCAGAACATCCTCGACGCACCTCACAGTGACCTTCGTCGTGCACGTTCCGCTGCAGTAAACATCATCCCATCTTCTACCGGAGCTGCCCGCGCCATCGGCGAGGTCATCCCATCCATGAAGGGTAAACTTAACGGTGGTGCCTTCCGCGTGCCTACCGCTACCGGTTCACTCACTGACTTCACAGCCATCCTCAAGAAAGACGTCACCGTCGAGGAAGTCAACGCCGCCTTCAAGGCAGCTGCTGACGGCCCAATGAAAGGTGTGCTTGAGTATTCTGAAGATCCTCTTGTTCTCCAAGACATCGTCAGCAACCCGCACAGCTCCATCCTCGACTCAGACTGCACCATGGTGCTCGACGGCAACTTCGTCAAAGTCTGCTCTTGGTATGATAACGAGTGGGGTTACTCAAACCGCGCTGCTGAAGGCATGGTCCTTCTTGGCACCGGCCTCTAATATCAAAACGATCTAACAAAGGCGGGGGAGGGAAACTTTCCCCGCCTTTTTTCCTCTAAATTACCTAACATAATACAGAAACCATGGCCAAACTCAGTATTCGCGATCTCGATGTCAGCGGCAAAGCCGTTCTCATGCGTTGTGACTTCAACGTCCCTCTCAACGACGCCGGTGAAATCACCGATGACACCCGCATTCAAGCAGCTCTTCCCAGCATCAAACACCTGCTCGACGGCGGTGCCAAGCTGACCCTCTGCTCCCACATGGGCCGCCCTAAGGGTGAGCCGGATCCGAAATACTCACTGCAGCCCGTTGCTCTGCGTTTGGCTGAGCTGTTAGGAAAAGAAGTTGCTTTCGCAGAAGACTGCGTAGGAAACGATACCGAAGCTGCCCGCGTTGCTCTGGAGCCAGGTGAAGTCCTGTTGCTTGAGAACACCCGCTTTCATGCCGAGGAAAAAGCCAACGACGCTGTGTTCGCCCGCATTCTTGCCGGTGGAGCTGAGATCTTTGTCAACGACGCCTTCGGCACCGCACACCGTGCACACGCATCCACCGAAGGGGTCACCCACCACGTTTCCCAGTCCGCGATGGGATTCCTCATCGAGCGCGAGCTTGAGTTCCTCGAGGGGAAACTTGAATCACCAGAGAAACCCTTCGTGGCTATCATGGGTGGAGCCAAGGTTTCCGATAAGATCCAAGTCATCAAGGCGATGATGGGCAAGGCCGACACCTTCATCATCGGTGGCGCCATGGCCTACACATTCCGCAAGGCCCAAGGATACAAGATTGGCAAGTCATTGGTCGAAAACGATTGCCTCGACCTAGCGCTCGAAATCCTCGAAGACGCCAAGGCCAAGGGCATCCACTTCCACCTTCCTGCCGACACCCGCATCACCCAGGAGTTTTCTCCTGATGCAGAAACCAAAGTCACCGCACCATACGAACAAGGGGGTGAAATCCCAGACGACTGGGAAGGCATCGACATCGGCGACCAAGCCATCAAGGACTTCGGTGAAGTCGTGGCTAACGCCAAAACCATCCTCTGGAACGGACCGATGGGTGTGTTCGAAATGGACAACTTCGCAGCAGGCACCAAGGCACTAACCGCGGATGTTGCAAAATCTCCAGCCCTCAGTATTGTTGGCGGAGGCGATTCAGTCACAGCCGTTAATAAATTCGGCAATCCTGACGATTTCGACTTCATCTCCACCGGCGGCGGCGCATCCCTCGAACTACTCGAAGGCAAAGAACTCCCCGGAGTAGCTGCCCTAACTGATAAATAATCGTCTTCCCCGAGACGCAATTACCTACTTCCCAATCCCTATTCCCTAATCACCATAACATCATGCGCAAACCAATCATCGCCGCGAACTGGAAAATGAACATCGGACCACGTGAGGCCGAGGACTTCATCAACAGCTTCATCGGTCAGCCCGGTAAACTCGACAGCATCACCAGCCAAGTGGACGTTGTCATCGCTCCTCCGTTTGTTTCCATCCCAGCTGCAGTGGCAGCGCTGAATTCCAGCTCGGCAGTCTCCATCGCAGCCCAGAACATGTCCGATCAGGACTCCGGAGCCTACACCGGTGAGGTCAGCTCAATGATGCTCAAGGAACTCTACGTTCGCTACGTCATCCTAGGCCACAGCGAACGCCGCACCCTCTACGGTGAGACGGATGCCATCATCAACGCTAAGATCAAGAAAGCCTGCGCGTCCAATCTCAAGCCGATCTTCTGCATCGGCGAGACCCTCGAAGAGCGTGAAGGCGGTAAACTCGAATCCGTTCTCCGCACCCAGATCACCGATGGTCTGGTTGGTGTCGAGGAAAAGGATTTGAAGGAAATCGTCATCGCCTACGAGCCCGTCTGGGCCATCGGAACTGGCGTAGTGGCCTCTGTCGATCAAGCGCAGGAAGCACACGCATTTGTGCGCTCAGTCGTTGCCGATCTCTATAACCAAGAAGCAGCCGACAAAATCCGTATCCAATACGGCGGCAGCATGAAGGCATCCAATGCCGCTGAGCTTCTCGCCCAGCCTGACATCGACGGCGGACTCGTCGGAGGTGCCAGCCTTGAGTCTCAGAGTTTCCTCGATCTGATCAAAGCCGCAGTCTCTGCCGGATAGTCGATCGGTTAGAAACCATCATTCAATGCAAAGGGCACGGTGCGAACACCGTGCCCTTTGTTTGTTATGTAATGAGCGCATTAACTCACGACAAAATTTATTTGGTTTTCACTGAGGCCCCATAACCCGCTGCCTTGACGGCGGCGATCAGGTCCTCGGTGGTAACATCTTTTTCTGCTGTAACAACGGCCTTGTTAGGCATGGTCACAACGGCCTTGGAGACTCCTTTAACATTGTTCAGTGCGGACCGCACTTTAGCTACGCAGGAGACGCCTCAGGTCATGCCTGTGACTTCGAGTTGAACAGTTTTGTTTTCATCCTTCTCCGCTTTTTTCTCGGTCTGAGGATTCGGAGTGGCGGCAGGCTCAGCGAGAAGAGCTCCCAAAGGCAGGGAACTGATCGCACAGGCGGCGAGTATTTGATATCGAGTTTTCATAGTTGGTATTTGTTAAAGGAGCGCCTCCATAGTGGGCGATCCATAGGTAAGAGGGCACAGTGCCACTATTTATTCCAAATACCAGGAGTAGGCTCCAAGTGCCGTTTTTAGCTTTCGGCCACAGCCATGCCTGCCAGATGACCACTGGTCCAAGCGTTCTGGAAATTAAATCCCCCGGTAATACCGTCAACGTTGAGGATTTCGCCAGCGAAGTAGAGACCGGGCTGAACCTTGCTCTCCATCGTTTTCAAATTCACCTCATTGAGGTTAACTCCGCCACAGGTGACGAACTCATCCTTGTTGATACTCTTGCCAGAAACGTGATAACGGCCGGATGTGAGTTCGGTCAGCAGCTTGCGGGCGCTTTCCTTGGTTAGCTGCGACCAGATTGTGTCCTCAGCCACTTCAGCGGCCTCGCATAGCTTGTCCCAGAGACGTTTTGGGATCGGATCAAAAGGAGCCCTGCCGCGCACTCGGCGCTTGCCCCAGGTCTGACGAGTTTCAGTCAGCGTGGATTCTATATTTTGAGCTGTTAGGCCTGGGAGCCAATTGATCTTGATGTGAAAATCATATCCACCATCGTGTAATTCACGGGCACCCCAGGCAGAAAGTTTTAGCACGCCAGGTCCACTCAATCCATGATGCGTGATCAACAATGGACCACACGCGCTGAGTTTCATTCCTTCCACAGAAACCTCGGTCTGTGAAACAGAGATACCTGGAAGTTCGGAGATTCTCGGGTCAGAAATGTTAAAGGCAAACAGCGACGGGACATTGGAAATGAGCTTGTGCCCAAGCGACTCAGCCAGTTTCGCTCCGGCCGCTAGACGGGTGCCGCCGGTGGCTAACAGAACGGAGCGCGTGTTTAAAGTTTTCCCATTGCTGGTGAGGAGCTGAAAGCTTCCGGTTTCCTCGTGATGGATGTTAGAAATGCCGGTGGAGACTTGTAGTTCCACACCCGCGCTTCTGGCGGATTCAGTGAGGCAATCGATCACCGTCTGTGAAGTGTCGGTGACGGGGAACATCCGCCCGTCGGCTTCGGTTTTGAGTTCGACACCACGGCTCTGAAACCATCCTACGGTATCGGTCGCTCCCCATCGGTGAAATGGGCCGATCAGTGATTTGCCGCCACGCGGATAGAAACCAGTTAGAGCCTTTGGCTCAAAGCATGAGTGAGTGACATTGCATCTGCCTCCACCGGAGATCTTGACCTTGCCGAGAACGTTCGGCGATTTCTCAACAATAAGAACACGGCTGTGCGATGCCTCGGCGCAAGTGATTGCCGCAAAAAATCCAGCGGCACCACCACCGACCACGATCAGATCCCAGTCTTCAGTGGTCATGGTTATAAATTTAATAGAGGAAACGGATCGCTTAGTTATCCTCCTCAAGTTCGAACTCCGCCCACTCGATGGTCTCGTTCAGAGCCGTGACGGCGTCTTCGATCAAGATATCAAGATCAGGTGCTTTTCCTTGGCTGTTAAAGGCGAGCAGTGGTCCTCCATGTTCGATCTGTGGAGGATCCGCATCGACGCCGGAAACACGGACGTAGAACCAGTCGAGAATTCCCTCGCCGGTGTCTGGCAGCCATTGGGCAATCAGTTCGATGGTTGCCACCGGATCTTCATCGCCAAGCTCTTGCTGATTGGCAAGGTCCTGCTCATCACAGTCGATGCCCGCCAGAGCTTCCAGCTGGGTCTTTTCCTGTCTGCCGCTGAGTGCGTTTTCGATTTTCTCAAAAACCGCGTCCTTGGTCGAAATGATTCTCATGTCAGCGAAAGCTTGATGATAAGGCCGCGTTTGGCAAGGAATTTACCCAATGGGAGACCGATCTAATCACTTAATCTAACCGGAACTCACCATCCTCATCGGAGCCCATCCAGCCTAGTTTGCCAAAGGCAGCCAAGATACGCTGGTTGATTTCGATGTCGTCGTCCTCGGAGTATTCCACTGTGGCGGAGCTGGTGAGACCGCGCATGGACTCGATGCTGATCACCGTCTGTCTGCCGGGGAAGGAGATCCAGTCACCCCAGCTTTTCTTTTCGTGCACTGGCTCCAGCTTCTTTCCTCGCAACGCCACCATGACTTCGCTGATGCTTGAGGGTGGCTCCATGTCGGGTAAGTGAACGCGTGTCTCCATAGGGGCCATTCTAACCTAGCATCAGGAGTGAGCCAAATTTATTGTGATTCGGACGCCTGTTTGATTGCCTCAAGTTCTTCCCAGCGAGTGTATAACTGCGGAACTTTTTCTTTTGCCTCTTCAAGTTCGGCTTCGAGTTGCTGCCAGTTATCACCGTGTTTCTCGTAGAAGTCGGGAGCTTCAAAGGCGGCTTGTAGCTGGGTTACTTTTTCTTCAGCGGCCAAGATCACGTCTTCGATGGATTCAAGCTCGCGCTCTTCGGCCCACTTGAGTTTACGCGGGCGCTCTTTGCGTGCCTTTGGTTTTTCTTTTTTTGCAACCGCTTGATAACTTGCGGCGGTGGCTTCACGCGCGGCTTTCTTTTCCAGATAATAATCGTAGTTGCCTACTTGGTAATCAACAATGCCGTTACCCTCAAAGGCTAAGATGTCCGTGCACACTCGATTCAGAAAATAGCGATCGTGACTGACTACAATCACGCAGCCTTGGAAAGCGAGTAGTGCTTCTTCTAACAGTCTGAGTGTGTTCAGATCGAGGTCGTTGGTCGGTTCATCAAGCACCAGCACATTGCCCCCACGCTTGAGAATCTTCGCCAGCATCACCCGACTCCGCTCGCCGCCGCTGAGGAGATTGATCTTGGTGTTGATGCGTTCCTCGGTGAAGAGGAAACGGCGTAGGTAGGCGCGTAGTCCGATGGTTTCATCGCCGAGGCGGACGTTCTCCTGGCCTTCACCAACTTCTTCAAAGACAGATTTTTCATCGTCTAACAAAAGTCGGTTCTGGTCGATAAAGTTGATCTCGGTTTTCATGCCGATCTCGACGGTGCCTTCGAGAGGTTCGATCTGGCCGAGAATGATTTTCACCAAGGTGGACTTGCCCATTCCGTTGCGACCCACGATGCCTAGACGCTGTCCGCCTTCGAGCGAGAGATCGACGTCAGAGAACAGTCGGTTGTCGCCAAAGGACATGCCAACGCCGCGCACATCGATGATTTTATTCCCCAGCTTCGGCGCCTGTGGGATAATGAGATCGACGTCGAGCTCTTCCTCCGGGGCTTCCTGATCGGCGATCTCAAAGTAGCGGTCCATCCGGTCCTTCGCCTTGGTGGTGCGGGCCTTAGGGCCACGACGCACCCATTCGAGTTCGCGACTGAGAAAGCGTTGGCGTTTGTGTTCGTTGCGCGCTTCTGCCATGTCGCGCTCGGCTCGGGAGATAAGGTATTCGGTGTAGTTGCCTTGGTAGCTGTCACATTTTCCACGGCGAATTTCCACGATGCGGGTGGCGATGCGATCGAGGAAATAGCGATCGTGAGTCACAAACAAACAGGTGCCGTTGTAGCGGGAGAGAAAATTTTCAAGCCACTCGATGGAGCCGGTGTCGAGGTGGTTGGTCGGTTCGTCAAGGATCAGGAAATCCGGCTGTGAGAGTAGCGCTCGGCACAGGGCGACGCGTCGTTTTTCCCCACCAGAAAGTGGTCCTACTATGGTGTCCGCATCAGGCGCATGCAAGTTGGTCAGCAAGCTTTGTGCGCGGTGTTCCAATTCCCAGCCTTCGTGGTGGGTGATGAGGTCGAGCAGTTCGGCGCTGCGGTCGTCATCGCCAGCGGAAGTTTCATATTCCTCGATCATGTCGAGGATGTGCTGCACTCCGGCGAGCACGTTCTCGATGACTGTTTTTGCATCATCGAGTTCAAAGTTCTGCGGCAAGTAACCGGTGACGAGCCCTCGCTTGCGAGTGACCTCACCGGTGTCGGGTGCGGCTTCATCGGCGAGGATTTTCAGGAAGGTGGATTTGCCGCAGCCGTTGCGGCCAACGAGGCCAATGCGGTCGCCCTGCTGAATGGCGAGAGTGGCGCCGTCGAGCACGGTGTGGGAGCTGTAACTCACGCAGAGTTCGCTGGCGCTGGCAATGGAATCGGACATGCGCGGGACTATACGGTTGAAAGGGTGTTTGTCATGCTTTTTGCAGCGCAGACTTGTGATGATTGCCTTGCGGGATGATCATATGTCTGTAGTCTCCGCCGCTCTCAAGTATGCAGACCATTTCGAACATCGCACCAGGACAACGTTGGATCAGTGAAACAGAGCCCGAGCTAGGCCTTGGCATCATGTTGAAGGTGGAGTTTAAACGGGTGGAGGTGATGTTTCCTGCTGCGAGCGAACAGCGTGTTTATGCTCTGGATAGCGCACCACTTCGCCGCGTCGTGCTCAAAGCCGGCGAGGAACTTGAAACCCACGATGGCGATGTTCTGGAAATCGACGAGGTGGTCGAGCGTGACAAGCTGCTGGTTTATCTCTGCGGCAAACGTGAAATCGAGGAGTCTGGCCTGGCCGATACCATGAGCTTCAGCCGACCTGAAGACCGCTTACTAGCTGGGCGGATCGATGATTTAAATACTTACGATGTGCGCGTGGACGCTCTGCAACGCCAGTGCGAGGTGATGAAGTCACCTGTGCGCGGATTTGTCGGCGGCCGTGTGGATCTGATTCCTCACCAGATGTCGATTGCCGGCGAGGTGGCTTCGAGGCTTGCTCCACGTGTTCTGTTAGCCGATGAAGTGGGCTTGGGAAAAACCATCGAAGCATGTTTGATCATGCATCGTCTGCATCTTACGGGGCGCGCCGAGCGTGTGCTGATTCTCGTGCCGGAGCCGCTGCTTCACCAGTGGTTTGTCGAGCTGCTGCGACGCTTCAATTTACTCTTCAGCCTCTTTGATGAAGAACGTTGCCAATCGCTCGAAGGCCAGGGCGAGAATCCTTTTCTCGATAGCCAGCTGGTGCTCTGCAGCGTGGGTTTCCTGGCGGAAAATGAGAACCGTGCTCAGCAAGCGATCGAAGCGGGTTGGGACATGTTAATCGTTGATGAAGCGCACCACCTTGAGTGGTCTGAGCAGTCTGCTAGTCCCGCTTATCACATCGTGGAAACTCTCGCCCACAGAACCGAAGGCCTGTTGCTGCTGACCGCCACCCCACGTCAGCTGGGTGCCGAGGGGCACTTTGCCAGACTTAGATTGTTAGATCCTGACCGTTACGTCGACTTGGAAAAGTTTCAACAAGAAGCGGAGCAATACGAAGCCGTGGCCGAGGCCGTTGGCCGGCTGCAAGAAGGTGAGCCACTCAGCGCCGAGGACCGCAAACTTTTCACCGCCCAGTCCGAGCGAGTCCATGATCATTGCCTGGCACTCGACGGAGGAGACGAAGCCGCACGCGAGCCACTGATCCGTGAGCTATTGGACGCCTTCGGCACAGGCCGGGTCATGTTCCGCAATACCCGAGCCGCCCTGCAGGGATTCCCGGAACGAAAAGCCAGTCTGGTGGATGTCGGTAGCGACAAAATGCAATGGCTAGTGTCCCTGTTGAAAAAACTTGGCGAGGAAAAGGTGCTGCTGATCTGTCGCACCCGCGAACTGGCGGAGGAGATTTCAGAGAAACTACAAGAGATCATCAATATCAACTGCGGCCACTTCCACGAGGGCATGACCCTGCTTCAGCGCGATCGCTCCGCCGCATATTTTTCAGAGCCCGATGGGGCGCGTATCCTCATCTGTTCAGAGATCGGCAGTGAGGGCAGAAATTTCCAATTTGCACACCATCTGGTGCTCTTTGATCTGCCTGAGGATCCTGAGTTGTTAGAACAGCGGATCGGGCGTTTGGATCGGATCGGCCAGACCGAGACCATCCACATTCATGTGCCATACGAAAAAGGAACACGCGGTGAGTTTTTGGCCCGCTGGTATCATGAAGGGCTGAATGCCTTTGAGCAAAGTCTGCACGGTGCCACGGAAATTCTGCGTGAGTTGGGCGGGTTGCCGGAAAATTGTGATGACTTGGAATCATTCATCGCTAAATCCCAAGCTGCCAAAGAGAAGGTTTCCCAGCAACTCCGGCGCGGGTATGATCGATTGTTAGAACTGAACTCAAGCCGACCCGGCAAGGCGGCTGAAACCATCGATCAGATTTCCACGATGGACGAAAACCAGGATTCGGAAGCATTTCTCCTACGTCTCTGGGATCACTTCGGTCTGCATGTCGAAGAACTCGTCGACCGCTCCTATTTATTGCTCCCCGGTCATCTGATCACCGATGCCTTTCCAGCCCTGCCTGACGATGGGCTTAACGTCACTTTTGATCGCACCCGTGCGCTCTCTCGTGAAGACGCCGCCTTCATGAGCTGGGATCATCCGGTGGCACGCACCGCGCTGGAATTGCTGCTGACATCCGAGGCTGGCAACGCTTCGTTCGGGGTTTGGGAGGGAGCTCCACAGAAAGGAATTTTAGTAGAAACCTACGCTGTGGTGGAATGTGTCGCTCCTGCAAAACTCCACAGTGATCGCTTCCTGCCCGTGACTCCGATCCGAGTGCAAGTCGACCACAGTGGCGCGGATCGCTCCAACGACAGCCGCGTGGATGGCTCAATTCTACGTGCCGGAAATCTCCACAAGCTTCTCGATCAGGAGAAGTTCCGCAGAAACATTCTACCGATGATGCTCGCCAAGAGCCGTGAAATTGCCTCCGCTAAAATGAAGGACATCGTCGCGGCAGCTGTGGCTGAGTCAGATGCACGCATGGGCGTGGAAATCGACCGCTTGGTTGCCCTTGGCGAAATCAATGATCATGTCAGCGAAGAGGAAATCGCCGCACTGAGAAAACAGCGTGACGCTCTCCATCACGCCATTTCCAAATCCGGCCTCCGCCTCGACTCCGTGCGGATCATCTGGTGCCAACCATAACCACGAAGATAATTTTTTTGACCGCGAATCGGACGAATTGTGCGAATTTTTTCCAGCACGATGGATTCAAGTGAACCACGGAACACACAGAATACACGGAAGGGCTGCTGCAGATTATCCTTGGAGTTTTTGAGCTGCTTCCATTTCTTCGGTGGTCTGAAAATGAGTAGTCAACCCTGTCTTATTCGTCCAATTCGCAAGATTCGCGGTCAAAAATCCCAGTTGTTCTTGGTAGAGCAATGAAAGCTTGAGCCTTAGCGGATTTGCACTATTTTCACCCCGTTCAAGAACACCAAATTTTAATTAAAGACAATCATGGGAAGAGCATTTGAAGCACGGCGCGCAGGTAAGGAAAAACGTTGGGGCGAGATGTCGCGCCTGTATCCAAAGCTTGGGAAAATCATCACCATGGCCGCGAAGGCCGGTGGTTCTGATCCTGAGTCGAACACTGCTCTCAAGACTGCGGTGAACAACGCCAAGGCGCAGAACATGCCCAAGGATAACATCGAAAAGGCAATCAAGCGCGCCTCCGGCAACGATGCCGCCGACTACGATGAAGTCAGCTACGAAGGCAAAGGCCCGCACGGTGCTTTGTTGTGGGTGGAGTGTGCCACCGACAACGCCACTCGCACAGTGGCCAACGTCAAAATGATCTTCAATAAAAACGGCGGCCAAGTGGTGAACAACGGCTCATTGGACTTCATGTTCACCCGCAAGTCCGTGCTCGAATTTACCAAAACCGACAGCATCGATCTGGAAGAACTTGAACTCAATCTGATCGATTTCGGTCTTGAGGAAATGGACGTCCAAGACGACCGCGTGGTGATCTACGGAGACTTCACCAGCTTCGGCGAGCTTACCAAAGCCTGCGAAGACATGGGCGTCGAAGGCGTGAAAGCCACTCTGCAACGCATCGCTAACAACCCCGTGGAGTTCACCGAAGCTCAGATCGAAGAGATCGAAGTGCTGATCGATAAGCTGGAGGAAGACGACGATGTGCAGTCGGTTTTCACCAACATCGCTTAATCATTTGGGGCGTTTCAGAATAGCCAGCAGATACATGGTCTGACCGTGTAGACCGGTGAGGTTTTCTGTGCTGACTAACTCCCAGCCGTCCGTGCCCCAGTCACTCAGGGTTTGGGCAACTTCGTTAAGATCAATGTCTGCCGATTTCACGCTGCTTTTCACTGAAAACCTGACGGTGGTATATTCCCATTGATTCATGAGGCTCGTGTTAGGCTGAAATGGTGAACCCTTTCACATTTTCCAAGAGCGCTATCTTCTCGGAATACATGTTCTTGATATTGTGAGCCATGGCGCTTTCCTCGACAATTTCCTTGAGGAATTCTTCGACCTCGTCCTCCTCACCCATGAGCTGCATTTCAACGGTGCCCTCGGGTAGGTTTTTCACCCAGCCGGTGACGTCAAAGCCCATGGCAAGCTGTTTCACAGCATAGCGGAATCCCACGCCTTGGACCCGACCTTCGAAAATAGCGCGTTTGGCAATCATGGGTGTTAGTTTAGCTGAGGATGGAATGAAGTAAATACCTTCTCACTTACCTACATAACCAGTCAGTCCGTCCATGAACATTTGGACGGAAATCATCACCAGCAACATACCCATCAGCCTCTCCAGAGCACGGGTTCCTTTTCTGCCAAGAATACGCATGAAAAATGGCGATGCTAACAGAATGACAGCGCTGACCAGCCAGGCAATGAAGGTAGCAATAGCAATGTTTCCAATAACGTCGCTATGTTGATTGGACAGCAACAGCAGGAAAATAATAGCCGAAGGCCCAGCGACCAGAGGAATAGCCAGTGGCACGATGAACGGCTCTTCTCCGTCGTCGCCGCCTAACACCGACTTGGATGGGAACACCATGCCCAGCGAGACCAAAAACAGAATGATGCCTCCGGAAATTCGTAGCGTCGACTGTTCGAGGCTGAGGAAATCGAGCACTGGCCGACCGCAAAACAGGAAAAACATCAGCACCACGAGGGCGATCGTCAATTCTCTGACAAGGATACTATTCCGCTTCTCTTCAGGCTGGGAAGACAGCACGGCATTGAAAACCGCGAGGTTGCCAAAGGGGTCGAGTACGATGAATAGCGTGACGGCTGTGCTGAGAACTAAATCCATAACTCCACATGCCTGATTTTTTCCTCGGAGAAAAGCTGCATTGTGGCTTTTCTGTCCACCGTCACTGCATGAAATCGTATTTCCTCGCCGCTCGTCCCAAAACATTGCCCGCTGCCATCGTTCCGGTGTGGGTGGGCTGTGCCTTAGCGTATTATCTCGAGGGTAGCTGGAACTTAACGCTGGCCGTCTACACGCTGATGGGTGCGATCTGGATTCAGATTGCCACGAACTTTTTCAACGACGCGATTGACTCGGATAAAGGCGCTGACACCGAGGCTAGATTAGGGCCTGTTAGGGCGACAGCCTCAGGTCAACTCTCGCGGAACACCGTCTTCGGAGCGGCAGTGGTTTGTTTGCTGATCGCCGCTGTGTTTGGCTACCTCTTATTTGCTGCCCGTGGTTGGCCGATCTTAGCGATTGGTATTCCATCGCTCTATCTCTGCTATGGTTACACCGGTGGTCCAGTGCCCTTGGCTTATCGTGGGCTGGGGGAGTTATTTGTGATTTTGTTTTTTGGCGTTGTCGCTGTCACTGGCACAGTCTTTGTCCAGATCGGAAGCTGGCCACCGGAGGCTTTCATCATGGGTATTTCCATCGGTTGCCTCTCGGCGATCTTGATTTCGATCAATAACCTGCGCGACCTTGATGAGGACCGCGGGAATCATAAAAATACCCTCGCTGTAAAGTGGGGCAGGGAACGAGCGCTCAACCTACTGATCTTAATGGAGGTTCCACCCTACGCAGTGCTAGTTCACATTTTCGGGTGGCAACTGAACCTTCTAGTTTTTCTTCCAGCACTGTTACTCGGTATATTTCTCGTTAGGAAAGTCATCCAGACCCCTCCTGGAACAGTGTATAACAAATTCCTCGCTCTCTCCGCCCTGCAACTCATTCTTTACGCAGCAGCGATTCACCTTATGGTAGTGCTATGAAAGGCCCCATTTATATTCACCGCTACACCATGCGCAGCCGCGCGGCATTGAATGCTGCATCCACTCGTCACGATCATGAAGGAGCATTGATCAAAGTTGGTGATGGCTACGGCTGCATGCATCCATGGCCGGAGCTTGGTGACGTGGGCTTGGATGCGCTGATACAAATTTTGAAGGACGGGGGAACGACTCCGACCATCCGCTCTGCGCTCTTCTGTGCGCGTGAGGATGGCAAGGCGAGAGTGGAGGGGCGTAATCTCTTCGATGGCTTGTCCGTCCCCCGCAGCAATGCGACGTTGGCGATGGATGAGGCGGATTTTGACACCGCGGTAGCCTCCGGATTTACCATCGCTAAAGTAAAAATGGGTAGGGACTTGGAAGCTGAGTCCAAGTTCATTATGGAGCAGGCGGAAAAGTATCCGGCACTGCGCTGGCGGCTCGATTTTAATGCCACCCTAGGCAGAGGAGGGATTGAAAATGCTCTCAGAGGACTGTCGGCAGAATTCCGGGAGAAGATTGATTTTCTGGAAGATCCCTGTGTGTACGATGCCAAAGGCTGGCAGGAGTTGCATACGCGTTTTGGCATTCCCTTGGCCGTCGACCGTGATGTGGACCTTGCCACCAAGGGGTTCAGCGTCGCTATTCTCAAGCCCGCAGTGAATGTCATTCGCCCTGTGTTAGAACGCGCCCACTTGGAAAGTTGGCGGGTGGTATTTACCAGTTATTTGGATCATCCGCTTGGTCAGTGTTTTGCGGCTTGGCGTGCGGCTCAGTCGGCTAATGATTACCCGGGCATGATCGATACCTGCGGGTTGGTGACTCACGGCTTGTTCGAGCCGGATCCATTCATCGAACGCATGGGCGAGGTGAAACCAGACTTTAGTCCTCCCAGTGGGCACGGTCTCGGATTTGATGATTTATTGGAATCCCTACCATGGAAAAAGCTGATCTGACGAAAGCTGATTTCTGGCTTTCCGCTGACACTCATGTGCTGGCAAACCCTCGCGATTTGGTGGCGTGTTCGGAAGCGGGTACTATTCAACAATGGTCAAAGTCCGAGCCTCGACTGTCCGGTCACATGCTTTTCCGTACTTCCGGGTCCACCGGTAAAGGAAAGTGGGTGGCACTGTCAAAATCAGCTCTGTTAGCTTCAGCCCGTGCAGTGAACGACTTTTTAGAAGTTACCGCAGCCGATCGCTGGCTGCTCACCTTGCCCTTGTTTCATGTAGGTGGTGTGGGGATCGCTGCTCGCGCTTATTTATCAGGGAGTATGATAGTTAGAACCTCTGAGAAATGGGAACCGGTGCACTGTCATCGTCAGCTAACAGATGAAAAGATTACACTTACATCCTTAGTCCCCGCTCAGTTGAGTGATCTTGTTCGCCTTGATCTCGCTGCACCAGAATCACTACGCGCGGTGCTGATAGGTGGTGGCCGGCTCGATGATACGCTCTACAAAAAAGCAACAGAGCTCGAATGGCCAGTCAGAGAAACTTATGGCATGACCGAAACGGCGTCTCAAGTCGCAACGGCCAAGGCCGGAGAACGCAAATTGAATGTCTTGCCGTGCTGGGAAGTATTCGAGAACAGCGATGGATGTCTCCGAGTGAAAGGTGAAGCTTTGTTCACCGGCTATGTGGGGTGTGAAAATGATAGCTGTTTTCTTGAAGAGCCACACGATGCAGAAGGCTGGTTTCTTACTAATGATCGAGGCGCTCTAACGAAAGGACAACTCACAATCCAAGGGCGAGCTGATCGCTGTGTGAAAATTCTCGGTGAGCTGGTAGATCTCAATGAGGTCGAACAAACCATCCATGCCACGATGGAAGCCCTTGGGTATTCGTATCAGGAACTGGCGGTGATGGCAGTGGAGCCTCCCACAACTGGTGAATACAGAGATGTGAGACGTGGTGTTCTGCTGGTGGTGTGTATTGAACAGAGCGATAATTTTAGTAAAGTGTTAGAGTGTTACAACGAGCGTTGCCAACCTCTGCACAGGATCAAGGGGATAGCTGTGTTAGATCCTTTGCCGAGAACCGCGATAGGGAAAATCAGTTATGCCGAACTGCAGCAGATTTTGAAGAGTGACAAATAAGGCTGAAGTTTGATGTTGCGTTTCTTCAGGATTTTATGAATACTTAAGTTAAGTTGAATTTTAAAGTCCACGCCTATTCTGAATGGAATGGTTGTTTTCATCCAACCCGCAAGGGGGATCTTGGACGCCCCTCTGGCACTGTCCGGCCTACTTCAACTTCCGGACGTCAGTCACCTGGTGGTGACGCTGCTGTACAGCAATTTAAGTGGTGTGCTGTACCGTACCCTAGTGAGCACCCACCACTTCGTCGTTAACAAGCCACCCCATGATCCAACCTAACAGCCAAGAACAAACCCGCCTTTTTACTGACACAAAAGCAAAAACATCCTCGAAAGGAAAGAAATCCACTGCTAGAACAAAACGCGTGAGTAAATCGCGCATTCAAGATTTTGGCATACAAGCACCCTCTGGGGTCGCAAAAAATTTCGTTCTAGATACTAACGTTCTCCTCCATGATCCAGGTTGTTTGAACCGATTCAAGGATAACCATCTCTGCATCCCCGCCGACGTTCTAGCCGAACTCGATAAGTTTAAAGGCGAACAAAGTGAGCGAGGAGCCAATGCACGGCAAGTACACCGCAAACTAACAGAAATGTTTGCATCGGGAGAAAATGTAACCCGCGGCGTGCCTACCGACGGGGGAGGCACGATCCGTCTGGTAATTTACGATCCAGCATTCTGTGAAAAGAACTCACAGGAGTTAGGCCAGTTTTTACGCATCTTCCCAGATCGGGAGCAAGTCGATCACCGCATCCTCGCAGCCACCGTTCTATTAAAGGAACACAACAGCGCCCCAGTCGTGTTGGTGACCAAGGACTTGAACATGCAGCTGAAGGCTCGCGCTGTAAATATCGAGTGTGAAGATTACCTAAACGATAAAGTCGATCCCATCGAGGTGAGTAGCTACGATATGCGATGCGTCGAGGTGGATCCCTCTGAGCTGCAACGTTTCGCCAGCTCAGGAGAGCTTGTGTTAGAGCATCCGCGCCGCAAAGAAATCGTCTTGAATCAATACGTGCTCCTCAAGGCGGGTGAGAAACAAACCATGCCGGCACGTCTTGATTCTGAGGGCACCTTTGTCCGTTTACAAATTCCAGAAGTGCTTCGTATTCCGGACGGTCACCACCTGAAGCCCCTGAATCTTGGTCAGAAATGCCTGATCGACGCACTGCTTAATCCGGAGATTTCTCTAGTGACCTGCTACGGTCAGGCTGGGACTGGTAAGACCTTGGTGGCTGTTGCAGCAGGTCTGCATGAAATGTTTAATCGGCGGTACAACGGTCTAACCGTAAGTCGCCCAGTGGTCTCCATGGGTGATCAGTTAGGTTTCCTGCCTGGTTCACTCGACGATAAGATGCGACCATGGCTGCAGCCCATTTATGATGCTCTGGATTTGCTGATGCAGCCTAACAGCAATCAAGGCCCTCGCAGAAAGCAGCAGAAAAAGGAAAACCTCGGAGACGCTGCCAGTAAGCCTTATGACGAATTGATCGAACGTGGGATCATTGAGATCGAGGCTTTGTGTTACATTCGTGGTCGCTCGATTCCCAATCGTTTTTTCATCCTCGACGAAGCTCAACAGCTAACTCCTCAAGAGGCTAAAACTGTGGTGACCCGCATGTCGCGAGGCTCAAAGCTAGTTCTGGTAGGGGACCCTGCCCAGATCGATAATCCATATGTCGATAGCCGTAGTAACGGTCTCGTATTCACGCGCAATCGCCTCAAAGGCCAGGCCTTCACAGCACACGTGACGCTTTCTCGTGGTGAACGTAGTCCGCTCGCTGAAGCTGGAGCTCAGCTGATGTAATCATCCACTAATAAGTATTCCATTTGAAGTTTGGTGATGGGACGGCTATGGTCGCCCCGTCACCCCTTCATCCGACAATGATTTTGATCCTGCGAAACCTAAGCTGTTTTCTTGCGTGCACCTCTTTCGTGCTTTTGGCCGGATGTGCCGGTGACTCGAAACCATCGAAGCCTTGGCTTGGAGCAATCCGCAGTGAGCTTGGCTATCTTGGCGCCCGGAACTGGGTCGTCATAGGCGAAGCAGCACTGCCCATCCAAAGCCGCCCAGGTCTACGCGTCATTCAGATTGACGCAGAGATTCCCGAAGTGCTCGACGGCTTGGAACAAGTGATTGAGGAAAAACATCACGTCAAACCACGGGTTTACCTCACGACCGAAATCGACAAGGTTCCTTACGACTACGCTCCGGGTATCAAGGAGCACCGGACTGATTTGCAAGAGGCCCTGCATGGCCGTGAAACGGTGCGGCTGGATAATGATATCCTAATGAAGCTTGTCAACGACACCTCGAAAAGCTACCGCGTGCTCGTCATCAAAACGCGCACCGCTTTGCCATACTCCAGTGTCTTCGTCGAACTCGGCAGCGGCTACTGGGATGCTGATTCCGAAGGGGCGCTACGCAAAAACATGGAAACCAAGACTCCCTAGTGTAGTCAACGTCGCATCAGCTAACCGATCACAGGCAATTGGAATCTGGAATATTCGACCTAAAGCAACATCATGGCCGCTCCGAAAAAAGTAGACCCTGAATTAATGCGTGAACGCGAGGAAGCTTGGGTAGGCGATGCCGTGCTCGCCCTCTACATGCGCGAACTTATCCTCAAAGAGGACGGTGCCATGGATGGGGAAAAATTTATCCGCTGCACCTCGAACGATTTCCTCCGTAACATTGGAAACGCTACCTCGGTAGAGGCTCTGATTGGCCGTATCTATCAGGAACAAGGTCTGCAAGCCGCCTTCGAGTGGATGGAGTTTCAGCTCCTGCCGGTATTCCGGAAGCAGGAAAAAAACCACCAGCTGCGTCTTCAACAAATCAAGAAAACAGGCAAGCGAGGGAAGAAAAAATAAGCCGATTCACATGGGCTCTATTTGCTGCTGAAAATGCCATGATCGGATATGGCATTCGTCATCTATTTCATATAGATGGGAAGTATGAAAATGGCAGTCTCCACTCTGATCAAGCGCGTTTCGGTCTTTGGTTTGTTATTACTGGGTAACATTGCCCTCGCCGCTGGAAAAGTAGAAGTCTCCGGAGAACTCAAGCAATGGCACAAGGTCACGCTGACCGTCGACGGCCCTGAAGCTAAGGAAACCGATCAGAAACCGAATCCTTTCACCGACTTGGTGTTAGATGTCCGGTTTACCCACGAATCAGGCTCCCCAGACTACCTTGTTCCAGGTTATTTTGCCGCCGATGGAAACGCTGCCGAATCCTCAGCGACCAAGGGTTCCAAATGGCGAGCACATCTGTCCCCTGATAAAGTTGGCAAATGGAAATACACAGTCAGTTTCAAAGGTGGTGAGTCGCACGGAGCAACCGGAAGTTTCGAAATCAAGGCAACGGACAAAAAGGGAAGTGATCTTCGCGCCAAAGGCAGATTGCAATATGTGGGGAAAAGATACCTCCGTCATGCAGGCAGCGGTGAGTGGTTTCTAAAAGTGGGAGCCGACTCACCGGAAACTTTTCTCGCTTACAAAGACTTCGATGGCACGGTGGCTAACAACCCTAAAAAATGCCCACTCAAATCGTGGCAGCCGCATGTGAAGGATTGGAAAACGGGGGATCCCACATGGCAAGACGGCAAGGGGAAAGGTATGATTGGCGCGATCAACTATCTCGCTAGTATGGGCGGTAACGCATTTTCCTTCATCCCCTACAATGCTGGAGGTGATGGCGACAACGTCTGGCCACATGTTAGCCGATCCGATAAACTCCACTTCGATTGCTCAAAGCTTGATCAATGGGGCATCGTCTTTGATCACGCCACCTCCAAAGGCATGTATCTGCATTTCAAATTGCAGGAAACGGAAAATGATGACCGAAAAGGACCAGGCAAAGACCAAGCACTCGACGGCGGAAAGCTCGGCCCTGAGCGTAAGGCCTACCTTCGAGAAATGGTTGCCCGTTTTGGACACAACCTGGCACTCAACTGGAACATTGGTGAGGAGAATACTCAGTCGCTGGATCAAATTCGGGAGCAGGCGCAGTTCATCCGTAAGATCGACCCCTACGGACATCTGGTCGTGCTGCACACCTATCCGCACCAGCATGATAAAATCTATGGAGGATTGTTAGGTAATAAGAAAATCCTAACAGGTCTATCCATCCAGAACTCCGATGTTGCTAAAACCCATGTCGACACCCTGCGATGGGTATCACGCTCGAGCGACTCTGGACATCCATGGGTGGTTGCATTTGACGAAGCTGGAAATGCCGGAGCGGGCAGCCCCCCGGACCCTGATTGGCCGGGTGTGGCTGAAGTTCTCAAGAAAAACAAAGCGAGCAAGAAGCCGTTAGATATTCCAAGTATCAATGATGTCCGATCAAAGGTGCTCTGGGGCAACCTGATGGCCGGTGGAGCTGGGGTCGAGTATTACTTCGGATACAAACTCCCTGAGAATGATCTCAAAGCCGAGAATTGGAGGAGCCGTGATCAAACGTGGCAATACAGCGCCATCGCCACCAAGTTTTTCCATGATAACAAAATCCCGTTCTGGGAAATGAAAAACAGCAACAGTCTCATTGGGAATAAAAACAACGGCAACGATGCTTACTGCTTTTCCAAAACTGGGGAAATTTATCTCATCTATCTTCGTAAAGCGGGCGCTAGACAGCTGGATCTAACAGAGGTTGATAATACGTTTCACATAAAGTGGTTTAACCCCCGCGAGGGTGGGGCACTTCAACAGGGTAGCATTCAACAAGTCACTGGAGGGGAAAAAGTAGATCTTGGCCTGCCTCCATCTGAGCAAGGTCGTGACTGGGTGCTTCTTCTCATCCCCAATCGGTGAAAGGCATCGGGTCTGCAGCAAAGTAAGCAGCGGTTTTAGAGCAAAGTCGTCCTAGTATATTAATTGCATGTTAGAATAGCCAGAAGCCGCGCAGGAGGGCTCCCACTATGGCCTGAAGGTTATCCAGCGGCATGACTATAAAACAGTTGTATGATGAAAATTGTCACCCCTATAACAAAAAGGACCTTCGGAAATGGATTGTGAAGGACATATGAAATTGTTACAACTAGGTGTTCTTTAAAAACATTATATTATGAAATACACACAAATAATTCCATTTCTAGCTAGTGTTGGCATGGCGAGCGCTGCGTCAGTTAACCTGACTGTGAGTCAGGACCAGTGGGTCGGAGCTCAAGACGACGGCTCGGGCGGTTACGGGTCAAATGAGACAGTGGCCGAAGCAGGCGCTGGTGAACGCCTCAGTCTGTGGATGCCTGGCCCTCCGGCTGCGTGGCGTTACAACCGTCGTGCCTACTTTGGCTTTGACATTAGCTCGGTCAATTTGGCAGATGTCGTGTCCGCTACATTTACAGTCACCACGGCATCAGATGTAGTAGGTAGCGAAACAGGCAGAAACATCTATTACTGGGTTCATGCTGATGCTCTAGGAGGAGATCAGTTCGACGAAACCTCGTTATCTTACAATTCGGCAATTACACTAGGCCTCAATGCCGGTGGTTCGTATTTAAGCGGTAGCGGGCCTTATACTCCTAACGAGAGCGGCGCAGGGACGCTTCTGCAACCTGCTGGTGTCGCGCTTGCGGCTGCCGGGGAACTGAATACCATTACTTTTTCAGGTGCTGCCCTTGCTGAAATGCTCAACGATCTCAACGGATTTGTTACCATTTCAGCATACGCAGGCGCTCCTACCGGAGGAGGCTATGGCGGAGCCCCCATCGCTGATGCCCCAGTGACTACGGGCGGACCCGGTTTTCAGTCCAAGGAGTTAACGGCGGGGACACCAGCAATGCTAACCCTTGAGCTAGTGCCTGAGCCATCGACAACGGCATTGCTTGGGCTTGGTGCTATCGGCCTCATTTTGCGCCGGAACAAGCGCTAGTATTGACCGATTTAATTTAATAATCAAAAGTGCTGCGGGTGATTATTTACCCGCAGTATTTTTTTTGTTTATGGGGAAGACCGCAAAATACCAGAAGCTGCTAGAGCGAGCCGCGATCTCTGCTCAGAATGGGAGATTTCCACAGGCAATCTCTAGTTATTTAGTTCTGGCTAAACAGTTTCCTGAAAACCCTGAGATATCACTTCAATTAGCTCACGCGCTGGGTTTGTCTGGGCAACGCAAGGCTGCGAAAAAAATTCATCTGGCATTATGGAAGACTCTTGATGGAGCTCCAGATCTACTGGTTCGCATAGCTCGTGATTTGGAGGAGTGGCAGGATTACCACGGAGCACTCGAGCTATGGTCTGAATTGTCGACCTATCCATCGAAATATCAATCTGATGCCAGGTTTCATCAGGTGCGCTTGTTGGAACGAACGAATCAAGAGATAGAAGCCATCAGGAGGTGGAGTTCAGTCAATTGGAATGACAATAATACTTGGGGTAGACATTGGTTGGCTGGTCGACTTTCCCAGCGCAGTGGCGATTTGGGCAAGGCACGCGAAGAATTTGAAAAAGCGTTGGCGCTGGCCCATGGTGAATCTATTGCGAAGTGTACATCAGCTCTCGCGCGTCTAGCTGACCAAATGGGTGATTATGAGGATGCGTACAAATGGGTAATGGAGACAGTCAGTGCACGTTCTGATGAAGCTGAACATATGAAGCTTGCGTTCCCGATGTCCCAAGAAGCCGTCGAGCTGCCGGCTATTACTGAGGTTAATTCAATGAGGGCTTCTGGAGAAAGGCCTGTAATCTTCCTCACTGGCATGCCTCGCTCAGGAACTACGCTATTGGCGCATAAATTGGCTGATCGTTTCTCTGTGGATCTCAGTGAAGAGTTTGACTATATCAAACAGCTTGTTGATAATTCAGCTTTCCAGAAGAGTCCCATGACTCCTGACAAACTAGTTGGAAAACCGTCTAATAAAAAATACATTGCTGCGTACTGGCGTGCACAACACGAGTCTGGCCTCACAGATCAACTGAATGGACACACGCCTTTACTCGATAAAAATCCGTCACTTGCCTTGCTTGCCCCATGGCTGCTTGCATTGTTTCCGAATTTGAAAATTTTATGGGTCGAGCGTGATCCGCGAGATTTGTGGATTAGTTCCGTCATGCTCGATGCTCCCGTCAATGGGGCCACCTGTATGTGGCAGAATCCAGAAGACTATGGAAAATGGTGCGCTCAACAAGCTGAACTTCGGGAGAGGTTAAACTCTCTGCTTCCGCCTGAACAATTTATCAAGGTGGATTACCAGAGCCTGGTATCTCAGCCCGATAGCGTGTTAACGGACATAGCACAGAGGTTCTCACTCGAACCTAATGAAAGCAGGGCTACTGCGAGCCATTTAGTGACATCTCCCAGCTATGAAGAGGTGGTTAAGCCGATCGCGAAAAATCGCGTAGAGAGATGGAAAAATTACAGGTTGCTCCTTAGCGATGTAGAGCGGAAGGCTTTCGATCAGTTACCTGAGCTCTACCAATACAAGCCTCATTAACTAGTAAGCTAAGTACTTGATCAATCGTTCAAAGTAAACCACTCCCGCTTCCAAGTCAGAGATTTTGATGAACTCATCCTTGGTGTGGGCTTGGTCGATGGAGCCGGGGCCGATGCAGATCGAGGGAAGTCCGGCGGCGTTGAGATGGGCTGCGTCAGAGAACCATGGGGCGCCTACCGGTTTTGATTCCGTATTGGCGGCGATCATTTTCTGGATCCAAGGATTATCGGCAGGCACGTCCATGGGCGGATTCTCGTGTGGGTTCACAACCTTGAGTGGCAGCTCCTGCTCGGCGATGACTTTTTCTACCAATGCCTGAGCTCCAGACGCCTCGGTTAAGGATGGCGTCATGCGGATGTCAATCTGAGCCGATGCGAGATCGGGCACGATGTTAGGCTGCTTGCCTCCGATGAAGGTGCCGACGTTTAAGGTGGAGTGACCAAGGACGGGGTGGGTGTATTCTTTCAGTTGTGGTGAGAGGGTATTGTCGAGCTTGTCCAGTGCGCGTGCGAGCTTGAGGATGGCATTGTCTCCTAACTCTGGCTGGGACGCGTGGGCAGCCTTGCCTGTAGCGGTCAGCGTGGCCCACAGAGAGCCTTTGGTTAAGTGCACGATGTCGAGAGATGTAGGTTCTCCTGCCATTGCGAATTCATACTCGTTAGCATGGTGTTCGGCGAAGTGCTTGGAGCCGTGCTGAGATGCTTCCTCTCCCATGAATCCGATGAAGTCAACGGCGACAGGAAGCTCTGCTAACAAGCCTTGGCAATTGCTCAGTGCTTGTAGCATGGCAGCCATAGGACCTTTGGTGTCTGATGCACCTCGACCCAGAACCCGGCCGTCCTCAGAGATCTTCCCAAAGGTATCCATGTCCATGCCAGCCACGCTGACCGTGTCAAGATGGGGCCCTAACAAGATACGCGGACGGTTCTCTGGTCCTGGCGCACGCGCGATGAGATTAGGTCTGTTGGGCAAGATTTCCTCTTGGGTGACCGAGTAGCCAATGTCTTCAAGATAGCTCTGAACGTAATTAGCCATGGCTGCCTCGCCATCACCAGTTGGCGAGCAGTCTGGATTGACACTCGGTATGCGGATTAGGGCTTGGAGAAGAGATACAACGTCGGTCGGCATGGCCGTATTGAACCACGGAAATGCCGGATGAGATAGAAGATTTACTGCCAGATGAACGCAGGATGCCACAGCTATGGCCCAATTTCCCCGTTGGGGGAGCGGGAACACGCTCCGCGCTATTGGCCCTTATCCCCGAGACCACGCCAGCCATTTTTTGAACAGCTTGCTGATGAAGGGGGTGAGTTTGGTGCGTGAGTAGGAGTCGGCCACTTTCTTGATCGCCTCCGCCTGGGTGGGGTAGGGGTGGATGGTGGAGGCTATCTTATCCAGCCCGATACCATGAGTAATGGCGAGAGTGAGTTCGGAAATCATGTCGCCCGCATGGGCGGCTACGATTGTCGCACCGAGGATCTCAGAACTTCCTTTTTTGGTCAGCACTTTGACAAAGCCCTCGGTTTCGCCGTCGAGGATGGCTCGGTCGACATCGTCGAGTTCCTGCACGTAGGTATCAGTTTCAATTCCTTGGTCTTTAGCGTCCGCCTGATACATGCCGACGTGGGCGATTTCCGGCTCGGTGTAGGTGCACCATGGAATCACCAGATCGCTGAGTTTTTTTCTGCCGTGAAAGAGCGCGTTTTGGATCACCATGCGGGCCGCGGCATCCGCCGTGTGAGTGAACTGAAATTTCATCGCCACATCGCCAGCGGCAAAGATGTTTTTATTCGCTGTGCGCAGGTTGTCGTCCACTTCGATGCCGCGCTTGTGGTAGGTAATGCCGGCTTTCTCGAGATTCAGCCCCTCGATGTTAGGAGCTCGACCCACGGCCACGAGAATGGAGTCGATGCGCAGTTCCTGCATCTGTCCGCTGTCATCATCATAGTGGATGATCTTTTCATCGCCCTCGGTGGTGACCTTTTTGATTTCAGTTCCACAGCGTAGTTGCACACCATCGTTCACCAATGCCTTTTGCACAATCTCTGCAGCATCCTGATCCTCTCGGTTGAGTATTTGGTCTGAGTTATCAAAGACATAAACCTCGGATCCGAAACGTGCGAACGCTTGTGACAGCTCAGCACCGATCGGTCCGCCACCGATGACAGCCAGCCGCTTTGGCAATTCTGTAATGGAGAAAATGGTTTCGTTGGTATGCGCTCCGGATTCCCACAGCCCCGGCACAGGGATGCGTGCAGCACGGGCGCCAGTGGCGATGAGTGCTTTCTTAAAATGCAGGGTCTTGCCGTCCACTTTGATCGTGTTTTCAGAACTGAAGGATGCTTCCCCAAGAAATACATCCACACCAAGTTCCTTCTGATAGCGTTCCACTCCGTCCACATGGCTGATGCCAGCACGCAGTTCACGCATCCGGTTCATCGCTTTGGTGAAATCGATCTCAGGCTCCGAGGAGAGCACACCGAACTCCGCGGAGCGGCTTGCCTGCGCAGCGGCGCGGGCGGCACGGATCACTCCCTTGGACGGTACGCAGCCAACATTCAGGCAATCGCCTCCCATCGCATGGCGCTCGATGAGGGCCACTTTGGCTCCCAGTCCGGAGGCACCGGCAGAAGCGATCAGTCCGCAGGGGCCGGCGCCAATCACCACCAGATTATACATTTCCGCCGGTTCAGGATTCGTCCAGTCGTCAGGTGCGACGAAGGATTTCAGCTTACGATTGTGCTCGTTATCCGGCTCGAAAAGGGTGTTGTCACTCATGATTTAAAATTTTGTTAGACGCGGTCGTTGATCGCTTTCTTGGCGACTTTGGTAATATAAACGGTCACGATGATCGTGGCTAACAGACCAACGCCGTAGAACGCCCATTCGGTAGGAGTCTTTTCTCGATCTCCTCCAGCGATCTGAGCCAAGCTTTTGAAAAGTGACCCGATGTAGACGTAGAGCAGTGTGCCCGGCAGCATCCCCAGCCATGAGGCGCCAACATATTTCCAGAACGGGACTTTGGTAATTCCCAGTCCGTAGTTGAGTAGGGTGAAGGGGAAAACGGGAGAAAGGCGAAGGAGAAAGACGATCTTGGATCCTTCCTCACCAATGGCCTCGTCAATGGCTGCGAATTTTGGTTTCGATTCGATTTTTTTACTAATCCAATCGCGTGCCACATAGCGACCTATCAGAAAGGATAAAGCAGCACCAATGATCGATGCGATGGATACGTAGAGCGTGCCCCATCCCACACCGAACAAGAAACCCGCTGCCAGTGTTAGGATGGAACCGGGGATGAACAGAACGGTGGCAGCGATGTAAAAGCCCATGAAGACAACGGGTGCCCACAGCGGGTCGAGTCCGGAGATGTAATCAAGAGCGCGCTGCATGTAACCGGATAATCCGGTGGCAGCGATGAAGGGGGGGAGTGTGGGCATAGGTGGTAATGGGAAATTGTTGAAGGTATGAGCGCTAGACGGGCTGATTATTCCTTTTTCGAATTTATGTTACATTGCCGGATGGAATTTATGATTCAGAAATGAGAATTTCTGCTTAAGCTGGCACCATGCACGAGGATATTGAAAAGGTATTGATCGATGAGGATGTGATCAAAAAGCGCTTGGACGTCTTGGCGGAAAAAGTGATGACCGATTTCGAGGGGAAACCTCTGGTGGTGGTGGCCCTACTCAAGGGAGCGTTATTGTTCATGGCCGACCTACTACGCCGCATTCCCTTAACCATGGAGATTGAGTGCATCAATGTCGCCAGTTACCATGGTGGCACTGAAAGCAGTGGCACTGTGACATTCCTTGATAAGAAATTGCCCGATGTCGAAGGCCGCGCTGTGCTGTTACTGGACGATATTCTCGACACCGGAGGTACGCTGCAGGCAGTGATGGGTAAACTCAATGAGCAAGGTGCCACGGAGGTGAAAACCTGTGTGCTGCTGGCCAAGGATATTCCCAGAGAGAGCTTCAAAGAGGCTGATTATACAGGCTTTGTGATAGGGGACGAATTTGTCGTAGGTTACGGCTTGGACTATCAAGGCCGATACCGTAACTTGCCTTATGTGGGTATCTTGAAAGACTCCGCCATCTAACTTTATCATTATGAAATGCTCCATTAATCGTGAAATCGACACCCTGTCGTCCCTAAAGCGTCTGAATGGCCAGTTGAGCTGTGCCGTGATTCAGGGATTGGATCTAACTGAGGCAGATCTCGACTGGAAGAATCTGGAGTGTGACGGCACCGTCTTCATGGGCTGCCATTTTCCCACCGGAGTGGATGAACAAAGCCTACGCCGTCGGGGTGCCATGATTCTTCCACGCTTTGAAAACCTGCCGTATGAACCCTACCGCAGCGCTCTTTACTCAAGAGAGGAGCTGATGCAGGGGTGGACACCGGGCCATGATAACAGTGTGGACAAATCAATCTACGATCATTTCCACAGCAAAGGCGGCAATGAAGCTGACGTATTAGAAGCGTTGGCACAGAGACTCCACGATCACGCCGTGGATGATGCTCTGCGTGATTTGTTAGAAGGTAGAGTCGAAAAAGACGGGCGGAAGAAAGTAGTCGCCGTGATGGGAGGACACGGAACACCTCGCACCGACCCTTATTTCAAAAAGGTAGCCCATATCACCAGACAGCTGACACGTGCCGGATACTTCATCGCCTCCGGTGGAGGACCTGGCATCATGGAAGCTTCGAACCTTGGCGCATGGATGGCCAATGCCGAGGATGAGGAACTAGACACCGCGCTGCAAATCCTCGCCCGCAGCCCCGTCTACACAGACCCTGGATATATGTCCAGAGCTCAGGAGGTGATCGATCTTCATCCTGCCGGAAGCTCAAGCCTCGCGGTGCCGACATGGTTTTACGGACACGAACCGACGAACTTTTTCTCCCGACACGTCGCCAAATATTTCTCCAACAGCATCCGCGAAGACGGCCTGTTAGCCATCGCCACCTACGGAATCATTTACGCCCCTGGTAGCGCCGGAACTACCCAGGAAATTTTCATGGACGCCACTCAGAACCATTACGGCACCTTCGACTGGATTAGTCCCATGGTCTTCCTAGGGAAAAAACGCTACCAAGAAGACACCATGCTCTTCGATTGCATCAGTCAACTCGCCGAGGGCAAAAAATACGCTGAGATGCTGCTGTGCACGGATGAAATCAGTGAAGTCTGTGCGGCGATTGAAAACTACGTGCCAACCACTGCGTAACGATTAAACCATGAGTGAGCTACCATCCCATCTATCAAGAAGAAGTTTTCTATCACTTTCGGCGATGGCAGCCGGAGGTTTGGCTTCCAGTCCAGCAAGGTCCCTCGCCGAAAAGGTTGGAGGCGGCCGGAATCCGTGGATTTATCATTTCAAGATTGGTGACATCGATGCCTGGTCGATCAGTGATGGCTTCATGAAATTAGGCCAAGGACTGAGTTTGATGTATCCGGAAGCAGAGCGGGAAAATATGGCTAATGCCCTGAAGAATCATTCCGAACCGCTCGATCACCTGCCGCTCTACGTCAACGTGCTGGTGATCAAAAAGGGCGACGAAATTGCATTGTTCGACGCTGGCTTTGGTCCGCCGGAAAACAAAAACAGGGGCTGGCTGGCATCGGGCCTGAAGAAAATAGGCATCCAACCAGAGCAAGTGACCGCCACCTACCTGAGTCACGCCCACTCGGATCACATCGCCGGATTTGTCACCGATGGGAAACCGACCTTTAAGAATGCCGCACTGCACGTTACTCCCGAGGAGTATAATTTCTGGCGGTCAAAGAACCCCGATTTCACCAAAACAAAACGGAACCCCAAAGCCATACCCGGCATGGTGAAGCAGGCCCAAAAGAATTTGGAAATCCTAACTCCACTCAAGCAGTTCGCTCCAGTGGGGGCGTCAATGTTAGATGGCACTGTAACGGTCGAAAATGGCTTTGGGCACACCGCAGGTCACGCAATTTACCGTATTAAGTCAAAAGGTGAGGAGCTTCTCCACATAGTCGATCTCGCCCATCATCACCTACTGATGTTTCAGAATCCTGCTTGGAAAATTGGCTGGGACAATAACCTCCAACTCGCGGTGCAGACCCGCAAGCGCGTCTTTTCTCAGGCCGCCACTGCGAAAACAAGAGTCTACGGATTCCACGTGCCGTTTCCAGGTCTGGGTCGGATTAACAAATTGGGTGAAGGTTATCGCTGGGTGCCCGAACGCTTGGTCTGGTGAAAATCCTGCTGGCTCCCGATAAATTCAAGGGCACGCTCACGGCGGAAGAAGTATGCGCCATCATGCAGCGGGGTTTGCATTCGGTGCTTCCAGATGCAGATATCGTCTCTTGCCCAATTGCCGATGGTGGTGATGGATTTGCAGAGGTCCTTCGGTCTCAGCTGAATGGAGCATGGGTCGAGTGCCCGGCGCACGATGCACTCGGCAGACCTATCGATGCCCGTTATGCGCTCTGCGGAGATACCGCGGTCATCGAGATGTCAGAGGCGTCCGGGCTGTGGCGAGTGGCTGAAAACGTGCGCGACATCTGGCGCAGCAGCACCTTAGGCACTGGAGAGATGATGCGGCATGCGATCGAGCAGTCGCGGGTAAAACGTATCATCATGGGAATCGGCGGCAGTGCCACCAATGACGCAGGTTGCGGCATGGCAGCTGCGCTAGGAGTGAGGTTTCTCAACGATCGTGGCGATGAACTCGATCCTACACCATCTGAGCTGAAGCACTGTGGGAAGATTGACATTTCCGAGCGTTTGACGCTGCCCGAAGTATTGATTGCCTGTGATGTGGACAATCCGCTGTTAGGAAATGAAGGTGCTACTCGGGTGTATGGTCCACAGAAGGGCGTGGTGGAGAATGATTTTGGACAATGGGATGATTATTTCGAGCTGCTTGTAACTCTTACAGATGGAGGCACTGCCGCGATGATTCCAGGTGCGGGTGCAGCCGGTGGTCTCGGATTCGGACTAATCCAATTTTGTGGTGCCCGACTACTGCCGGGATTTGATTTGGTAGCGCAGGAGGTCGGTCTAATGGAAAAGATCCTAGCGTGTGATGTTGTGATTACCGGGGAGGGGCGACTTGATGCTCAGACCTTGCACGGCAAAGGCCCTGCAGGCGTGGCTGAAATGGCACGTGACGCCGGAAAGAAAGTTTTCGCCATTGCTGGGAGCGTAGAATGTGAACCATTGCATTTGTTCGACGGCGCATATGCATTACACCACGACTCCAGAACGCTTGAAGAATCGATGCAACGTAGCGAAGAATTGTTGATGGTCGCAGCAGTCGAATTAGGGGATACCCTTCGGGCAAGTGGTAGGGTGTAAGACTTACCATATCCCAGTTGAGAAACAGCTACGGTTTTACTGCCTTGGTGCGCTGCTGAATTGCGGATGGACTCAACGCGGTAGAGTAGATATGGAAGCTGAGATAATTTCCGTCAAACACATGGTCAGGAAATTGTGATCGGCCTAACCAATTGTTATCATTTTTGAAAGTGGTGAGATCGAGTTTTTCCGGCAGCTGATGCCTCCCAACAAGATCACCATTGAGATACATGGCCATGTGTGTGCGGGTGTAGGTGGCGACGATGTGATGGAGTTTGTTAGGTGTGAGGATAGCTTTGGCATCAAAATAATATTCCTTGCCGCCGCCACGAGCACAGAGGCGCAGCTTTTTATTACGGGCATTCATCGGGATAAGAGCCAAGTAGTCACTATTAGCAGCGCCACCAGATTTGCCTTCACCCTGATCGCTGGAGCCGAATCCCCACGCCCATGCCCAGAGCCGGTTTTCGCTGACTTGCAGCCATGTCTCCAGACTAAGCTCACCAATGACTCCGTTATTGGCGGCTTGGCTGATGATGTTGTTAGGCAAGTCGATGTACTGATCGTTTTTGATCTGAGTGCTGCGTTCTCCTATGTTCGCTGTGAGGTCGATGCCGCTTTGTCCGAGCTTAATAGCTCGGTTTCCTCCGGCCACATGAGCGTGCGCATGGCCGATGGTATCCTGTAGACCTTGGGTGAAATCATAGCTATGCAGTGGTTTCGGCGGAGAGGATCTGACAAAATCCTCTGAGGTGAATGGCTTAGTCCGGGACTTGAGGTCAGACCGTATACGAGTGACTTCGGAAACTGCGATGTCTCCCAGTTTGTTATCCCAGCTATTACGAGCGTAGTTGAGAACATCGGCGATTTGTTGATCAGTGAGATTTTCCTGCGCTGGCATGCCTCCGTTGTATTCTTTACCACGCACTGTGATTTTTCCACTCAGCCCCTTGAGCACAATTCTGGTGGCATCTTCGTGATTGCGGCTCAGCCACTCAGATTTGTTGAGTGGAGGGAAGGTGTTGTCGAGCCCCTCACCATGCTCTTGGTGGCAGGCGATACAGGTGGCGGTTTTGTAAACTTCAGCCCCGCGTTTGGCGCTGGCGGACAGTGACAAATTTAGGGTCTTACCAGCCGCCGCCGATGCCGAAGCACCATGGCTGGCCAATGCCACAGTGAGGGCCGGTATGAGGTTTTTATCGTTCTGCAATAATCCTTTTTTATCAGTCAGAGCTTTGAGCAGGGATTCAGCCTTCGGTGCACTGGCTATGACTAACAACGCAGCGTGCCGACTATCGGGGGTGAACTTTTCCAAGTGGCTGATCAATTGCTGTGCATTGTCCTCCGTGGGAGCTAGCAGCCGAATGGCGGCGAGCTGCAGGCTGGGAGTTTTTGCGTTGAGGTGTTTATGCGACAGCTCTTGAACCTTGGCCTTGATCCCTAAAATGTCTAACAAATACAGCGCGTGAGTAGCGGCAGTTTTGTCCTCAGTTGCGAGCGGAAGAAGCAACGGCTCTGCTTTGTTCGCGTAATGGGTAACAATCAAACGCTGGGCAGTGAGTCTCCAAAAAAGATCAGAGTGGCCCAGTGTGGCGATGAGATTCTTAAGACTGCCGAGATCCGGTGTGGGTGCTGGTTTACCACCCTTAGGCATGATGCGATAGATTCGGCCGTGTTTGCGATCGCGGTGTTCGTTGATGTAAGCGTTGCCTTTGCCTTTGGTTTGCTGGTCACCGTATACATTGTGTTGAACTACGGAGTTATACCAATCGGCGATGTAAATAGCGCCGTCGGGTCCAACCTCCGCAGCCACAGGGGCCGACCATGCATCTGCTGTGGCGTAAATGTTTTGCTCAAAGCCTGTGGTTTTAAATCCTGCCCCACGACGTTCGATCCGTGGAGCTGCAACAAGTTTGCACGTGGGCGCACAAATCAGGGCTCGCTGGTTCCACCAGTCAGATGGAAATAACCTTGAGGTGTAGATGGCATGTCCGGCGCCTGCTGTGACGCGCTCCTTGCAATCGACCTGCAGGTAATCGTAGGTCAATGGGTAGGTGAAGTCGGTGGTATCGGCTCGAGGAGTGCGCAGAGCTTTGACTCCTGATTTTTGGTAGGCGGAAAGTGGCACATCGAACCACCACGAGGGATTGTTGTTAGCGGTGGATCCCATGACGCGTCCTTCCTCGGTCAAACCCAGTCCCCATGTGTTGTTGGTGGTATTTTGGAGAACCTCGAAGTCGGAACCGTCAGGCTTGAACCGCAGCACCGCTTGCCCGGAACGATGCCGTTTTCCTCCGATGGTAACATCCACTCCAGAGTAGCCGACGGTGGCGTAAATCCAGCCGTCAAAGCCATAGCGCAGGTTGGAAGTGCAGGCGTGGGTGTCCCAAAGTTTAAGACCTTTGAAAAGCACCTGACGTTTGTCACCTTTGCCATCATTGTTAGAATCATAAATATACACCATCTCTTCTCCATCCGTGGTGATGCAGCCGTCTCCAAACGGAAGCACAGAAGTGCATATGGTCAGACCTTCGGCGAAAACACTAATCTTGTCCGCTTTGCCATCGTTGTTGGTGTCCTCGAGAATTTTGATCCGATCCTGCCCCGGTTTATTCATGACGTGACTGTTAGGGTAATCGTATGCCTCGACTGCCCACATGCGACCTTTTTCATCCCAGTTGATCGCGATCGGATTAATAATGTCAGGCTCAGACGCAAAAACCTTCAGCTCATACCCAGCAGGCACTTGTGCCAATTTGATGGACTCAGCGACGGGCAGAGGATTCTGCATCGTAATGTGGGGTATCTTTCGGTCGTTTGGAGCGCCCCAGCTTTTGCTCGGCACGATGTTCACTTTCGGCGTGTAGTAGCTGAGTGTGGGGAGTTTAAGATCAGCAACGAGCTTCGCTTTTTCCGGTCCGACGCTCCAGAGGATGCCTCGCAGCACGAGGTCTTGGTAGTTAGGTTGTTGCCAGCACCTCTCATCATGGCCGCTGGCAGTGTAGAAAATTCGCCCCTTGCCGTGAGTGCGTACCCATGTCCACGGTTCCTGTTCACGCTTTTGTAGCACCGTGCGATCGTTATTGTGTTTCTGGTGAACATAACTCTCATCCCAGCACTCGAAGCCTTCATAGCCTTTCATCAGTTCATGATCAGGGAGGATGGTTTTGACTCGGAATACACCGGAACCGTGTGATTTGAATTGAGCTCCGAGAAGCTGGATGAACGCCTCAGAGTTACGAAAACACCCGCAGGCGGAATGGAGGAAGACACAGGCACCGCCGTTTTCGGAGTAGTCTAACAATGCCGTTTCTTGATCTTTCTGGAGCACATCGTGATTACCGTAAACCAGCAACGCATCGTATAGAGCAAGGTTCTCTTTCGTGAGTGTGGTCGGCTGATTGGCGTAGGTGAAATTGACGCCTTTGATCCCCAAGGCCCTACGGATGGTGCGGAACCTTTCCAATGGCTTATGTGAACCGTTCGGGCTGCCAAGAAAGAGAACCTCAAGTCGCCGAGCTTCCGCAGCAGAGGAAATCGTGATCGAAGAACCAAGGAATGATAAGACGATAACAAGGCGAAATAGAGGTGTGATCATAACTGAAGATTGATTCTTTAATACTGAGACAGAGCAACCTATCTTGCTGGAAACCTAATCGTATCACGACCCGATTTTAATCCAAGTTATTCACCATGTTCATCTCCCACGACGATATCCTCAAAGACTGTGTGCCCATGGGGCTGAATGAATTTTTCTCTCATCACCGGGAAGCTCACACAGTTCCAGCCAAGGATGTAATACTGATCCGGGCGACCATAGAATCAGGTGAGGGGCACGCGTTTCATTATCACGAAGACCGTGAGGAGTTTCTCTATATCCTCGATGGCAAAATCGAGCAATGGGTGGGGGAGGAAAAGAAAATCCTGAGTGCCGGTGATGTAGTCTATGTTCCGCCCGGTGTAGTGCACGCATCGTTCAATGTCGGTGATGACGAAGCCAAGCTGCTCGCCATTTTTGGAAACCTGTCATCTTCCGCAGAACTTGCCGTGGATGTCTCTGAGCAGGAACCATGGTGCTCGCTACGCCAACAGAGCTCATGAGCCGGCAGAGTGGTCACTGGAGTCAGTTCTTTGGTAAACTGCGGGTTCACAAAAACCTTGGAAGTATCAACCGTTAGCGAGCCCTTGGACCCGACCCATTCTTTTACGGCCGGAATAACCTGAGGAAGCGGTGCCGCTTGGGTGTAGGATACCGCAAAGACGCAACAGTAGAGTAATGCTCTGATCATGGCAGGAAAATTGATGTGTCCCCAGTTTTGGAGAAAGGAGATTATTTTGGAAGACGTTTCGAGAAGATTCTCAAATTTACAATACTATCTGACTTTACCCAGAAACTTACTCTCCACCCAGCCCTCGAATTCGTCGACGGTGCTGATGTGAGTCCAAGGGCCGCGGGTGGCGTTGATTTTTACTAGCGAAGCTGCGGTGAGCGATTGCGAGTTTTTGGTCTGGCGGTGCGCTTCGGAGTATAGTTTGGCACCGGTCATGACCACAGCCTGTTGCTTTAGGGGGGCGAAGCGGTGATCGTCTGGGTAGTTGTGGACGGCCACTTTTCCGAGGGTTGCGATGATCGGGCTGAGCACGAGAGCTATGATGCAGAGTGTGAGGGTAATTCCACCCGGATGGCGTAAGAAGAGAACCAAAATGCTCAGACCTAACAGCCAAAGGCCGATGTAGAATGTGATCTGGTAAACACGTGGTGAGAAGTAAACTAACAGCACCTGCCAATCTTCGTATTCCGGCACACGGGCATTTTTTTCGATTTCAACAAAACGAAGGTTCTGGCGTGCGTCGCGGTGGGTTGGCTCGACCGCGAGTGCCTGTCGCCAGGCTAAGGCAGCGGCTCCCGGTTGGTCGATGCGGTGGTGGCAATTTCCTATGTTGAACAACACATCAGCGGGTGCTGCGCTGGGATCAGGGTAAGCGGCTTTGTAGTGGTCGATGGCCTGTTGATACTGGCCGGATTTCCATGCGGTGATGGCAGCTTTCTCAGAGGTCACTTGATCGGCTTTGACGTTCGAGATAAAACCGGCAGAGAGCCCTAACAGGACGATCGCAATGCTGAGCGTCAATTTGGAACAGCGCTTAAGCAGACCGAGGATCTCGGCCTTGCGGTCAGACGGCATGGGTGTTTTTTTGCCGGTCTCTGGTTGGAAACAGAGAGCGTCGCGTTCCTTCAAGATAGTTTCGAGGTCAGGGTTCAGAGTGAGCCACTGCTCGATGAATCGGCCGGCCCTCCTGTAAAAGGTGCGGATGTCTGTGTCCTCGCCGATTTTTTTCAAGGCCGCTTCCTTACGCTCAGTGTCCGGGTGTTTCACTCGTGCAGCAGCGATTTTACGACGTAGAATGGGGGTGATGATCAACAGGCAGATGACGATAGGAATCAGGTGCCATCCCCATCGTGAGAACCATTGGCTGGAGCTTGTTCTGTCACTGATGTTAGAGCGATCGATGAAGCCAAGAATGTTCCGCATTTCCTCCGGTGCTGTGTCAGCAGACTCTGCGGCTGGCTGCAGACTCTTCACTGCGGGGGTAATGGATACCGGGATGGGTGTGGTCTTCAGTGTGGCGTAGCTGCGTGTGTCTGGATTGAAGTAGCTGAAGCTGTAGGCGGGGATGGAGGTCGGCAGACTGCCAGAACTCTCGGCACGGATCAACTGGCGGAAGGTGACCATGCCGCTGATGTATCGGCGTTCTTCACCGCGGGTGATTTTACTGGTATCGATGATCTTCCATGAGTCATCAGAGAAGGCCGGTGGTTTCAACGTTTCCAAGTTACCTGTTCCGGCAACGCGCAAGATTACCTCAGTGGGGTCGTTTTCCTGCAGCGTGGTTTTTTCACAGCGGGCATCGATTTGAAAATTTCCGATCGCCCCGTTGAAGTCAGCTGGTGCGCCTTCTGGAAGCGCGAGAATATCAAACTCAAGTGCAGGCAGAACGAGATTGAGCGGAACGTCACTGATTCTAGATCCGATAGCTGGATCAATCACCGAGCGGCGCTCGTGGAGGGTAAGTTCGGATGGGCCAAGCATTGCCTTGCCGGGGCTGATGCCGCTGAGGTTCGTGCTGTAAGTCACGCTCCGGTGGGTGACTCCTCCGATCTGCACTTGGCTATAATTGTGATCTGGTGGTGGGGCAAATCGCCATGCGAGGCAGTTCACCTTTTTGGCATCGGGGTAGCCCCAGTTGACGATGCGTGTGCTCTCTGGGATGTAGAGCTTGAGGATCACCTCGCATTGTTCGCCCTGATAGAGAGTGGTCTTAGCGGGGAACCAGGCCGCACGAATTCCAGAAGCTAGGGAGATGAGCTGATCGACTGCGTGAACGCGAAATTGTTGGGGTTCGGTTTTTAAGGCTTTGCCTTGGGAACTGATCTCGAACGCTGGAACTGTGTAGTCCCCAGCCGAGACAGGTGTCAGGCGGTAAAGAAATGCATGTGAGAGCTGCCGGTTTTCATCGACCTGAGTCACCGAACGGACGTAGTTCACCGCCACGCCCTCGATCTCGGGTGGGGTAGGTCGACTGTCGGGCTGACCACCACGGACTCTAACAATGAGGCTGACTTGTTCTCCTGGGAGAATGTCGTGGCTGGTCAATGCTGCCTCGGCATAGATATTTGCATTTTCCTGCGCACACAGCATGGAAGCTGGGAAAAGCAGGATGATGAAAGCTGTTAGTAAACGATGCACGAGAGCAGAATTGAGATCAGTAATGATGGATGAGCTATTTTGATGAGTTACCAGTCCTTGGCTGGACGGCGTAGTCTGAGCTGTGGGCGGGAAACGGGACGAGTTTCGGAATCTGAGTTCTCTTTGAGAATACGAGCGGCGTAAGCTTCCTCGCTCTCGCCATCCTTGCGCTCCATATTCTTGGGATCGGGTTGATCACCTTGTTGTGGCTGGTCTTTTGTTTCCTCTCCTTCATCGCCATCTTTAGGATTATTCTCGTCAGGTTTGTCACCTCCTTCACCGTCTGTTTTTTCACCTTCAGGGTCATCCTTGGGTTTCTCGCCTTCGCCTTTTTGATCGTCCGGTTCTTCACCCTCGTCCTGTTGGTCCTTGGGTTTGTCTCCCTCGCCTTCTTGCGATTTATCCTGCTGTTCTTTTTCTTGTTCCGCCTGTTTTTTCGCCTCGCGGAGTTGCTTGAGGAGTTTTTCGACCTCTTTGCGATTGTGATCTGCGTCTTTGTTTTCAGGATTGAGATCCAGTGCCGCTTGGTAGTGTGTGATGGAATCTTCCCAGAGCTGAATCACATGATCGACATCCTCCGCAGTGAGTTTAGCTTGCTCTTCTTTTTTCTTCGGAGAAAGAATGTTACGCATGATGTCCAATAATGATGGCTTCTTCGTGGCCGAAGGTGGCTGCAGGATATTCCACCCGGTCTGGAAAAGAGCATTGCCCAGATTGTAATGCACCTGTTCCTGTAGCTTGGCATTGTTCGTTAGTAGAGCTGATGATAGGTAATTGTTAGATTTCTCCCACTGCTTGAGTTTATAGGCAGTGCTGCCGATTGAGAATTGGATGGCCCGTCGGTCTTCTCCGCTGGCTTCAGGGAGAGCTTGGGTGAAGAGTTTCAGGGCCGTTTCATACTCACCAGCGGTGTAAGCTGCATCGGCCTGCTGGACCAAGGTCTCAGCGCGTGCCGATGTGGTGAGAACAAACGCGAGCATCAGCACAGCGGTCGTAGCCTTGATCGCGGGAGGTTGTGATTTTTTAACCGCCTGAATACGATGGGCGAGAAACTCGGAGTGAACAATCACGCAGAGGGCCAGAAGGATGATGGCGGGGACAAGAAACCACTGGAAAATTTCATTCGGCACGGTGAGTTTTCTGCCTGCCTGCTCGTCTCTCTGGAGTGAGTCCAAGGCCGAGCTGATAGCTGCTGCACTGCCAGAGCTGGCGGGCGTGAACGATCCTCTTCCTGCGCGGGCCAGTGAATCGAGAGCATCGGTGCGCATTTTGCTGTAAACCGTTTCGCCCTGATTATCGCGGAATTTGCCATCTCGAAAATTCGGATCGGGTATGATTCCACCTTCTGGGGTGCCAATGCCAATCGCGCAGACGACGGTTTTGCTGTCTCGGATTTCGGCAGCGGCGAGATCAGCTTGAGTGGAGTGATCTTCACCATCACTGATGATGATCAGGGCGTTGGCCTGCTGACCGGTTTTCTTGAAGGTTTTCAAGGCCAATGAGACAGCGGCACTGAGATCGGAACCACCGGAAGGGATAACTTCGGTATCGATCTGGCTGATGGTCTCGTGCACTGCGCCGTGATCGATTGTTAGGGGTGCCATCAGAATGGGAGCGCCGGAGAAAGCGAGCACTCCGACTCGATCATTAGGAAATGCTTCGAGCACCTCGATGGCCATGGCCTTGGCCGTGGCGATTCGATCAGGGGAGCCATCACGCACTAACATTGAGCGTGAGGTATCGATGGCGATAAGAATGTTCCGAGTGCTGATTTGTTCGGTTGTGGTGGTTTCACCGCGGAAGGGGCGGGCGAGGGCGACGATGATTAGTGCGCAGCCTAGCAGCCCAAGTCCAAGGGCGATCCAGCGGCGGGTGGGGGACGATGTTTTTACCAGATGCTTTCTCAATCGGGGTGCAACCATCCGGCTCCAAGTTTGTCCTTGGTTCCTGTAAGCAAGAATTGCTCCCAATAAAATAAAGGGGAGAAGTAAGAGCAAGAGCAGGAGTCCTGGATGGAGGAAGGAAGGCATTTGGAATGATTGATTGAGGAAGTCGAAATTAGACGTGGCTACTAGGGAGCTGGCGGGGGCTTGAGGGCTTGGATAGTTAGGGCTGCGATGGTGAGTAAAAGAGATGCGGCAATGAACCAGGGGAAATATTCCTCGGTTTGGACAATACTGTGCTGCTTAATGTCAGTTTTTTCAAGCTGGTCGATGGTATCAAATGTTTCGCGTAGTTTTTCAGTGTCGCGAACTCGGTAATATTGGCCACCTGTTATCTGGGCGATTTCCTCCAGTGTTTTGGTATCGAACTCTTTCTGGGGATGCGACTGCATGCCGTTCATTAGCCGACCTCCTTCCGTGCCAATGGCGACCGCGTAGACTTTTACTCCAAGCTTGGCGGCGTGTTTGGCGGCTTCGATAGGGGATAGTCGGCCGGAGTTGTTAGATCCGTCGGTTACCAAAACGATGACCTTGCTCTTCGCCTCTCGATCGTGCAGGCGGGTGGCGGATGCTGCGATCGCTGAGCCAATGGCAGTTCCTTGTTCGCGGATAAGACCGGGGCGGAGGCTGCGGAGCTGGTCGATCAACCATTCGTGCTCCAGGGTGATGGGGCTGGTGACGTAGGGTCGACCGGAAAAGGCGACGATGCCTATGCGATCGTTGGCGCGTTGTTTGATGAAGTTTTCTGCAGTAGCCTTGGCCGCGATGATGCGTTGAACGCGGCGGTTGTTGAGCTGGAAATCGACGATCTCCATGGAAAAGGAAATATCGATGGCGAGGACGATATCGATGCCACTGGCTTTCCGATTGGAGATTTCATCGCGCTGTTGAGGTTTTGCCAATGCAATGATGGCGGCGGCCAGAGCAAGGACCATCAGGGCGAAGGTGAACGAGCCGGGCGCGCGTTTGGGTTTCTGCCCAAGACTAACAAGAATCGAAAGTGATGAGTAGGTGATCGACGATGGTGATCCGGCTTTACCGCGCAGGAACAACAAGGGAACCAACAACGGCAGAGCCAACAACCACCAAGGGTTGGCAAAGCTCAGGTTCTGGAAAAAATCAAACATCGGTGTGCTGGCTGTCAGGTGGTTTCGGGGCTGACGTTGATTTCGATATTTGCTAACAGCTCCTGAGCCTCGTCGATGAGTGTGGCTGGTTCGCTGCTGTTGGCGGGTGTGTATTTCAGCTGGGAAAGTCGGGTGAGGTGATTGGTGACAGGCTCGCGCGAGTCCGGATGCAGTTTTTCCAATGCGCGCTGTCGGAGAGTGAATTCTTCGTTGGTTTCAAATAAGGCGGGATCCTGAAAAGCAGCTTCGAGATAACGGCGGATGATGAGGGAAATACGGGTGGCCGTGATTTGTGGTGCCAGTTTGGGGGCGTCTTCCTTGAGCTGATTAAGGTCAGCCCGTGCTTTGTCTAACAAGGTGGCACGCTGTTTGGCAGTGTTCGGTCTGCATAAAAACCATATGACTAAGCCGATGACGAGAGCTGCACAGAGTCCGACCACTGCCCAGATCCACCATGGGGTGGTCGGTTCAGGGAGAAATTCCCTTGGAGCGGTGATGTCGTGGATGTCCGGCATTTTTTAAATCAGGAGTTCCGACGGCGGGTGCGGGTTTTGAATAGTCGGTGTAGGTGGGGCAGGTAGTCGCCGTTTGTGCTGAGATTGAGATGGTCGATGCCTTGTTGTTTGAACAGACGGGTGATGCCCTCACGGTTCCTCCGGGTCAGTTTGCTGAAGCCCATGCGGAGGTTACTGTTGTTCGTGTTCACTGTGGTCTGCCAGCCGGTTTCTGGATCTGTTAGGTTGACGGTGCCGATACGAGGAAGTTCTTCGTCGTAGGGATCGGTAACGCGCAGGGCGATGGTGTCGTGTTTGCAAGAGAGAGAGCCGAGAGGCTTTTTCAGATCGTGGGCAAAGAAGTCTGAGATCATGAAAACCAGCGACTTTCGTTTCACTGTATGGAGAAGAAAATCACAGGCCTTTGGAATGGAAGTGCCAGCGTCCTCAGGATCCGCGGTGAGGATTTCGCGCACCATGCGCAGAATGTGTCGAGTGCCCTTGGCTGGGGGGAGAAACATCAGCGGTTCATTGGCGAAGAGCAGGAGGCCGATCTTGTCGCCATTGTAGTTGGCACTGAAAGCCAGAACCGCTGCGAGCTCGGCGGCGAGCTCTCTTTTACTCAGATGCTGGCTACCGAAAAGTGTGGATCCTGATACATCGACCGCGAGTATGACGGACAGCTCGCGCTCCTCACGGAAAGTTCGGATGTATGGGGTGTCCTTGCGTGCGGTGACGTTCCAGTCGATAAAGCGTGTCTCATCGCCGTGCTGATACTCCCGGTAGTCCTCAAAATCGAGTCCGCTGCCTTTGAACGATGAGTGATATTCTCCGCTGAAGGTTTCACGGGCAAGCCGGCGGGCCTTGATTTCCAGCTTATGCACGCGGCGCATGATTTCATCGATGGAGTCGGGTGTCATGCGGGAATTGAGAGGGATGAATTGGGAATTAAGAGCAAATTGGTGAATCTACTTATATAACGTCGCCGATGGCTGGTTCTTTGAATAAGGCGGCGGATTTTGGCTCCGGACCTAAACTGGGTTCGCTGTAGCCAGGGCTTGGGCGATGGTGGAAAATGCGGCACTCGCCTGGTTTTCTGTAGCGGACAGGGTGGCGACAGGGGCTCCATTGTCGCCTTGTAGACGGGTTGGAATATTGATCGGAACCTGCCCCAAGAGAGGGATCTTGAGTTTCTCCGCTTCACGCTTGCCGCCACCTTCTCCGAAGATGGGGTAGCGGGTGCCGTGGTCGCATTCGAACCATGCCATATTTTCGATCAGGCCTAACAGAGGGACGTTGACCTTGGCAAACATGGACACTGCTTTTCGGGCGTCGATCAGAGCAACCTCCTGGGGAGTGGTGACAATCACAGCTCCAGTTAGAGTGATGGTCTGCACGATGGTGAGCTGGATATCACCGGTGCCTGGCGGAAGATCGAGGATGAGGTAGTCGAGGTCCTCCCAGAGCACATTTTTGAGAAACTGCTGGGTATACTGAGTGGCGAGTGGGCCGCGCACGATCACAGGAGAGTTTTCTTCTAACAGGAATCCCATGGACATCAGTTTCACCCCATGGGCTTCGATAGGGATGATCTCATTGTCCTCGGTAGCAAGCGGGCGCTCCTTGCTGCCGAACATGTGAGCGACGGATGGGCCGTAGAGATCGCAGTCGCAGAGGCCTACCTTGTAACCTTCCTTGGCGAGTGCCACGGCGAGGTTCGCGGAGACGGTGGATTTTCCGACACCTCCTTTTCCTGAGGCCACGGCAATGACGTGCTTCACTCCGGGGATGTTATTCTTACCCATCTGACCGCTGCCGCCTGCTTGGGCGGGCGGGTCTTGGACGTCGATTTCGATCTTGGCGTGTCTGACGCCGGGGAGGGGATCGAGCACCTCGTGGCAGGATTTGAAAATCTGTTCGGGCACCTTGGCGTCATTGGTCTGCACGCTGATCTTGACGGTGACCACGTCGCCGTCGATCTGGATGTCCTTGACCAGGCCGAAGGAGACGATGTCGCGCGAAAATCCGGGGTAGGGCACTTTTTGGAGTGCCTCTTTGATCGATTCAGGAGTCATGCCGGATTAGAGATAGAGGATGCGTCCACAGTTTTCGCACTGGGTGACTTCTTTTTCACTTTGCACGCTGATCATGGTGGCTGGCACCAGCTTCATGTGGCAGCCGCTGCATTGGCTTTTTTCAGCGGAGACGATGGCATCGCCACCCTTGGACTTCATCAAGCGGTCATATAAGGAGAGCTGATCATCATCGATATTCTCGGCGAGTTTGGCTCTCTCGGCCTTCACTTCGGCCAAGCGTTTATTATTTTCCTCGAGCTGGCTGCCGAGACTGGCAATTTCCTCGTCGACCATTCCTTGTGTGATGGCGAGTGCGTCCTCGGCTTTTTTCTGCAGTGCACGGAGCTCGTCAGCTTTTTCCATCAGCTCGAGTTCCTGGGTTTCGTAGTCGTCGATTTGCTCGTTGTAGCGCTCGATCTCGTTTCCAAGTGCGGTGAACTCATCGTTTTTCTTGGTCTCGTATTGTTGGGTTTTGAGACGTGTGAGAGTGGCTTTGCGGGTGCCGATATCGAGTTCGATGTTTTTGATAGCGACTTCGTTTTCCTGGACCGCCAACTTGGCCTTGGCTACGGATTCGAGGTCGTTGGCCAGACGTTCCTTGGCGCGTTCTTGGTCGATGGGGATACGTTTCAGGTCGGCCTCTAACTTCAGGATACGCTGATCGCGATCCTGCAGGACGAGGAGTGACTCAATTTCTGCAAGCATGGCTTGCTTCTACTCCCTACCTGCCTCAGGGGCAAGCGCTGGTGCAGGGAAGAAAGATATTTTTTCATAGTAGCCAAAATAAGAGTGAACGGATAGGGTGACGGCATACTCAAAGAAGGCAGGTGCGGCGATTGCCGTTAGCCCTGTTGAATGACCCAAAAAGCCCATGAGGATTAAGTGCCCCGATTGTAGTCAGAAATTTGTCGTCACCGAGGATTTGCTCGGTAAAACCGTGGAATGTGGTTCCTGTGATGCTCGTTTCAAAGTTACCAACGATCACGTGGTAGCAGAAAAAGAGCGCTTTTACCCTGGCGAGAAATCGGATCAAAGTCTGGATCAATTCGGCAAAACTACCGCCAAAGTTGCAAGCCCTGTCGCCTTTCAACAGGCTCACTATCAACAGGGTGTGAATGCCGATATTGTGGGGCCACCGAGGCCAAGGCGGACTATGGCTGCCATAGCCGGAGCCGCCATCTTGGTGATGGTCATCATTGTCTTTCTGCTGGCAGGAGGGAAAGAGGGCAGTATGAGAGACATGGAAAATCCCAACCGGTTTATCTTTGCCGGTTTCACAGCCTTGATTGGTGGAGGACTTTTATTTTACGGCACGTCTCATAATCGAAAAGTTGGCTGGATCGCTTGCCTGGTGCTTTGTGGTGCCGTGCTTGCCATGCCCGTCATTTTCCCAGCCAATCCTACCAGCGCGACCGTAGTTCCCGTAGAGGAGGCTAAAGCCACTGATAGCGCTTTGGCATCTGCTGCGATTCAGGAACAAGCCGCAGAGGATTATCTTTTCGAAATCGGATATGATCCGGTGAAAAATGCTGTGGACAGTCGCCCCGCTAACTCAGTGGCCGCGATCTATCTTCGCAACGCCTCAAAGACAGTGAGGGGGAAAATAGCCGCCTATCTCTACAATGCTACCGACAAGGTTAGCCGCGAAACTTCATACGACCGAGGAACCACCGGCCTCAACGGACTGATCTTGTTAGTGGATCAAACCAAGAGCCTCGATGAAATTGCCGTTCTTTGCGAGAAGTTTGGTAGAATAGAAAAGATATCCCGTGATCTTCGGGTGATCGACGTCACCGTGGAACATTCAAAAGTGGGCAGTCTGGATGAGGACAAGGCACTGGATCCTGAAAGCCTCGACTACCAACGCCAGAACCTGAACGCGCTTTCCAGTATTGATCCAGATGTGCAGATGAAGGCCGTGAAACGGCTAGCCACCTCTGAGCCCAAAGCCCTGCGTCCCGACATCACCGAGAAGCTTGTGAAAATGCTGCCCTCCAGCAGCAATCCACTCAAAATTGAGATCATCAGAGCGCTCAAAACATGGTCGGAGCCCAGTGATGGAAGTGAGCAGGCCGTGCTGGCTGCTGTAAGAGAGCTGCACCAAGACGGCGAAACGGAAGCGCAAGGGATTCAGTTTCTAATTGATCGTCAAGTAGAGGGAGTCGACGTGATTCTCATGGACGTTTGGAAAAAAAATCCAGCCGTCTGGTCTTCAACCATGACCAGTCTGGGCGAGGGTGCCCAAGTGCTGTTACTACCCATTTTAGCTGATCTCAATGAGGCCCAACTCGTCGCTGCATCTGACATTCTGGGGCAGGTAGGCACCGCTGCTTGTATTCCCCTTATTGAGGAGGTGATTCCGAAGAAAGACGACGCTGGGAAAAAATCTCTGCAAGCTGCCATTGACGAAATCAAAAAGCGTTCATAGTCTGCACGCCGTTCTGGATTTCCTCCCGAACGATCGGTTCGCAATGGTTCTACCACCACCGCGTTTCCGATGAAAATTTCCAAGTATGCCGCCGTGGCGGAATTGGTAGACGCGACGGACTTAAAATCCGTTTCCTGGTAACAGGAGTGCCGGTTCGATCCCGGCCGGCGGTACTTGGATTTTCAATAGTTGTCTGCCTTTGGCGCGTGCCGGGGTTTGTTCATGGGCCGTCCGTTTATTGGCGGCCATATTGGTTTAATTACCCAGTTACGGTTCATTTTTTAGCAGTATCGATGTTTTCCATTGAGAAATCATAGGGATCGTCAGTATAAGAAGTAACTCGCTCATGATATGATTTGAGCTCGTGCGCGTCTTGATTCCTATTTCCTTATGAAAACTACATCTTTTCCAGCCATCTTCGGAGCGGCGGTGCTTTCCGGTCTAACAACTCTGACCGCAGCCGAGCCAGCCAAGCCAAACATCGTATTTATTCTAGCAGACGATCTCGGCTACGGCGAATTGGGCTGTTACGGTCAGGAGAAAATCAAGACCCCACATATCGATCAATTGGCGAAAGAAGGTTTGAAATTTACTCAGCACTACACGGGGGCTCCGGTATGCGCTCCTGCTCGATGCGTGCTGATGACTGGCAAAAATCTTTCGCATGCAGAAATCCGAGGCAATCGGGACAGTGGCAACGGAAAGAAATTTCCTGGCCAGTGGCCGATCACTGCGGATGCTGTGACCATCGCTGAAGTGCTCAAGGAGGCAGGCTACGCAACTGGAGCTTTCGGCAAATGGGGACTCGGCCCCTCCGACACCAGCGGTTCCCCGATCAAACAGGGCTTTGACACTTTCTACGGATATAACTGCCAGCGGAACGCTCACAGCTATTACCCTCCATTTCTGGACTCTAACGAAAAAGAGGAGGTGATCAATAAAGACCCGATCCCCGGGCATTTGCGTAAGAAACAGGGCGAGGTGAAAGCCGAAGATTACGTTGCTGAAAACTATGCTCCGGACCTGATTCTCGAACACGCACTCAAATTCATTGATGACAATAAGGATAAGCCGTTTTTCCTTTATCTTCCAGTTGTCGAGCCACACGTATCGATTCAGTCTCCCCAGGAATGGATTGATAAGTATCCCGAAGAGTGGGACAAGGATCGTGAATACCGCGGACAGAATGGTTACTTGCCTCATCCACGTCCTCGCGCTGCATATGCCGCGATGATCTCTGATATGGATGAAAACGTGGGAAAAGTTCTCGAGCGAATCAAGAAGCACGGCTTGGAAAAAAACACCATCGTAATTTTCACTTCCGATAATGGCCCTACCCACGGCGGCCAAGATAAGCGTTTCAACATCGGTGGTGCAGACTGCGTGTTCTTCAAATCACGCGGCGGCCTGCGGGGATACAAAGGTAGCTGCTACGAAGGAGGAATCCGGATTCCCTGCGTGGTGAAGTGGCCCGGTAAAGTTAAGCCTGGCACCGTGACTAACATGCCATCCTATTTTCCTGATTGGTTTAATACCTTGGCCAATATCGGAGGAGGGAAAATGCCCGACACCAAAGTCGACGGCATCGATCTGACTCCCGCTTTGTTAGGTGAAGACGCACCCAAGCGTGCAGTGCCCATGGTTTGGGATTTTCATAACTACGGAGGAATCATCGCAGTGCGCGATGGCAACTGGAAAGCAGTGCGCCGTAATCTGTTAAAGAAAAAATCAAGCCCATGGGAACTCTACGACTTGGCGACTGACGTGCATGAGGCTAACAACGTGGCTGCCGACCATCCGGACATCGTCAAGCGATTGGAAAAATTCTGGTTGGAAAATCGCACTGTAGAGCCTGATTTCCCAATCCCAGCTGTTGATGGAAAGAAGTCTCTCGACTAGCTTTCCACGGAGCGTATAGAAACTAACCGAATCTATAATTCACCCCATGAAGACCGTAGCCGTAGTAGGAGCAGGTATTACCGGATGTTACACAGCCTATTTTCTGGCCAAGGCCGGCTGGCAGGTTGAGCTGATTGATCGGACAGGCGTTGGCAGTCAGGCGACCGGTTCTAACCCCGGTGGACTCAACCCGCTGCACGGTCCTGGTATTCCCGGGGTGATGTCTGAGCTGGCGTTGCGTTCATTTGCACTCCACGAGAGCTTACATGGTGAGATCGCAGAGTCGTCGGGGATCGATCCCCAATGCCGAGTGGTCTCACGCCTCGAGATTGGCATGGATGAGTCTGAAGTGGCTGCCATGCAAAAGTCGATGGATTTGTATAATGCTACTCCTGGATTCTCTGCGAGTTGGCTTGAGCCTGAGGAAATTCTCCAAAAGGAACCACGCCTGGCATCTGGAGCGGTTGGAGGTGTGTTGATGGAAGGGAACCGCATGGTCAATAGCCCAGAATACGCTCGGGCGGTTGCCAAATCGGCTCAGCTGTTAGGGGCTAATATCCATCGTGCAGAAGTGACAGGTCTGAAAACATCATCCTCAGAAGTCACTCATGTACTTACTTCCGACGGAGAAATTGCCTGTGACGCCGTCGTCATGGCCACTGGTGCTTGGTTTGACAAAGCCTCAGAATGGTTGGATGCCAATCTTCCGGTCAGACCACTCAAGGGGCAACTCCTGCGCGCAAAGCTATCTGGTCCGGAGCTGCCATTCCATATCACCCGAGGCTTGATCGGTATCTATCAAGTGGCCGATGGTTCACTCTGGTTAGGAGGCACCTTGGAAGACTGTGGCTTTGACGGGGAAACCACGCAGGCAGGTCGGGAATTGATTCTGCAAGGCGTGTCTGGGATTTTTCCTGCCATCGGAGAACTGGAAATCTTGGAGCAGCTGACTGGGTTCCGTCCGGCCACACCTGACAAAATGCCTATCGTCGGTCCTGTCCCAAACTGGAACAACGCATTCGTGGCCAGCGGAGGCGGCCCGAAAGGAATGCTACTAAGTGCCGGCTTGGCGGAAGTTGTTTCGAGTTACGTCTTGGAACAAGAACTGGACTACAGCGTGGATCACTTTCTTCCTGCGAGATTTTCTGGAAATTAATTCATTTCAGTCGTTACAAACCGTCTATCACATTTCAAACTAAGCCCGTATGTCTTCTCATTTTCAAGTTCTCTGCGCCGATTGCAAAAAAAACTATGACCGCCAATTCGTTCCGTTTTGTGAAGAGTGTGGTGGCATCACTGAGGTCTATTACGATCTGGAAAAAGTAAGGCTAAGGGATTCCACGAACCCTTACGAGCGTTTCCAAGATCTATTGCCGATCCGCGATCCCTCTCTATTTCCCACCGACACGGAATACACTCCCACGGTGCATGCCAAAAAATTGGGAGAGGCCATCGGTCTGCCGAATCTCTACCTCAAAAACGAAACCGTTTTACCCACTGGCACGACTAAAGACCGGATGGCAGCCACCGCGATGGCCTATCTGAAGGAGTGCGGTGTGAAAACCTTCTGTACCTCATCTACAGGAAACAGCTCCACAGCCTACGCACGTGCGATGAAAGGCTTTGAGGATTTTAAAATGTATCTCTTCACGGCCGAGGATTTCCACGATCGTGTGCAGTTTGCCAATCATCCTAACATTGTGCACTACGTCATGCGGGACGCGACCTTTACCGAGGCCTTCAACTACGGAGGTGAGTTTGCCGGACTGAATAATTTTGTTTCAGAGAAAGGCTTCTTCAACCTCGGCCGCCGTGAGGGGCTCAAGCTGACGTTCATGGAGGCGGTCGACCAAGTCGATGGCCCTATCCATTGGTATGTGCAGGCTATTTCAAGTGCGATGGGTGTTTTTGGAACTTACAAAGGGGCCAAAGAGTTGCATGGTATCGGTCATGCTGAGGCTGTTCCGCGGCTGCTTTGCTGTCAGCAGGAAAGCTGTTCACCCATGGCCACCGCGTGGGCTGAGGACTCCGAAAACATCAAGCCTCACCACATTGTCCAGCGGCCAGCGGGTATTGCCAAGGCAATCCTACGTGGTGACCCGACCAAGGCTTATCCCTTCATTCGAAACATCGTCAAAGAAAGCGATGGCGAGATTGTGGCTGTCTCTGAAGCCAAGATTCGCGAAGCTCGCCAGATGGTCAATGACCTCGAAGGTATCGATCCCTGTTTCTCCGCCAGCACAGCCATTGCCGGCTTGATTAAAGCGGTGGAAGACGGGCATGTGCCACGTGAAGACACCATCTTGATCAATCTAACCGGAAGCGACCGCGAGGTGAAGGATGACGGCAGCGGCCCAGGAGATATGAGGTTCCTCTACCGCACTGAAAACGGCTGGCTCCCGGAGGAACCGGAAAAAGACCAAGGACTCGTTCACTCTGGTAATAAATAACGATGAAACCGGCGGTGACACTGGATGAAGCTCTGTTCACTAACATCGGGGAGCATTTCGATCAAGTCGTTGAAAACAATGCTGACCGTGTAGCGATCGAGTCTGAATCAGGCCGCTTGAGCTATCGGGATTTTAATGCCAGGGCAAATCAAGTCGCACATGCTGTTCTAGCAGAAACCGAGGGGCGTGCCGAGCGTGTTGCGTTGCTTTTCGATCAAGGCGCAGATGCCATCATCGCCATGTTCGGCGTGCTCAAGGCCGGCAGTGCTTTTGTGCACTTGGATGCATCGAACCCAGTGAGCAAGCTGGAGGAAATTCGGCAAAGTGCGACGCCTGTCATTATTCTAACGGATAGCGAGCATCTGGAAAAAGCTGGGCGTGTGGCCGATGGTAAGGCCACTGTCATGGATGTTACATCCTTGCCTGAAACTTTTTCGACCGAAAACCCAGAGGTGGATATTCCGCCAGATGCCACCGCCTACATATTTTTCACCTCTGGCTCTACAGGGAACCCCAAGGGAGTTTGCCAAACTCAGAGGAACCTGTTTCATTTTATCCGAGTTTACAGCGGCAGTCTGAGTGTATCAGCCGATGATCGGTTATCGCTTCTGTATTCTCTCGGTTTCAGTGCATCTAACATGGATGTATTTAGCGCCCTGCTAACGGGAGCCGCACTGCATCCCTACGACATTAAAAAATTTGGCACGGCTGGACTGGCCGATTGGATAGACAGTTCGGAAATATCCATCCTGCACGCTGTGCCCACGGTATTCCGCCATCTGTGCAATAGCTTGGCTGACGGGCGGAAACTCAGATCGGTCAAAGGCATCGACCTTGGTGGTGAGGCTGTGCAGCGCAGAGACGTCGAGTTTTTCAATGCTCACTTTGAGTCTGATTGCACGATGATCAATCACTTGGCAGCCACCGAAGCCAGTGTCATCGCGCAGTATAAGATCGATACCTCCGCCGAATATTCCGAAGACCTCCTGCCGGTCGGTTATGCTGCCGATGGGGTGGAATTGAGGGTTGTCGACTCCGAGGGGAACCGGCTCGAGGACGGTGAAACGGGAGAGATCCAAGTGTGCAGTGCCTATGTGAGCCCTGGCTACTGGAAGATGCCTGAACTCAATGAAAAGATATTCCGCGACGATCCATCAGTGCCGGGTGGACGAATGTATTTGAGTGGCGACCTCGGGTATGTCGGTAAAGATGGCAAATTTTATTTCCTCGGCCGCAAAGATCACCGGGTCAAAATCCGTGGCTACTCGGTGGACACCAGCGAAGTGGAATCGGCGATCAGGAAATGCCTGCCCGATCTCAAAGACGCCTCTGTGGTGGCGCGAAAACTAGGTGAAAGTAATCCCACTCAGCTAGCTGCCTTCCTAGTGAGCGAGGATAGCAGCGCGATCGACTTGCAAGTACTTCGTGAAAACCTAAGTGAGGTAGTAGCGACCTACATGATCCCAGCAGAATTTATTTTTCTGGATTCACTGCCGGAGAATGCCTCGGGAAAAGTGGATCGCAAGGCCTTGGCCGCGCTGGACCTGCGCGAGCAGCAGTCCGAGGCCGCTTATGTCGCACCGGAAACCGAGACGGAGAAGAAGCTCGCAAAGCTGATTTGCCAGATTCTGAAAATCGATCAAGTAGGCCGGAACGATGACTTCTTTCTTCTCGGAGGTGACTCCTTACGTGCTACAGCTCTCCACACTCAGGTGGAAGCGGAGTTTTCCACCCGCATTCCTTTGCATATTCTCTTCAAGGATACGCGGGTGCACGGCATGTCGGCAAACATCGAGCGGAGTCACGAGGAGAAGGGATCGGCGGACTTCTCACACACTGCGAAGATCATTCCTCTGAACGAGTCTGGTGACGAGACACCGCTCTATCTCACTCACGGTGTGAAAGGTCAGGCCTTTGTCAGCCCTCACTTTCTCAGCATTCTCGGGCCGAATCAGCCTGTGTATGCCTTTCAGGCGTCAGGCTTGAATCGACCAGATAAGCGGCATTGGACTATACAGGAAATGGCCGAGCAATACATCGAGGGGATGCGAGAAATCCAGCCTCACGGACCGTATCTCATCGGTTCAATCTGTGCCGGCTGTATGGTCGCCCTAGAGATCGCAGACCAGCTCAGAGCCGCAGGTGAAGCGGTGGCACCCATCCTCATGATTGACCCTCCTATTGATCCCCCGGGAGAGCGGAGCTGGCTGAGACGGGTCAGACGAGATCTAACAGACCGATTCAAACGAAAATTCTCCGAGGAGAAATACAACAAGAAGCTAGAGAAAGATTTTAAACTGCATCAGGACAAAGGGAGAATCCCTCTGGATACATCCGACAAGGAAGCATTGAAAATTGCCTGTCGGGTGGCCTTCGATTTTCGACTGGCACTCAACGACTACCGCATGAAGCCCTATGATGGCGAGGTGTATCTGTTAGGAAGCCGTAGCCGTCTGTCGAGAGGCGGCGGCAAGCTGCGCGAGAAGCTCACAGGCACCGTTGAAATTTTCGACGTCGGAGAACGTCACCGCGATATACATGAAGTGAACAATGATCTCTTCGGTCAACAGCTACGGGCGGCAATGGATGCCGTCATTGACAGGTTAAAATCTTAGCTCTGTTGATGCCATCTGCTGTTCCGCCAATTCAAAAGAGGAAAATTAACGAAAGCAGGGAAACTCAAATGGAGCAGACATACTCTCAGTCTGAGAAGGTGATCGCCCTTAATGTGGATGGCGGGAATGTTCCGATTTTTCTAATTCACGGAGTGAAAGGGCAGGCTTACATCAGCCCTCACTTCATTCAGATCTTGGGAGAAGACCAGCCTGTGTATGCTTTTCAGGCTTCTGGGCTTCAACGCCCGAAAAAACGCCATTGCACCATTGAGGAAATGGCCAGCCAATACATCGCTGCCATGCGCAAGGTTCGGACAAGAGGGCCCTACGTAATCGGTGCGATCGCCATTGGTTCAGTGGTAGCTATCGAAATGGCTCAGCAGTTGACGGCTCATGGCGAGGATGTAGCGCCATTGCTGTTAATAGATCCGCCCGTGGCCCCTCCAGGTGAACGCAGCTGGTTTAGAAGGGTGAGGCGTGGAGTCGTAGACCGGATCAGGCGCAAATTTTCAGAAGAGAAATTGAATCGGCAATTGGAAAACGATTTCAGGCGTATCTCTGCCGCCGAGAGGATTGCCTTGGACATGACCAATCAAGAAGCTGTCGAAATAGCCTGCCGAGTAGCGTATGACTTCCGGCTCGCATTGAACGACTACCAACTGAAGCCTTTCACTGGAGATGTATTTCTCCTAGGCAGCAGAGGGAGGCTCTCCAAGGGCGGGCGGCTGAGGGCTAAGCTGAAGGGGAAGGTGGAGATTTTCGATATCGGCGAAACGCATGATGAAATACACGATGTGAACAACGATCGCTTCGCTCAGCAGCTACGGATCAGTGTGGATGCAATAATGGCTCAATTATAAGGGGGGCCACTGGGCACAAAAAAGCCCCTGATCTCGTAAGAGAAGAGGAGCTTTTTAAAATGGTGCTCGAGGCGGGAATGCCTTCGTCCACTCAGGCTGTGCTGATTTGTAGAAATCCTCCTCCGGATTTCTGATGTAAAAAATGCGTGATACACGCACTGCGTCTGCGCTCGAACCCAAGGGTTCTCATCCCACCTCTGAAGTGGAGGGATATGGGCACAAAAAAGCCCCTGATCTCGTAGGAGAAGAGGAGCTTTTTAAAATGGTGCTCGAGGCGGGAATCGAACCCGCACCCGATTAACTCGGACTAGATCCTTAGTCTAGCGCGTCTACCAATTCCGCCACCCGAGCACTGGTGCCAAACGTAGAAACGTGGTGCGGGAGGAATTAGTGTCCCGCCGGACAAAAGGCAAGAGAACTTTTGCAAAAAAGCCGAAAAAGTTTCCGAAAGCCCACAATTTCGTCCTTATCAGCGTCTGGTAGGCAGGTTTTTCTGCTGATATGCCTTATCCCGCATGGTGCGCAGGTAAATCATGTAGTCTTGTTTGGCTTTGAGATCGGGGTCCAGCTTGGGATTGAGGAAGGGGTTGTTCTTTCCATACTGTGACCAAGGGCCGCGTGGCACGCGCGAAAAGTCGATGAAACGCCAGTGCACCTTGGCATGGGATTTCATTCCGAGGAAATCTCTCACCGCAGGGGAGACATCGATGCCGGCGCCGTCATTTTTGGTGTTTTTGGGCGGTTTGTTGCCAAAGACATATTCCCAATCGTCCGTCGTGAAGGGACCACAGTCCTCCCACTGGGCATAGCAGACCTTGCCATTGTAGACGATTTGCAGCCAGCGGCCCTTGCAGCTGGTTTTACCTGGTCGTTTGTCGGCGCGTCGATGCCACCAAGGAATTACCTTACTAGCTTCGGGGCGATGAGTGGCGTGGTTGATGCAGTCGTTATAGGGGAGAGCGATGTAAAAGGGGTTCAGCTCCGGAACGAATGCCGCCGGGCGGTAGCCTGCTCGTGCGTTCTTATCCGGATTGTCGTAGCCTCCGTAGTTTAACTGCCATTGGGTGTCCCAGGAGCTGGCATGGTTCGGCGTGGGGTTCTTGGGGGTGGGGCGCTCACCGATCCAGAACACGGTGGCGGTGATGTGTTTGCGCCAAGGATAGCGGACTTCGGTGAACGGATTTGCCCTCGGCGCATTCACTGCCGTAGCACCCGCAGTGGGAGTCCGGACGATTGGGCCACCACCGGTATTGATAGTTTTGGCCCGTGCAACTTGTGCCGAGACGTTGGTAGGCACAACGACGGCAACAAGGCTCAGGGTCAGGGCGATCAACGATGTCAATGAATGAGAGGGCATGTGTGGAGGGAAAAAATGAGGGGGAGGGATGAAACTTGCGGCTAAAAACGTCTGAGGGTGGTCGGAACGCAGGCACGAGGGTCTTTATCCGGGAAATCGAGAGTGTAGTGAATTCCTCGGGATTCCTTGCGTCGCAGTGCGCAGTCCACCACCAGTGACGCTGTTGCCACCAAGTTGCGGAGTTCGAGGATATCAGAAGTGACTCGATGCCCCCAGTAAAAACTTCGCACCTCTTTTCGCAAGTTGACCAGTCGGTGAGCGGCTCTTTCTAAACGATTCGTAGTTCGCACGATCGAGACGTAATCCCACATCAGACGACGGATTTCGTCCCAGTTATGGTAAATGACCACCATTTCATCGGGTGGAGCGGTATCCCCGTATTCCCACGCCGGGATTTCGGGTGCCTCCGGGTCTGGTTTTGAAAAAGGATGGATGCGGAGGATTTCTTTCATGGCGAGTCGGGCCATGACGTGCCCTTCCAGCAGTGAGTTTGACGCCAGTCGATTCGCTCCATGGAGTCCGGTGCAGGCGACTTCACCGATCGCAAAGAGCCCACGGATATCGGTCTTGCCATTGACGTCGGTCACTACGCCACCGCACTGATAGTGAGCGGCGGGGACCACGGGGATGGGGTCTTTTTCGCAATCATGTCCGAACTCTAGCAGAGTTTTGTATATGTGAGGAAAACGGTCCTGCATGAAACCCTTCGGTTTATGGGTGACGTCCAGATAGACGCACTGGGCTCCGGTCTTTTTGATCTCGTGGTCGATCGCGCGGGCGACGATGTCGCGAGGTGCCAAGGATTTACGCGCATCGTATTTCTCCATGAATTCGTAGCCATTGGCATCGCGCAGAATACCGCCCTCACCACGCACTGCTTCAGAGACCAGAAAGGAGCGGGCTTTGGCTCCGGTGGCGGCGGGGTTGAAAAAGCACGTCGGGTGGAACTGGACAAATTCCATGTTAGAAACACGTGCTCCGGCCCGCCAAGCCATTGCCAAGCCGTCTCCGGTGGAGCTATCCGGATTTGTGGTATATAGGTAGACCTTGCCACAACCGCCGGTGGCCAGAACCACTCGATCCGACCGGAATATGTTCACGTCACCGGATGCCTCATCCAGCACGTAGGCTCCGAGGATACGATCCTCCGAGACCATCCCCAGTTTTCCACTGGTGATCAGATCGACTGCAAAATGTTCCTCGAGAATGGTAATCTTAGGATTTTTACGCACGGTTTCCAAGAGTGAGGCTGCGATTTCATGACCGGTGGTATCTTTGGAGTGAAGAATGCGCCGATGACTGTGACCGCCCTCTTTCCCAAGTGAAAATTCCTCGCCATGTTTGTCAAAATCCACTCCGCAGGCAATGAGTTCCTCAATGGTCTCGGCGGCCTCTTCGACGATAGTCTGCACCGCTTGCTTGTCACAGAGACCAGCTCCTGCGTCCAAAGTGTCAGCGACGTGACTTTCTACGTTATCGCCTTTTTCCCGCAGACCCTCAGGTAGCACGGCGGAAATGCCGCCTTGTGCCCAGGCTGTGTTAGACTCCATGGCCTTGCCCTTCGTGAGTATAGTGACGGTGCCATGCTCGGCGGCACGGATAGCGAAGGATAGTCCGGCAATTCCACTGCCGATGACAAGAAAGTCAGAATTCATCAGACCGTCAGTGTAGGAAACCCCGCCATCATGTCCAGCGTGGGCTTTAGCATGCGAAGGTTAGAAGAAACATGCGACAATATCTTCCGAATTGATCGACTGGACTCCATGCAATTTTTTGTCAGGTTTAAGGAGTTTCGATAGTCATCATAAAAATCTGGCAATCATTATTAGTACTCTCTAATCTAGTTAGTCGCCAAGCATGTTAACCTGCTGGCTTTAGAAAATGGTCAGATATAAAAACCTCATCGAAGGGACAGTGATCCTTTTTACCACGCTTGCTGGACTATGCGCCTGCTCGCCTGTCGCCCAAAACGGTCAACCGATGATGCAGGGGCAGGGACAGAGTCTGAAGCGTGACGCATGGGGACATCGACCAGGGCCCAGCGGGTACACCACCGTCATCATAGATGCGGGGCACGGAGGGCACGACTCGGGAGCCAGAGGTTACGGGCAGACCGAAAAAATCATCGCCTTGGACACCGCACAGAGGTTGAAAAGGATGCTCTCCGGAAAGTTCAAAGTCGTGATGGTGCGGAGTGGCGATCGCTTTGTGGATCTGGACGACCGTGTCGCAGTGGCGAACCGTTATCAGTCCGCAGTGATGGTCAGCCTGCATTACAATGCCTCACCTTCGTCATCGACCCGTGGGCCGGAAACATATTTTTGGCGAGTCGATAGTCATGGCCTCGCCCGAAGAATTCAATGGAACATGGAAAAAGTCGCAGGTGGAAATCGAAGCCGTGGATTGGTGCGTCGGCGGTTACGCCTGACACGTAACCCTCAGATACCTTGTGTGCTTGTGGAGTTTGGTTATCTTTCAAATCGCACGGATGCCAAGATGATTGCCTCCTCAGCCTATCGGGAGAAAATGGCAGCAGCAGTAGCATCAGCCCTCCTCACCCAGCGTGCTGTTGGCGATGCCGGCACCGGACCGCGGCCCAAACCTCTCTATCAGCCGTTGTCGAAGGCGACTGATCCTCCAGGATCTTAAAGCCTGATGACTTTAGTGAGCTGGTTTTACGCTTCCAAAGTGAAACATTGTCTTGAGAATGGTCGTAGTGGCTGTGGCCTAGTCTGAACTATCATGAAAAAAACGATTCTCTGCATTCTCTCCTCCCTTCCTTTAACTGCTGTTGCCGATGTCACTTTGCCCAAAGTCATCACCAGCAACATGGTGCTTCAGCGCGATGCTCCGATCACCATCTGGGGTTGGGCCGATGTCGGAGAAAAGGTGACGGTGACCCTTGGCCCTCTATCAGATCCTACTACGGCCACAGCCGAGACGGATGTGGAAGGAAACTGGAAAGTCACCTTGCCTAAGCGAGGGCTTGGAGAGGCGTTGAGCCTGACGGTGGAAGGCCGGAATAAAATTTCACTCAACAACATCCTCATGGGCGACGTATGGCTCTGCTCTGGTCAGTCTAACATGGAATGGGGTATCAGCCGTAGCGAGAATCCCAAAGAGGCTATCGCCGCAGCGAATCATCCTAACATTCGTCTATTTGACGTGGGTAAAGTAGCCTCCAAAACACCACTCAAAGATATTGCCAAAGGCTCTGGTTGGAAAGTTTGCACACCGGAGAGCATGGCCAAAACTGGCACGTCCGGTGGTTTTTCTGCGGTGGCTTACTATTTCGGAAAATATCTGCAGGAGGAAATGAAAGATGTGCCAATCGGTCTGCTCGATTCCTCATGGGGGGGATCTAAAATCGAACCGTGGACCACGGCCGCCGGTTGGGCATCCGTCCCTCAACTCGCCGATGAATATAACAGAATCAAAGGCATTGATCCGAAAAAAGTGAAGACCAATAACCAGAGCAAGAGCGCGGCGCTGTACAATGGTATGGTGCACGGACTCAGTCCTTTGCAGATCAAAGGGACTCTATGGTATCAGGGTGAATCCAACCGAGCGGAAGGACCGCACTACCACTACCGTAAGCTGGCTCTGGTCAACGGCTGGCGCAAGATTTGGGGGGAGGACATGCCGTTCTATTTTGTTCAACTGGCACCCTTCGGCTATCCCAAGGACAAGAATCCGGAGATCCTACCGATCTTTTGGCAAGCCCAGCAGAGGTCAGCCGAAGAAATTCCGAACACAGGCATGGCTGTCACCATCGATGTAGGAAATCCCAAAAATATCCATCCGCTGCAAAAAGCACAGGTGGGTAAGAGACTTGCTCTGTTAGCTCTCAAGCACACTTACGACAAAGGTGTTTTAGCTGACAGTCCGACCTATCTTTCCCACGAGATTAAAAGTGGCAAAGTCACGGTGAAATTCCAGAACACTGGTGGCGGACTTGTTGCAAGCGATGGCAATGTACTCAGAGGCTTTGAACTGGCAGGTGCAGACGGCCAATTTGTGCCAGCCACTGAGGTCTCCATATCCGCAGATTCGGTTATCCTGAGTAACCCGAAGCTGCCGGCTCCCACTAAGGTTCGTTACGCTTGGTCGAACACGCCCAACGTCAACCTTGCGTCCAAAGAGGGTCTTCCTGTCCCGGCATTCCAATCAAAATAGTAAGCTCTTTGCTGTTGCTTGTGAGCTGACGCAGGAAACGACGGCGATTTTTATCGTCAGTGAAGAGCCTTATCCGCTTCGTTGGATGTAGACGCAGCCTTTTTGAAAAACTCGTAAACGGATGCGTCGATTTCAGTCCCGTAACATCGGGTGTGAATAAACTCTCCATTTGCGTGATACACACTGGTATTGTAGAGGATGTATTTTAATCCATTCTTTGCTTGGACGACAGCTGGATAGTTTTCCAGGACCTCGAACTTGTTCAGTTTGGTCATCATATCTTCCAGGCTAGGGGACTCTATCTGGAATTCGGAAACATGGTGTCCAACGTATTCGTCAGGTTGATAACCTAACATTTTGAGCTCGTGGTCATTCGCATAAATAATCGTGCCGTCCTTGGATACGGCATGAATGCCAATGGAAGAGCTTTTTAAGAAGTCGACTGGATTTTCCGAAAACATAAAAAGCGTTATATCGTAGATGAGTGAATTATGCCAGAAGTATCCGCAGGTTTGAGACGTCTCAGCGCGAAGGCTGTCGCTCCCATGTTTTACTCCGGTTGTGTCGTAAAATAGATTCATACGACTTACCTCAAGCAGTCAGCAAGACTCCTGATATCGTGTGGTGCATGATCGGCGCTGATGGTGACTCTCAGTCTTGCCGTATTTCTGGGAACCGTTGGGTAACGGATAGCTGGCACCAGAAATCCTTTTTCGCGCAGTTGAAAAGAAAGATCCAAGGCCTGATCGGTATCGCCGACCATCCAGGGAATGATGGCTGATTCAGGCTGAGCGGTCAGGCCGGTGTGTTCTTGGAATACTTGGATATTATCCCAAAGTTTTTTGCGTAGTTCGCTTCCTTCAGCGCTACGGATAATTTGTAAACCAGCGAAAGCCGCTGCAGCTTGAGCGGGTGGGGGAGCTGTTGAGTAAATGAACGAGCGGGCTTTGTTGACTAACAGATCAATCCAGCTGCGCGAAGCTGCGAGGTAGCCACCTGCGACACCACCTGCTTTTCCGAGGGTGCCCATATGGAAATCAATCAGCTCGCTGATGCCGAGTTCTTCGGCGAGTCCCATGCCGCTTTGACCGCGGATTCCTAAAGCATGAGCTTCGTCGACCATTAGTAAGGCGCGATGTTTTTGAGTTAGCTCGGCAATTTCCTTAAGAGGAGCCGCGTCACCATCCATGCTGAAAATAGATTCGGTCACCACGAGGGTTCGTGAGTTCTCAGCTGCACTGCGCGAACAAGATTCTAACAAGTCACACAGTTTATCGAGATGGTTGTGAGGGAACACCCGTATTGTGGCTCCGCTCAGTCGGGCTCCGTCGATGAGGCTGGCGTGGCAGAGCTTGTCTAGGATGACTGTGTCGCCTTTTTGTAATACCGCAGCGAGGACACCGACGGAGGTGGCATAGCCTGTGGCGAAGCTCAGAGCTGCCTCGGTGCCTTTCGCTTCTGCGATTAAATTCTCTAATTGTTCATGTGGCGGAAGTGATCCGCAGACTAGGCGCGAGGCTGTAGATCCAGCGCCGTATTGATCCACCGCCTGTTGATAGGCGCTGATAATGGTCGGGTGCCTGGAAAGCCCGAGGTAGTCGTTCGACGAGAAATTGATCAGCGAGCGATCGTAGGCCGGTAATTGACGCAACAATGATGCCTGCTTAAGCGAGGCAAGTTCGTCATCCGGCTGGCGCATGAATCAGGGAGCGGTTTCTCTGACCAATCAATTACTGGGATGCAGGTCGCTCAAGTGCCCAGCGCAGGAGTTTTTCCGAGTCGTTCCAGATGGTGCTGGTCTGAGCACCCAGCACCACCACGATGGCGGTGCGCCCGTTGAGTTCCCCGCTGGAGATAAGGCATCGGCCGGAGGCTCGAGTGGTGCCAGTTTTCATGCCGTTGCAGTAGCTTAGGCGTTTAAGAATTTTGTTGGTGTTTTCCAGACGTTTGGTGCGGCCGTTTGAAAACTTGAACGTATATGCTTGGGTGTTGACGATACTGCGGATGATCGGGTCGCGGTATGCCGCGCGTGCACAGATTGCCATGTCGCGAGCTGTGGAATACTGGCCCTTGGCGGTTAATCCGTGGGGATTCAAGAAATTGGAATGACGCATGCCTAAGCTGCGGGCTTTACGCGTCATCACCGTGGCGAATTGGCTTTCCCCGCCGGCATTGTCCCTGGCCAAGGCGCGTGCGACATCATTGCCGCTTTTCACTAGCAAGGCACCTAACAGGTGGCGTCTGGTGTAGACTTCTCCAGGAAGAATACCGAGCTTGGTAGGTTCCACCCACGTATCACTCTTGGTGATGGTGAAACGGTGATTGAGATTGCCCTTGTCGATGACACAGAGAGCGGTGATCAGCTTCTGTGTGCTGGCCACGGCACATGACTGGTCTGCATTTTTCTCAAACAGAACTCGTCCTGATTCGTAATCCACCACAATGGCTCGGGCTGCACCGATGGTGGGTGCCGGAGTGCGTGGAAGTGTCGCTACTTTGACCGGAGGAGCCATGGCATCGCCCGTAGGAGTGTTCACACGAGGTGACTGGGCACAGGCTAACAGCGGCAGAGAAATAACGAGAAGAGGAAGAAGAGGTAAGCGCATAGTTGATTGGGAAATCGTTTCGACCGACCGTCCATCATCTATGGCTCAAGTCAAGAAGGAAGACTGTATCCAAGGCTCCAATACACACAGATTTCCTGAATTGGGCAGATTCCGGTGTATTCCTTGGGGCTGTCTATTGGTGGTATAATTTTGGTTCAAATGTGGTAAATTTCGTGAGCTGTGGATTGTTATTGTGCATACATCAGATGGTGTGCGACTGTGGTTTTTAGCGTTGATGGGTGTATATCAGCCCTCGAAAATATACATTGTAACTACGGATGTGTTGGTGTAGGGTGAACCTGCAAGATTGGGAACACTTAGCCAAATTTGATATGAAAACACACACACAGTTTGAACCAGAAGGATCAGGAATTAGTCGCCGTTCTGGATTTATCCGACATGGGGCGGAATCTGGTTTTGCACTGGTCGCGACGATCACCATGATGGTGCTTCTGGTGTTGATCGCCTTGGCGATGCTCAGTCTTTCAACGATGGAAATCCGTCAATCAAACCAGAGCAATGCGCATGCTGAAGCCAAGGCAAATGCTCGCATGGCACTGATGATTGCCATCGGGGAACTACAGAAGAATGCCGGACCTGATCAACGTGTAACAGCTCGTGCAGACATCGCCGCCAACGTTGATCCAGGGAA